>DDJR01000029.1:54953-81897 GCA_002339135.1 Flavobacteriales bacterium UBA2619 | reverse complement strand
GACGAAGCTTTAATGTTGTTCAAATTGCCTCGAAAACTTGGAGAATATGAAGGCAAGGTTGTCTCAACTTCTATTGGTAGATTTGGTCCCTATGTAGTTCACAACAGCAAATTCGTTTCGATTAAAAAGGACACCGATGACGATCCTTATACCTTAGATTTATCGAGAGCAATCGAGCTCATTGAAGAAAAAAAGGCCGCTGATGCAGCGGCTTTATTGAAAGTTTATGAGGAAGATGAGACTGTTCGGATTATTAATGGACGTTGGGGGCCGTTTATCAAAGCCGGCAAGAAAAACGTAAAAATACCCAAAGAGGAGGATTACAACGCCATAGACTGGACTCGTGCTCAAGAACTTATCGTCTTACATGACAATCGCCCTCAAAAGAAAAAAAGAGCTCCAAAAAGTAGGAAGTAACAATTCAGTGTGAACTGATAGTTTGATGTTGGCGTTTTTGCATTCAGATGTATGCTTAAACTTGCGAGTAATTGTACGAAATTGTATTGTCACACTGATTTCTAAGGATGAGCGAACGAATATTTGATCTATTACAGCCGGTCGACCAACCGGTCTTTAGCAATGCCGAGGGTTCAGCTAGAATAGCTGACAGGATCGAAATACATCGCTTTGACCACCAGCCTTCAATTGAAGGATGTAGGGTGGCCATTTTCGGAGTTAATGATGGAAGAAATAGTGGAGACAATGAAGGTTGTGCAGCTGCTCCTGATGCAATACGAAATTGGCTTTACAGACTTACACCACCAACGCGTTGGGCACCTACAGTTGATTTGGGAGACATCAGAGCAGGATTAGACAGCGCAGACACTGAAAGAGCTGTAAAAGATCTGGTTTCTGAATTAATTCAAATGGGCGTGATCCCAATCGTTTTAGGAGGAGGTCAAGATTTAACATATTCAATTTATTCAGCATTGGAGTCAGTTGGAAGACCCATGAACGTTGTCAGTGTAGATTCAAGATTGGATTTTGGAGGTGATCCTGAATTGCATACTTCAAGGAATTACATGAATCGAATTGTTTTACATGAGCCCAACTTTTTATTTGACTATGTAAACATTGGTCATCAAGGATATTTGACAGATCCCGATACCTTAGAACTGCTTGAAAGGCTACAATTTGAGGCCATAAGACTTGGCAAAGCACACAGCAACCACAAGCTTGTTGAACCTACATTGAGAGATGCTGATTTAGCATCATTCGACTTATCGTCCATTAGGGCATCTGATCATCCAGCATCAACACATGCCGGACCAAATGGGTTCTCATCTTCTCAAATTTGTCAGCTGGCCAGATACGCGGGCTTAAGCGACAAAATGATGGCCCTTGGACTTTTCGAGCACAACCCCGATCTTGATGACAGGGGAAGAGGGGGGCATCTGGCCGCTCAGGTTTTGTGGCACATGCTTGATGGAATCTTCAGCCAAACTGGAGATTATCCTAAATGCAATGTCGATGAATACACAAAATATTTAGTGGATTTACAGGGCAAAGACCATGAAGTCGCATTCTACAAATCGTCAAGGAGTGACAGGTGGTGGATGGATGTACCTATACCAACTTCAAAGAAAAACAACAAAGATCACCACCACCTTGTGCCATGCTCATATGAAGATTATCAAGAGGCCGCTGAGGGTGAATTACCAGACAGATGGTGGAGAACGTATCAAAAGCTAGCGTGATGATATCCAAAAAATTCCGTATCTTTCCACACTCGGTGTACGCCGAAACCTGTGAAAAAATTGAAAACCAACGAGTTAACATGATGCGTAGCTATATAACAGCACTTCTTTTTGTCGTGTTTGCCTCATCTATGAGCGCACAACAAGACCCTCAGTTCACCCAATGGTACATGGACCATGTCGTGTCTAACATTGCCGCTGCTGGACAATCCGACCTGACGAACATTAATGGTTTCTACAGAAATCAATGGAATGGACTAGATCGCTCACCGGTCACATCACTGTTAAACGTAGATGGCCAAGTTGGGTTTATTCCAGGTGCATTTGGAATCCAGTTTTATCAAGATGAGCTCGGATATGAAAGCAATACGATGATGAAGTTGGGGTATGCATACACTTTGTCACCTTTTGCAAACGGAACAAAAATGAGTTTGGGCATGTCTGTTAGTTATTTCAGCAAATCGTTTGCTACTGAATGGATCTCAATTGACCCTTGGGCATCTGACCAAGCTATTCCGCAGAATGACAACCAATCTTCAGCTGTTGATGTGGATTTGGGTATCTATATATCCAAGCCTAAAACTTTTTATGCAGGGCTGTCAATGACTCACCTGGCAGAAACTGAGTTCACTGAAATGAGCATTACACCCAGCAGACATTTATACGCTATGGGTGGGTACAACTATCCCCTCGATGGTGATGCACTCGTGCTTAGGACGAATATACTCGCAAAAACTGACCTCAATGCATCTGCAATAGATATGAATGTCAACGTTCTTTACAACGAAATGATATGGGCGGGTGTTTCTTGGAGACCTGGCGATGCAATCGCTCCAATAGTAGGATTCCAATATAAAATGATTGACAAGGATGCTACGAATTACAAAGAACAACTCTTTAGACTGGGATACTCATTTGACGTGACAACTTCAGAACTTCAGTCGTTTTCATCAGGGTCACATGAAATATTCCTCTCTTATAGCTTCAAATTTGAGTCGACACCCATCTTAAACAGGTACGCAAATCCGAGGATTTTATAATAAAAGAAACCTTCGAAGCGTTTCATGCGTACTTCATTATTACTAACTACAAGAATTTACCATATGAATAAGTTTCTTCTGATACTCATAATTCCAGCTCTGCTTGCTGGATGCTATATGGGACCTCAAGGCGAGCTCGTAGGTGTTCACCCTCGTGAATACTGGGATCAAGCTAACCCATACGGTATGAATTACATCCACTTCGGATCCTTCACAATGGGGCCAAGTGATCAAGATGTTCCATACGCTCTAAATACACGTGCTAAAACAGTTACGATACCGGCATTTTACATGGATGTTCATGAAATATCGAACAATGAATACCGTCAGTTTGTAAACTATGTTAGAGATTCACTGTTCTTAAACACATTGGCTGAAAATGATGATGAACGTTATTTCTACTCAGAAAATGAAGCTGGAATAGAACTTGATAGATTTATTGACAAAGGATATGTCCTGAATTGGGAAACGCCTATTGATTGGACAGACGAAGATATTTTTGAAGTACTTTATGATGAGTACTACTTACAAGGTTCTGATAGGTTTTACAACCGAAAGGAAATCGATACACGTAAACTTAACTACAGATATTACTGGTTTAACATCGCTAAAGCGGCGAACAAAGACGCAAGGGATGAGGAATATGGCGAAGTGAATGAATTAAATCAACTGCATTCTGTTCAAAGGTATTCTGACAGATCACAATTTGTGATTGAGGAAACCATCAATGTTTATCCAGACACCTTAGTTTGGGCACATGATTACACTTACGCATACAACGAGCCCCTGGCAGAGAATTACTTTTGGCATCCGGCATATGACGACTATCCTGTTGTAGGTGTTACATGGGGTCAAGCTGTAGCATTCAACGCTTACAGAACTCAAATTATGAATGAATGGAGGCAAAAAGAAGGTCAAACATATATTCAAAAGTTCAGACTTCCTTCTGAAGCAGAATGGGAATTTGCAGCTCGTGGAGGTCGCAATCTAGCTCCATACCCATGGGGTGGACCTTACATTCGAAACGAACAGGGTTGTGTTTTGGCCAATTTCAAACCAATGCGTGGAGACTATGTTGAAGATGCAAACGCATACACAGCGCCTGTTGAATCGTACAGTCCAAATGATTATGGATTGTACAACATGGCTGGAAACGTTGCCGAATGGACAAACACTGCTTTTGACGAAACTGTCTATGACTTTGCTTTTGATTTAGCACCTGATTATGTATACCACGCAAAAATTGACGATTCTGCTGCACTTCATAGAAAAGTAACACGTGGTGGATCTTGGAAAGACATTGGCTACTACTGCCAAACTGGAACAAGATCTTATGAATACAGTGACACAGCAAAAGCTTTTATTGGATTCCGATCTGTCATGTCCTACCTAGGACGAGGCAAGTCTGGACCTAAAGAAGAGTGGAATTAAACTGCAAAATAAATAAAAAACAATACCTAAAAATATAGTTTATTGACTTATCCTCAATGGCTATTTGTATAACAACAAAACAAAGAAAATGAAACCAGGATCAAAAAGTTGGAAGAAGCTGATGGCTAAGCTCTACGGAATCGGAGCGTCAGTAGTAATTATCGGTGCTTTATTTAAAATACAACACTGGGAGTATGCCTCTGAGATGCTTATCGCCGGATTGGGAACCGAGGCGTTGATCTTTTTCTTCTCCGCATTCGAACCACTTCCATTGTCTGATCCGGATTGGACATTGGTTTACCCACAACTTGCGACTGGTGAAGAGTCAAAAACAGCTGTTCAAGAATTAGACTCTCTACTTACTGATGCCAATATCGATGAAACACTTCTACAAAATTTAGGAGATGGCATGAGAAATTTGGGGGACCAAGCATCTAAAATGAGTTCTATGGCTGACGCTGCTGGATCAACTCAGAAATTTAGTGACTCATTGGTGAAAGCATCAAACAGAGTTGACGAAATGGCAGACACATATGAAGGGGTTGCTTCTTCATTGACTGGCTTAGTGGGATCCCAAGATTCATCTTCAAACGCTGGGAAGAACCTGGAACGTATGAACGAAAACCTTACCTCTTTAAATTCTATGTATGAAATGCAGCTTCAACAGCTAAATGAAAACAAAGAACTTTATGCTGGAATGGGAGAATTGGTGAAAACACTCAACGACAGTGTTGAGGATACCAAGGCATACAAGGAGCACATCGCTGCGCTTGCTGAAAACCTAGCTTCTTTAAACACCGTTTACGGAAACATGCTCAATGCTATGGGCAACCGTAGTTAATCCTACATGAATAAAAATAAATAAACCATGTCAGGAGGAAAAGAGACCCCAAGGCAAAAGATGATAGGGATGATGTACCTCGTCCTTACCGCTTTGCTAGCCTTAAATATTTCAAAAGAAGTGCTTAATGGTTTTGTTAAAGTTGAAAATAGTCTGAGGACTACTCAAGAAACATTGTCAGCAAAAATTAACGACACCTACACTTCTTTAGAATTAAAATACCACAGTAATCAGGAAAAAGTTGGACCGTTTTTCGATGAAGCTCAGTCTATCGTCAACCAATCAGAAACACTGATTACCTTTATTACAAAACTTAAAGCACGTTGTTTGGCAACATCCGAAGGTGATTTTGATATACAAGAACCTCTGGATTTTGAAAAATATTTCGGAACAGATGAACTTGGAAACGATACCGTTTTAAACCTGAAGTACATCAGTAAAAAAGATGAATTTCAAGCATTGACGACCTACATGATGGGTTCCGAACCACAGAGGCCTAAAGAAGGCGAGTGGACTGCAAATGGTTTAAAAATTGCGATTGAAAGCTATCGGGAATACTTGACGACTATTGAAGTCACAGACATCAATGGCATCAAACGAACGATGCCTGAAAGCACACTTAAATCATTAAACGAAAGGTTCTCCTTCGAGAACGAAATGGAAGATGGTCAGGAGGTACTTTGGGAAGCTGCAAATTTCTATGATGTTCCTCTGGCTGCTGTAATACCTCTCATGTCTAAGATGATCATCGATGTACAAGATGCTGAAGAAGATGCTCTTTCATGGTTGTTAGGTGGGATTGAAGCTAAGAGTTTGAAGTTTTCTGAAGTCATGCCATTGACAATTCCACAAACCAGCTACGTTTTGCGAGGAGACTCTTTAAGAGCGACTATTTTATTGGCTGCATTTGATCGAACAAGGGTGCCTCAAGTTTACATTGACGACAAAAAGTGGGATGGAATGGATTCAACTGTTCTTGATTACGAAGGTCTGGGACTTACAGCCTTGCCTGTCGATGATAAAGGACAAGGTATGCTTACACTGCCTACAAAAGGAATGAGCCTTGGAGATTACAGCTACAAAGGTTTAATACGGTACCAGGGCCCTGAAGGTGATATGCAATCTCAGCCATTTTTCACTCCAGTGGTTACGGTAGCTGAAGCAGCATTGGTTGTTTCACCAACTAAAATGAATGTTTTCTACCGAGGTGTTCCTAACCCGGTCGAAGTAAGTGTTCCAGGAGTTCCTAGTGACAAACTACAAGTTTCAATTTCTAGTGGACACAAAATTAAAAGACAATCCGATGGTACATACGTTGTAGAGCCATCCAATTCATCATCTAACAAAAAAGCAACTATTTCTGTCAAAGGAGAAATGCCTGATGGAAGTATGAGTAACCTTGGAAATGCTGAATTTAGGGTTAAACGCATTCCTGATCCAATCCCGTTTTGGGCAGGGAAAAAACCATCTAACAGGACAATCACAAAGAATGAAGTCATCTCATTTGCGCCACTTGCAGCTAAGATGGACAACTTTGACTTTGATGTTCAAGTACGTGTGAAGAGCTTCACAATTCGACTAAGCAAGGATGGAACATTTAAAGAACTTAACTCTCCCAACAACAAAATAACTTCAGATATGAAGGCGCTTTTAAACAGGGTTAAAAGAGGTAACACCATTTATTTTGAAGATATCATTGTAGGCATGCCTGACGGCACTGAACGTATGGTTTCATCTTTAAAACTTAAAATCACCAGCTAAATTTTAAAATAATGAGTCATTTATTCAAGTACACATTACTAGCTATCGCTCTTTTTGCTCTATCATTTGAGAGCAATTCTCAAGTACAAAACGTCCTTGACGGTGCGTATGTCAAGGAAACTAACCTGACTAAAAGGGTGATCCCATACCCATATTTGCGTGAAGCTGATGTGATGTACTTCCGACGAGTATGGCAAGAAATGGACTTGAAGCAAAAAATCAACCATCCTTACTACTACCCGATTGACGCAATCGAAGACAGAAGCAATTTATTTGATGTCATCCGTGAGGGGCTGCTCATTGAAGGTTCATTGATAGCCTACAGCACTGGACCCATAGGTGATGAAGATGAATTTACAATGCCATTGTCTCCTGACAGTATTCGTACGATTTTAAATCCGATAGAACGAATTGATGAATGGGACGAATTCGGTGAGAAAATTGGATTTAAAGAGGTTGTAACTCCAATTGAATCTGAAAAAATTACCAGGTACCGACTGAAAGAAGATTGGATTTGGGATAGACAGCGTAGCGAGCGTTATGTTCGTATCATTGGTATTGCTCCCATGATAGAAGACTATGACAGAGATGGTGAAAGCATGGGATTTGCACCCCTATTCTGGTTGTATTATCCTGAATGTAGATATGTTTTTGCAAATGCGGATGTATTTAACTTGTTTAATGATGCCCAAAGAAGGACATATGAAGATCTCTTTCAGAAACGTTACTTCTCTAGCTATATCGTAAAACAGTCAAATGTTTATGACAGGTCTGTAGGTGAATTTGCCCGTGGAATGGATGCTTTGGCTGAGTCAGAAAGAATCAAGGAGGAATTGTTCATTTTAGAACATGATCTCTGGCATTACTAACACATTATTTATACGTTATCGTAAAGCGGGAAGCCAAAAGGCCTCCCGCTTTTTATTTACGACCTTTGCAATCCAATGCTAACAGTAACACAACTTGGAGTTCACTTCGGTGACAGGACCTTATTTGAAGGGCTTAATCTATTTATTGGGAAAAGAGAGCGCATCGGTTTGGTGGGTCGAAATGGTGCGGGGAAATCGACACTGATGTACATCCTCGCTGGCATTAATGCTCCCTCAGAAGGAACAGTAAGCTATCCCAACGATTACCGAATTGGGTACTTGCCTCAAGAGATGGATCACAATGAATCCGCGACGGTTTTTGATGAAGCAGCAAGTGCATTTGCTGAAATTAAAAAACTTGAAGAACGAATTGTAGAAATCACTGATGAAATTTCTACAAGATTGGATTACGAAAGTGACGACTACTCTAGATTGATTGACGAGCTAACTGAAGCAAATCAAAGGCTTGATATAATCGGGGCGGGAAATCTGGAAGAAAAGATTCACAGAATTCTTCAGGGTCTAGGTTTTAAACCGGAAGATCTTGACAGAAAAATGAGCGACTTTAGTGGTGGTTGGAAAATGAGGGTGGAATTGGCCAAACTGCTTTTAACAAATCCAAATCTACTGCTTCTTGATGAGCCAACAAACCACCTGGATATTGAAAGCATTGAATGGCTTGAAGGGTTTTTAAAAAATTATCCAGGCGCAATCCTACTAATATCACACGATAGGATGTTTCTTGACAACCTGACCGAACGAACAATAGAAATCAGTCCTTTTAGATTATACGACTTTAAAGCACCCTATACAAAATACCAGGTTTGGCGTGAAGAAGAGCGTGAAAGACAGCTTCAAGCTCAGAAAAACCAAAAGAAATATATTGAAGAATCTCAGATTCTCATCAACAAATTCAGAGCTAAAAAGAACAAAGCTGCATTTGCGCAGTCTCTCATCAAAAAACTTGACAAGCTTGAGATCGTCGAAGTTGATGCCGCTGACAATGCTAAGATAAAATTTAGATTTCCTCCAGCTCCAAGAACAGGCAAGGTCATCTTTGATGCGAAAGGATTGGCCAAATCATTTGGTGAGCTAAGCGTTTTTAAAGGGCTTGAGTTTATGATGGCAAGACAAGACAAGGTTGCATTTGTTGGGAAAAATGGCGCGGGTAAAACAACGCTAACGAGAATTCTTTTAGATTTAGAATCACACGAAGGAGATTTACTTAAAGGGCACAACGTTGATATCGGATATTATGCTCAAAACCAAGCTGAAGAGTTAGATGGAAAAATCACCGTGCTTGAAACTCTTGAAGCTGAGATAACTCTTGAAAGCAATGTTAATCTAAGATCAATGTTGGGATCATTTCTTTTTTCTGGGGAAGATGTCGATAAAAAAGTGAGTGTGTTAAGTGGCGGAGAAAAAGCCCGTCTCGCATTGTGCAAACTTTTGCTACACCCTTACAATGTACTGATTCTGGACGAGCCGACTAACCACTTAGATTTAAAGTCAAAATCTGTCTTGAAAGAAGCCCTTATTACCTATGATGGTTCTTTGATTGTGGTCTCCCATGACAGAGACTTTCTTTCAGGACTGACTCAATTTGTCTACGAAGTAACCCCGACGGGTTTGAGACAATATATCGGTGACATTAAAACTTTTTTGCATGCCAAACACGCAGAGAGTATTGGGGCATATGAAGCTTCAAAAACCGGAGAAAGAGTTTTGGGAAAAGGAAAAAAGAGTGGATCCTCAAAGAGTACTGTCAACTCAGATTCATCGATGAAAATTGACTACAAAAAGAAAAAAGAGATTGAAAAATCAATTAAGAAAATTGACAAAAAGGTCAACAGACTAGAAAAAGCCGTCGCAGAAGCCGAGAATGCTTTGGAGCTTAAAAACAAAGAAATAGCTGAAGTTGATTCAACTGACATGAAACGTATGACGAACCTGTCTTACGAATTTGAGGAGATACAGAAGAAGCATGACACAGCCCTATCTGATTGGGAAAATGCCCTCATTGAAAAAGAAGAGTTAGAAAATCAACTGACGTAACGTCTCTACTTTGCGATACCCTCTAAATAGGTTTTCCACTTTTCAATAATTTCTTGCATATCGCTTGGCACTTCTGACTCAAAAGAAATGAATTTTTTAGTCTTGGGATGTGTAAATCCAAGTGTTTTTGCGTGGAGTGCCTGACGGGTAAGGATACTGAAACAGTTTCTTAAAAAAGAATTGTATTTTCCTCCAGGAGACCCTTTAACAGCAATATTCCCTCCATATCTAGGGTCACCAAACAACGGGTGACCTATGTATTGCATGTGCACACGTATTTGATGTGTTCGACCCGTCTCTAATTTACATTCAATCAAAGTTACAGGGCCCAAGCGTTCTAAGACTCTGTAATGCGTTACTGCATGCTTTCCTTCGTCACCTTCAGGATACACCGCTTGAACTGTTCTGTTGCTTCTAGAACGACCCACATGGCCTTCAACTGTTCCGTCTTCAGAAACATCCCCCCAAACCAAAGCATGATATCGTCTCTCAACAGTTCTTTCAAAGAATTGTTCACTTAGCTCAGTCAGGGACCTCTCTGTTTTTCCTAAAACCATCAAACCAGTTGTGTCCTTATCCAGTCTGTGAACTAGTCCTGGTCGCGGCGTTGGAGAGCCTTCAACAGAAGGAATGTTTTGAAGGTGGTGTAAAATCCCATTTACAAGCGTACCTGTGTAATTTCCATGACCTGGATGGACAACTAAATCCGCCCTTTTATTTAAAACAATGACGGTATCGTCTTCATAAACGATGTTTAAATCCATTTCTTCTGCGACAAGCTCAAACTCATAGACAGGTTGTGGAAGTTCAACTGTGACAACATGATTGGAGCGAACTTTAAAGTTCGACTTAACGGAATTACCATCTACTCGAATGTAACCGGAATTTGCCGCCATTTGAAGCTTATTCCGTGAGATGTTTGCAATCCGACTCATGAGAAACTTGTCAACTCTAAGCGGCTGTTGTCCTGGGTCTGCTTCTATACGGTGGTGCTCAAAAAGCTCCTCTGATTCATCTAAAACCTCATCTGTGATTACGTCGTCACTCATTATTTGGGTAAAATTACTAAGCGTTTACATGAATTTGAAACACGATTCGAACTGCTCATCATAACTAAGTACACACCAGGCGCTAAATCCGAAGTGTTTAAAGTTACAATTCCGGCTCCATCAACTGCACCTTCTAACAACATGTTTCCATCGATTGAAAAGAGAGACCAAACAAGTGCTTCATATGACTTAAAAGACACCCTTGAAGACGCTGGGTTGGGGTACAGTTGTGTGGAAATCTCAGCCAAAGTCATGTCATCTATGAGCTCAGGAATTTCTGGTGCCTCTTTTCCGGCTCTTAATACTGGATGGATCATCACAGACCCCTGAATTTCTGAAGCGAGCCAACTTGCTCCTGCGCCCAACTTGTAATGAAGGTTGCCAGCGTTTGAATTTGTATTTTTATCCAGGCCAATGTTTAAATGAGCATCACTTTGTTGAATAAAACCAACATGAATAATGCCACTAACTGGGACAGGGTGATCACATGCATAATACGCAAACTGATCATGCCCGTCTGTAAAATAAAGAGGAGAATGGAATTGATACATTGTGTCAATTTGTTCCCCCGGGAAACCAGCATCATCAGCCCAAATTTTAACCACGAAGGTCTCTAACTCAGCATTGTCGTAAAAAGGTGTGAAATGAATTTTAATGCCATCCAACGTGTCAGCGATTGCTAGTGGATAGCGAATTGCCAATTGTCCACTCTCGGCCTCAAGGGAGTATGCTTTTTCTGCAGAACCATCATCATAGGCATAATAATTGTCGAATATTTGTGTGAATCCGATGCTGTCATTGTCGAAGACAGCGGAGTGGTTTGAATAATAACCTACCTCCTCCTCCCACAAGGTCACTTCAAATGTTGCTGTTGTGTCAGAGACAAACGGATCAAACATGACTGAAGCAGGAAGACCTGTGTTGTCGAGTAAGTCTGACAAGTATTCTGTTGAAAACGGACCCACAGGAACATTCACATTTTGGATAAACTCATTGTTATAGATTGAAGGAGACTCCTCCCCCATTTGAATTGTAATCCCAGTGTTTTCTTGGTTTTCTGCATTGTTGCCAAAATTCGTATGGTCAACTCGCAATGTATCTCTCATCTGGAAAGCCGGATTGTCTAAATAATGAGTCCATGGCATCGCAGAGAAATTTCTGAGCAAAGTGTGAGCAGGATACAAAAATGCCAATTCTTCTTGTGGATTTCCTGTTGCCCCATTTTGAGCTACAAAGACATAATCAAGATGCCACAAGTCAACATTTCCTTCAAGAGAACCATAATTTCGAAACCTAAATTGGAATGAGTTGTGAAGGTGCACACCATCCTGAATAGGAATGGAAACTTGACTGAACGAGTCAGATATGATGGTGTCATTCGACCAAACACGTGTCCAAATATCACCATCTAAGCCGATTGACTTAAACTCCACAACAAGACTATCCTCACCCAAGTCAGGCGCATTTCCTAGACCACCTCCTTCATACCAAAAAGACAAAACAACATTGTCATCAGAGGTCATACCGCCTAAAAGTATCTTTCTTGAAGTCAGAGTATCCGCCCAACCATGTGGGTCATTGTTGCTAAAGGAATACGGATAACCACCACGATCTAAACCATCCAGCGTAGCAACACCAATAGTGGGTGGGTTCAGTGCAAATGTAGAAGTGTATCGCACAGGGCTTGAGTCCCATCTCACCAGTTCGGGTCTGTCGAATCCGGAGACTTCAAATGAACTTGGCCAGGCGAAATCATCTAAGAATGGTAAACCCATTGGTGCACTTCCTCCTCCCCTTGAATTGACATCAGAGGTAGCCGTTAAGTCCTTGCTTAATTCAACGAATCGCAAATCTCGTTCCAACTCTTGAGCAACAACTCCAAAAGTGAAAAAAGCTGAAATGAAAGTCAGTATAAAACAAGATGTTGGAAATTGAATGGACATTTCTGGAATTATTTTCTGTTTGTCAGACTTACATCAATGGAGGTGCCAGCGTTTACCCTGCCTCTTGATGAGGATGGGAACTGACGAAACACGCTTGCATTTGCCGTATCGCTGAAAGTAATTACTGAATCTGAATACTCAACGTATCCAAGTGAAAGAAAAGATTCTGTTAATTTTGAGGTCGCCTCAGACAAAGACAATCCCAACAAATATGGAATTCGCACTTTTACTTGTGAAGATTTTCCCACAACCAAAACAAGGCTAGACCCTCGAGGGATTCTATCTTCAGAAGACAGAGGAAACCCCTTCGATTCAACTCTGACCACTTTTCCTTCTAAAACGATGTTAGGCTCCTCAACAAGATCTACGACAAATCCTTTGCGCTCTAAAATGATTTTCGCCAACCTTGAATCTTGACCTTCATTGATGGAAATAGATTCGGATGGAGGAGTGATTCTATAGGTTGTCAAATAAACAGGTCGACCACTTTTAACCAAGCTACCCTCCTTGGGTGTTTGCTCAAGAATGGAGCCTGGAATCCCTGAAGCGTTGTAAACAGAATCGAGGTGAATCGCTTCGAGGTCCAATTCCGAAAGCATCGAAAAAGCAGAGTCCAATGATAAATTCAGGAGGTTAGGAACGGTACGTTCTGACCATGGCCTGCTATTAACTTGTAAAGAAACCATGCTCATTCCGATCAGAACTAACCACGCAAAACCTACACTCACGATTGTGAGAATAAAAGCTTTGCTAAATAGGAAGTTCTTTAATTTCATTGTTAAATAATCTCAGGTTTATAAATCTAATGCTTCTTCGAAACCATTGTCATAATATGCTCGTAGTTCAGAACAGAATCCAACATGCTGTTCGTCTACTACAATTTTACCCTTTGTAACATGACCTAGAAGAACCGCGCCTACTTTGTTCGCATCACAAGTGTCAAAAAAATCGTCTTGATCTTCTTCTGATAAAGTGACAATAATTCTTCCTTGAGCCTCACCAAATAAAAATCCGTCTATTCGAAGCTCATCATCTGAAACGATGTCAAAGCCAAGCATATTTGGCATTGACATTTCTAAAAGAGTCGTGAAAAGGCCTCCATCACTGATGTCATGAGCAGCAGTAACAAGCTTTTTTGCAATGAGGTCTCTGATGCATCCGTGAAGAGCTTCTTCTTGTGTTAAATTAAATTTAGGAGCGGGGGATTGCTTGATTCCGACAATATTTGCAAGATATTCTGATGAATTAATACAATCCGACATTTCTCCCAAATGAAAAATCAACTCACCCTTTTTCTTGAAATCAAGAGACATGTGCTTTTCTCTATCTTCAAGAATCCCAACCATCCCTATTGTGGGAGTTGGGAAAACGGATGTTGACGTTCCATCTTTGTTTGCTGTTTGGTTGTAAAAACTAACATTCCCTCCTGTCACAGGCGTTTTAAATTTTTCGCAAGCACGACTCATTCCTTTAATTGCACCCACAAACTGCCAGTAAACTTCTGGATTATAAGGATTTCCGAAATTCAAGCAGTTCGTAATCGCTGAAGGAGTAGCTCCAGTGCAGCTAATGTTTCTTGCCGCTTCAGAAACGGCAATGGCAGTACCTACTTCAGGATCAGCTTGAACATAACGCGAGTTACAATCAACAGTCAGCGCAAGACCTTTTTTAGTGCCTCGGACAGACACGATACCCGCGTCTGACGGCCTGTTTGTCGTTCTGTTTAATGTCCCCACCATACTGTCATATTGTTCCCACACCCATTTCTTAGAAGCTATATTAGGCAGACAGATGATGTCTGTCGCAATTTCAAGTGCTTTTTTAAGTGAGGGAACTTCAACAGATTCAGGATTGAACGCTTGAGACTCTGCAAACCAAGCTGGCTCTGAATACTCACGCTCATAAACTGGTGCTCCACCCCCTAAGACAAGGGTCGAAGCTGGAACTTGAGCAACAATCTCATCAGAAACAAAGAAATTTATCGTGTTGCCTTCTGTCACCTCTCCAATTGAAACTGCATGAAGATCCCATTTCTTGAAAATATCTTCAACGACTTGTTCTTTTCCTGGCGCTACGACAACCAGCATACGTTCCTGAGATTCTGAAAGCAGAATTTCAAATGGCTCCATATCCGCTTGACGAAGCGGCACTCTATCTAAATGGATGTCCATTCCCACATTTCCTGCAGCACTCATCTCAGAAGTAGAGCAAGTGATACCAGCAGCGCCCATATCCTGCATTCCTATGATCGCATCTGTTTTTGCAAGTTCCAATGACGCTTCCATAAGTAATTTCTCTTGGAATGGATCACCTACTTGCACGGATGGTAAATCATTTGCAGACTCAGCAGTGATGTCTTTAGAAGCAAAGGAAGCACCCTGGACCCCATCTTTACCCGTATCAGACCCCACAATGTAGACAGCATTTCCTGGGCCCTTTGCAGTAGCTGAAATAATTTGTTTAGAATCCAAGATACCCACCGACATTGCATTGACGAGCGGGTTCACCTGATAACACGGATCGAAGAAGACCTCTCCTCCAACCACTGGTATTCCAAAACTGTTTCCATAATCTCCGATACCTTTAACAACGCCTTCTAAAAGCCACTTAGTACGTGGGTGGTCCGGATCACCGAAACGCAGACTGTTGAGCTGAGCTATGGGCCTGGCACCCATGGTAAAAATGTCACGGTTAATTCCTCCTACCCCAGTGGCAGCTCCTTGATATGGCTCAATCGCAGATGGGTGATTGTGACTTTCAATCTTGAAAGCACAACCAATGCCATCTCCCAAGTCAATAATCCCAGCATTTTCTTCACCAGCCTTCACGAGCATTTGATCTCCATCTTTAGGCAGTGTTTTAAGCCATTTAATTGAGTTTTTATAGGAGCAATGCTCGCTCCACATCACAGAATAGATACACATTTCTGTGAAGTTTGGAATCCTTCCGAGGATTTTCTCTATCGATGTAAACTCACTTGGAGTTAGACCCATCTCCTGAGCTTGTAGCAAGGTAGACGGGGCAGTTGATGCTGTTATAGTAGGCATAGAATGCGGTGTAAAATGCGTTTCAATGAAGTTGTAAAGGTAGCATCGCAATGGCAATGTCTGTACTTGAAATTCGACATTCATAGGGTAACTTTCGCACATGAGAGCAGTCATTCAAAGGGTAAGTCAGTCTAGCGTTAAAGTTCATGGGGAGATCACAGGCCAAACTTCTCTAGGACTGGTTGTTTTACTGGGAATAGAAGAGATTGACGCCAGGTCAGACGCCGAGTGGCTCGCGAAAAAAGTGACGGGTTTACGGATCTTTTCAGACGAACATGGAAAGATGAATCTGAATATTGAAGCCGCAGGAGGCGAATTGTTAGTAATCTCTCAATTTACTTTGCACGCATCCACAAAAAAAGGCACACGCCCTTCTTTCATCAAAGCAGCTCGACCTGAGCAAGCAAAACCACTCTACGAGGCATTTATTGAAGAATGTGAAAAACGGGTTGGAAAAGAAGTTTCCAGAGGAAAGTTTGGTGCTGACATGCAAGTTGAACTCATCAATGAGGGTCCCGTGACAATAACCATTGACACTCAAAACAAGGAGTGATTTACCGTGGTATTTGACAAATGGGAATCGGGCGCATTTTATGCTGATTGATTGTATTGAATCTCTTGTAAATGTCATACACCTCTAGGTCTCGTCCAGAAAGCATGAGCCTGTCGCCATTGTCTTCGGAGAAACGCATCGCAATTTCGAGTTCTGGATAGGAAGCGCCTATTTGATCTTCATCATTGCGATCATCACCCCACAGCCCGTCAGTAGGTGCCGCCTCTAAAATGCTTTTTGGAACACCTATCGCCTCTCCCACCTTGTAAACCTCGCTTTTAACAAGATCCGCGATGGGACTAATGTCGACACCACCATCACCATATTTTGTAAAGAACCCAACACCGAAGTCCTCGATTTTATTCCCAGTACCTACAACCAGAGCTTGCCGCTGAGATGCGAGAGCATAAAGGGTGGTCATCCTCAACCTTGCTCTTGTATTTGCCAAGCTGAGTCCTCCAGAAGCATCTTCGACGTGAGGCAAAGCAGATTTCATTGACTCGTAAACATCCGTAAGAGGCACAGAAATCATTTCAAAATTTTCAAAACGACGCTCTAGCAAATCACAAAGCTCATTGGATCTAGTCACCTCAGAAATGGCTTGATAAATCGGCATATCTACTATATACACAGGACGACCAGTCATCAAACAAAGAATAGCTGTTACTGCTGAGTCAACACCACCGCTAACACCCACAACAAATGAATCAATATTCGCCGCATCAGCGTAGTCGTTGATCCATGTAGAAATAAACCCAGCGGTTTTTACCCCATTAAATTCAGTTGATACAATTGACATCATTTAAAACAAAATACCGACTGACAACTCGAGAAACCGATCGCTTCCTTTCATTGTCCCTTGAATTGGAGAACCGTTGATGACTTCGGGAGCGCCACTGTCAAATTTAATTAAATCAACATCCTTGTGAATGTTGCTAAAAGCTGCATTGTAATTAAGACCTATCGTCAAATCAGTTGATCCGGTTAAATTTCGTTCTATTCCACCACCGACTATCAGAGCTGCTCTGAACAATCTCACTTCGGAGTCAATGTCCACCCCTTCGTTAATCACCCACCCGTTTTGCGAAACACTTACCCATTCATTTCCATCAAATTCCCAACTTAAATGTGCACCCTCTGTTGCCAAAGATTTGACATTCATTCCCAAACCCAAACCAAATTTACTGAAAACCGTGGTGTAACCGATTTCCTTCGTACGCATTTTAAATGTGAACGGCAATTCCACATATTGCAGACTATACGTTCTATCTACATCTAACACCTCGCTCACATCTTCTGGATTCATTACTAAATACGTGATTTCTGCTCCAGTATGGAAAATATGAACTCCCAGGCCCAAAGCATAATTTTCAGAAAATAAAACATCTGCTATAAATTCGTATCCAAAATTTAATTTTGAAGCACCGGGCATATGGTCATAGTCGGTAGACACCATCCACGCTGCGTTTGGAGTAATCGCAAGGCCCATTCTAAAATCTTGAGCTGATGCGTTATTTGAATAAAGCAAGGATAAACTTGCAAGAAAACCGACAAATAGTACGGTTGATGGTGAAGAAATGTGACTGTTGCGCATAAGTGTGCTCATCTTTGCAGTTGTGAAAGTAAATCTAAACGTAAATACCATGAGTCCAAGCGAAAGTCGTACCACTTTATTGATACGCTCATTGTGTACAACCAACAAAGTTACATTTATCCTCGGATTGTCTATCATTTCTTTGATGACAATGTCATCTTGTTCCGAAAATAAATGGGAAGTGAATGTAGAAGAAATCAATCTTCCCAATGAATTTTCTGTAAGAAATTTTAATCAGGCAATACAAAACATATCCAACAACGATTCTACATCCCTGTCACAATTGAGGCAAAATTACAAGTTGTTTTTGACAGATTATTGTGAGAACATCATTAAAATAGGCAACTCTCAGTCAATAGAAACAGTTGAAAAACTCAGAGAGTTTGTCGCACACCCTGACACCAAAGAGACGCTTTTTGCAATTGACTCGACTTCCGGCAAACCTGAGTTTTTAGAAGAAGTTGCTTTCAACCTTGAAAATGGTTTTAAGAGACTTCACATCTTTATGCCCTTGGAAACAACTCCTGAAATTATCTGGATGAATAGCGGATTCAATTTCGCCGTTTACCCAAGAGATGAATTTGTTGCCGTGGGATTGGAGTGGTTTTTAGGTCCCGAACATCCCCTACTGAATCTTTTACCTCCTGACAGATTTCCAAAATACCAACAACTGAGAATGCACCCAGACTTAATGGCCGCTGATGCAATGAAAGGATGGATGCTTGTTCACTTTATCAATCGTGGTTACACAGGAGAAAAATGCATCGATGACATTCTGTACTGGGGGAAAATATTGTGGCTTCTGGGCAAATGCATGCCAGAACAATACGAGCACGTGCTGATGGATTGGACTCCCGAGGATTTGGCATGGGCCAAGGCAAATGAAACTGCAATTTGGATTGAGCTTCAGCCTGCCCATGTGCTGTTTGAAACAAACCGCACAGTATTCCACAGCTGGCTGACGGACGGACCATTTACCAAGTTTGGTTCCATCCCTCAAGAAAGCCCTGACAGATTGGGAGTATGGATGGGGTTGCGAATTGTTGACGATTACATGGAGCAACATCCTGAATTGTCAGCAGAGCAGCTCTTCTCAGAGATGAATCACATTCCATTTCTTAAATCTTACCGTCCAGAGTGATAAGTAAGATATACATGCTAATTTTGCAACATGTCAGATAACATAATTACAATCAAGGTTAGTACAGATGAAAATCATGTGCCGACTGATATCGTTTGGTCAGCAGAAGGAGGGGATATCAAAAACCGGTGCGCAAAAGCCATGGCGTTAGCCATGTGGGATGACAAAGACGGTGCCACGATGAACATGGATCTTTGGACAAAAGACATGAGCGTTGATGAAATGAAGCGATTCGTTTGCGAAAACATGATGACTCTCGCCAGCACCTTAGAAACAGCTACATCAGACAAAGGACATGCTGAAGCAATGAGGGGGTTTACTCGGGAACTTGCAATACGAATCGGAGTTGTTGACGCAAATGAAGAAGATGCTGAAGAAATATCTTCTAAATCAAAATAAAACATTTGTTGATTCTATAAAGCTTAACAGCTCTTCTCGGCCATCTCCCTTCACAGCACTTGTTATGAAAACTGGAGGCATTTTTTGCCACTGTTTTAACATTATCGTCTCATATTTAGATTGGAACTCAGCCCGCTCAGTCTTGTTCAGCTTATCAACTTTCGTATACACCAAAACAAACGGCAGCCCCATTTCACCCATATAAGCCATAAATTCAAGATCAACTTTTTGTGGCTTTAACCTCGAATCAACGAGCATCATTGTGCACAGCAAGTTCTTTCTGCCTTCTAAAAACTGCTTTGAAGTCCTCTCCCATTTCACCCGCTCAGACTTGCTGATTTTTGCATACCCAAAGCCCGGCAAATCTGTAAGGTACCAAGAGGTCTCACCTGCCTTTACAGCAACATCATCACCGTTAATTTCAAAGTGATTCATGAGCTGGGTTTTTCCCGGCGTGCTCGAAATCTTAGCCATCTTAGTCCTCCCTACGACCATGTTAATCAGAGAAGATTTCCCCACGTTAGATCTACCTATGAATGCGTATTCTGGCCTATCCATTGGGGGACATTCTCTCGGATGAGCGCTACTTTTTACAAACTCAACTGATTTAATTTCCATATTCTTAAATTAATTACCTATACCTCTGCGGGTGTACCACTCGTCGAGAATCACATTAAATTCCTCAGGGTGCTCCATCATAGGAGCATGACCACATTTATCTATCCAGAATAAATCTGCATCAGGAAATCCTTTCAAAAATGATTCCGCAACATCTGGCGGCGTCACAATGTCATTTTTACCCCAGATAAGACAAACCGGCACATTCATGTCCGGAAGATCTTTCTCCATATTGTGTCTGATGGCTGATTTCGCAATTGAAAGTATTCTCAATACCTTATTTCTGTCATTCACTGCCTCAAAACATTCATCCACCAATTCATCAGTCGCCCAACTGGGGTCGAAAAAAGTGATCGCTACTTTATTTCGGATATATTCTTTGTCTTCTCTTCTAGGAAAACTATTCCCAAAGGCATTCTCATAAAGACCACTGCTAGCAGTCAAGGTTAAAGAAGCCACCCTGTCAAGATTGTTTTTTGTAAAAATTAACCCAACATGACCACCCAGACTGTTCCCTAAAAGATGAACTTTCTCTAATTGTAAAGCATCAACAAAACCTTTGATATGCTCCGCAATATTATTTGCAGATGTTTTTCGGAGTGGCAATTCATAGATCGGCAAGAAGGGAGTTAACACCCTGAATTTTTTACTAAAGTGCTTACGCGCCTCTTGAAAATTGCTAAGTGCACCAAAAAGCCCATGCAAAATAACCAACGGCTCACCGGACCCCTCTTCTACATACCTGTATTCACCTAGCTGAATGATTTTAGCGTCCATATTTCTATTTATTTAAAAGGCCAAACTACGCATCTAGAGGCTATCCTTCACAAACTTGTTTGACTAAACATTCACTTTAGGTTGTTCACATTGATTGTTAATATCCTGTTAAAACAGAAAAAGACACAACACCCACGAAATCGATAAAACCCAATTAAAGCAACGTTTTCCAACGTTTCAATGTTTATCACTTTTCAACAACGTGGTAGAAAGTGTCAATTAGTGGTAATAAGTGGTAAAAGTGCCCTAGTTTTGTTGATTCCAGTAAGAATGGAAATTATGCTGAACCTATTAGGAGAACATACATGTAGAATTGACGCAAAGGGGCGACTTATGTTCCCTGCCCGGTTGCGAAGACAACTAGAGAAAATCCTACATCATGGCTTGGTCATCAATCGTGATATTTTCGAGGAGTGTCTAGTACTCTATCCAAAGCCAGAGTGGGACAAGGTCAATGGTGAAATGACACAATTAAGTCGGTACAACAGGAAGCATCAACTCTTTCAAAGAAAGTTTATGAAAGGTGCTACCATAGTTGATTTAGACGCATCTGGGAGATTAAACATTCCGACTGCGCTCCTAGACTATGCTGGTATTGATCTAAAAAAAAGCAACGAAATTATTGTGTCAGGACTGGGAGAGAAAGTTGAGATTTGGACTGTTGATGCTTATGAAAAGCAGGTTTTAGGAGATGATTCTGATTTCGATTTCGGCAACCTAGCTGAAAATGTGCGACGTGATATAGACAACGGAAACGCAACATAAATCATGGAAGAAGCCTACCACGTACCCGTCCTATTAGAGTCCTCTATTGAGCACCTCAAACTCGGCGACGGCAGTGGTACTTGGATGGATGCAACTTTTGGAGGTGGTGGACACAGCAAAGTGATCTTACAAAACTTAAATTCAGAAGGTCTGCTTTTTGGCTTCGATCAAGATCCAGATGCCACACACAATGCGATTGACGACCACCGATTTACACTTGTTGAAGCTAATTTTCGGTACGCAAAACAATTTCTAAGTCACAACGGTGTTAAGAAAACAAATGGGATTTTAGCAGATTTAGGGGTTTCATCACATCAGTTCGATACAGCTGGCAGAGGGTTTTCACTAAGAATGGACGGCCCTCTTGACATGAGAATGAACCACGAGGCAGGAATTTCAGCTGCAGAGTATATCGCGGACTGCACCTGGGAGGAATTGATGGTCGTGCTAAGAATGTATGGTGAAGTTAAAAGGCCCGATCGAATTGCAAGAGCAATTGTTGCTGCCAGAGAAGAAAACCCCATTACTACAACCGGAGAACTGGTAAGGATCTTAAGCAAGATGGCGCCAGGCGGACGTGAAAATAAATTTTACGCCCAAATTTTTCAAGCATTAAGAATAGAAATCAACGACGAGCTTTCTGCACTACGTGATCTGTTGGAACAGGCAACAGATCTCTTAGAACATGGCGGAAGGCTCGTTGTGATTTCATATCACAGCTTAGAGGACAGGCTTGTAAAGCATTACATGAGATCGGGGAATTTCGAAGATAAAATAGAACAAGATATTAAAGGCAAGGTGCTCGCACCTTTTAAACCTGTGGTTAGAAAGGCGATTTGCGCCTCAGCTGAAGAGGTTTTATTCAACCCCCGTGCACGAAGCGCTCGTTTGAGAGTTGCTGAAAGGACTGACTTCTTGCCCAAGCCATGTTGAGAATTTTTAAAAAGAAATCACGGAATAAAAAGCAGGTTGACAGCGGCAACAAACGACTTACATCAGAACAAAAAATCGCCCGCAAAGAGGCCATTGATTTAGCAAGAATAGCCGCAGACATCGCAGTTGAAGAAGCCGCAGGAAAAGCCCAAAGAGCTCGAGAAAAGTCTGGGACAAAACCTATTGAAAACAGCGAGGTTATGTCCAAAAGAAATGGGACTGGCAAGATCTTTAAAGACATCATTGGAGGTAAGTTTTTAACGAGTGAAGGCATAACATCACACATTCCCTATCTCCTGTTTCTAACATCCTTGTTTTTAGCTTATATCAGTCTTGGTTATAAGTTTGAAAACATTGAACGCGATAAAATGCGAACTGAGAGGGCATTGGAGGAGGTTGTTTCAGAATACAAAACCCTGAGGTCTGAACTAGAATCACGACTGCAACAAAGCAGGGTTGAGTCAGCGACCTCTGTCTTGGGGCTACAACAACCTACAACACCACCCACACTTCTTAAGCTAGACGCGAAATGAGAGGTGACAACAACAGCATTGAATCAACCCTTAAAACCGGAAGGTTTTGGGTGGTCTTCGTGGGGCTATGCTTTGTGGGAGCTGCGATTCTGTGGAGAATCATTTCCATTCAAACGATTGAGCACGACCGCTGGACAGCAAGGGGTGCTGAATTTGAACACAGCATCAGGAATATTGTTCCTGCCCGAGGTCAGATACAAGCAAGTGATGGCAGTTTACTAGCGACATCAGTTCCTGTGTATGACCTGAGATGGGACAGCAAGTGTGAAGCAATACGGTGGGGTGTTTTCAGTGAGACATATGATTCATTGTGCCTGGGCTTTTCGGACATTTTAGGAGGCGATCCAGAAGAGTATTCCGAGCGATTTGAAAAAGCAAGAACCAAGGGAAGCAGAGCCGCGTTGTTCGCAAAAAATATCCCTTTTACGAAATACAAATCCTTAAAATCACTGCCATTTGTACGAGAAGGAAGATACAGAAGCGGATTTGTTTTTGAGAGGAAAGAGGTTCGAAAAAAACCATTTGGGCAACTGGCAAAACGAACAATTGGGATCGATCGGGAAAACAGCCGTGTAGGAATTGAACTTGCTTGGAATAAGGAACTTGGAGGGATTGAGGGGAAACAAATGCAGAAGCGAATTAGTGGTGGCACTTGGCTTCCGGTGACCGATGATTTTATTGTCGAGCCTCAAGAAGGACTTGATGTGGTCACAACCATCGATATGCACCTACAAGATGTTGCATCTTCTGCATTAAAGAGTCAACTTTCTAAGCATGATGCCGAGTGGGGCGTGGTTGTTCTTATGGAAGTTAAAACTGGATATGTGAGGGCCATCTCTAATTTACAAAGACTTGAAGACACCCAAGGAAAACCCTACTACAACGAAAGTTACAACCATGCATTGGGAACTGCTGTTGAACCTGGATCGACCTTTAAACTCGCTTCACTTATGGCTTGTCTCGAGTCAGGGAAGATGGACCTTGAGGATCTTGTGGATACTAAAAGCGGGGAGTATTTATTCCATGACCGAAAAATGCGTGATTCCAACTGGAAAGATGGAGGGCATGGAAAAATCTCATTGCGTGAATGCTTTGAGATGTCATCAAATATTGGTTCCGCGCTCTCCGTAAAGCAGTGCTTCAGTCTCGAGCCTCAGAAATTTTTAGATAAATTAAAGCTCATGGGCGTGACAGAGCCTTTGGGAGTCAACCTGGTTGGTGAAGGGATTCCTAAAGTATACTCCTCAGTAGGAGAAGGAGATTGGTCTGGGATTTCGCTGACCCAAATGGCAATTGGATATGAGGTTACCCAAACACCACTTCAGACCCTAGCTCTTTATGGGGCCATAGGCAACAATGGGAAGATGATGCGTCCAACTTTTGTGACTGAAACACAACGGAAAGGAAAAACAGTAGAAAAATTTGAGCCCGTAGTACTGAAAAATAAAATCTGTTCTGCAAGCACACTCAGAGATTGCAAAACAATGCTTGAAAGTGTTTGCAAACCTGGAGGCAATGGCACGGCATCCAATATTTTCGTTGACAAACCCTATACCGTAGCAGGAAAAACAGGGACATCAAAAATCGCTGTAGATGGCGGATATGCGGTTGGTCGATACAGGGCTTCTTTCACAGGGTACTTCCCTGCTGACAATCCTGAGTTCGTTTGTATCGTTGTCATTGCAGACACAAAAAGTGGTTCATACTATGGCAGCACAATCGCTGCACCTGTCTTTAAGGATTTGGCTGATTTAATCTATGCAACAGACCCATCCTTCCACACGGTAAATGACAGTCCGTTGCTTGCAATAGAGGAAAGACATCTTCCAACAGCAAAAAATGGTGCAAGAGAAGAATTGGTTAGACTCTATAACATTCTCGGTGTACCCTTTGTTCAAACAAATGAAGAAGGCGATTGGGTTAGGGTCACGACTGAGTCGAACAACGTACAACTAACAACACGCGTATTTGAAGACCAAGCCGTCCCGGATGTACGAGGAATGGGGTTACGTGACGCGCTTTACTTACTTGAAAATGCTGGTGTTAAGGTTAGCTATGTCGGGAACGGAACCGTCAGGAAACAATCGATTCCTGCGGGAACTCCCCTGACACCAAAATCAACCATCAGAATTGAACTGTCGTGAAAATACTTAAAGACTTATTATACAACGCCAGGATTTCCGAAATACACGGAACTACACATACTGCAGTTGAGGGCATAAGTATAGATTCTCGTATGGTAAAACCAATGGGACTGTTTGTCGCGATGAAAGGCACACAGGTTGATGGACATGATTTTATCAAACAGGCAATTACAAATGGCGCCACAACTGTGATCTGTGAGCACATCGAAGATGAGTTAATTAGACCTACATCGGTCACGTTTGTCGTTGTGAAAAACAGTTCGACTGCTTTAGGAAATATCGCCTCTGCTTACTACGACTACCCAACCAATGACATGAAGGTAATCGCAGTTACGGGAACAAATGGAAAAACCACAACAGTCACTCTTCTCCACACTCTTTTTAGAATGCTCGACCGCAAGACGGGACTCATTGGCACTGTTGAGAACAGAATTGTAGATAAAATAGTTAAAGCCACGCATACTACTCCGGATGCGCTAAGCTTACAAGAGTTGTTTAGGGAAATGGTGAACTTGGGTTGCAAATTTTGCTTTATCGAAGCAAGTTCTCATGCAATAGACCAAAATAGACTGGCTGGAACTAAAATATCCGGAGCGGTTTTCACAAACATCACGCACGATCATTTAGACTACCATAAAACAATAAACAACTATATCCTAGCCAAGAAAAAGCTCTTCGACATGCTTCCTGCGAATGCATTTGCTCTTGTCAATTCTGACGACAACAATCACCAGGATATGACAACCGACTGCAAAGCAAAAGTCTCAACATATGGCATTGCTTCAATGGCAGACATCAAAGGAAAAATAGTTGAAAATCAACTACATGGTCTTCACATCCACATTGATGGACAAGATCTCTACTCAAGGCTTGTAGGTGAATTTAATGCTTCTAACCTACTCGCGGTTTATGGCGTTGCTAAACTTCTGGGGTTTGATGAACTTGACACTCTGACACAGATGTCACTTTTAAAATCTCCTGCCGGAAGGTTTGAGATAGTGCAAAGTCCCAATGGAATTACAGCCATTGTAGACTATGCTCACACTCCCGACGCATTAGAAAATGTGTTAAGAACGGTTTTAAATTTTAAAAAAGACCAAGACAGACTAATTACAGTAGTTGGTTGTGGAGGTGACAGGGATGCGGCGAAACGACCCATCATGGCTCGTGTTGCAGCACATGGATCTGACAGGGTGTTTTTAACATCTGACAATCCTAGAACTGAAGAACCTGCTTCCATACTGGAAGACATGAAGTCGGGTTTAGATCCAATTGAGATGCGGAAATGTATCTCAATTACAGATCGAAAAGAAGCAATACGTGCAGCAGCAATTTTTGCAGAACCTGGAGACATACTCATTGTCGCAGGCAAAGGGCACGAGACTTATCAAGAGATTCATGGTGTAAAACACGATTTCGACGACAGAGTAGTGTTGCGCGAAGCATTCATAACTGCATAATATGTTGTATCACTTATTTACATATTTAGACACCGCCTTTGAGTTGCCTGGTGCTGGACTTTTCAAGTTTGTCACATTCAGGGCAGCTATGAGTTTACTTACTTCCTTGATCATAGGAATATCATTTGGAAAAACAATTATTGAGTGGCTACAACTTAAGCAAGTGGGTGAAATCGTTCGTGATTTAGGCCTACAAGGACAAATAGAAAAACGAGGAACACCCACCATGGGAGGAATCATCATTCTTACAGCAATTCTCGTCCCAACATTGCTGTTTGCTGATCTCACGAATGT
>DDJR01000029.1:0-54568 GCA_002339135.1 Flavobacteriales bacterium UBA2619 | reverse complement strand
GATGATTACATCAAAGTCCACAAAAGAAACAAAGATGGGTTGGCTGGGAAATTTAAAATTGTTGGGCAAGTAGGAGTTGGGATTATTATCGGAGCTATCATGATGTGGCACCCTGATGTACTGATCAAAGAATTGGGAATAGATGGGGTGTGGAATGAGGTTAGATCAACAACAACAACAATCCCGTTTGTGAAAGGAAATAGTTTTGACTACGCTTGGCTAGTTGGCTGGGCATTTGAAGATGTATCAACTTGGGTATGGGTTGCATTCATACCTGTCGTAATCGTAATCGTAACCGCAGTTTCAAATGGTGCAAACTTAACAGACGGGTTAGACGGGTTGGCAACTGGGACGAGTGCAATCATAGGAATGACACTTGCTGTTCTGGCCTATGTCAGCTCAAACACATTGATTGCCGAATATTTAAACATCATGTATATACCCGGCTCTGAAGAGCTCGTAGTATTTAGCGCTGCATTTGTAGGTGCGTGTGTTGCATTCCTGTGGTACAACGCATTTCCAGCGCAAGTTTTCATGGGAGATACTGGATCACTTGCATTGGGAGGCATTATCGCAGCCTTTGCAATTGCCATCCGAAAAGAACTTCTGATTCCAGTTTTATGCGGGGTTTTCTTGATTGAAAATCTTAGTGTTGTGATGCAAGTTGGGTGGTTTAAATACACGAAAACGAAATATGGGGAAGGGCGACGCATCTTTTTAATGGCACCTCTTCACCACCATTATCAAAAAAAGAACATTCACGAATCCAAAATTACAGCACGATTCTGGATCGTGGGAATTCTTCTGGCTGTCATCACAATAGTCACACTAAAAATTAGATGATCCAAGTATAAATGTCAAAGAACATACTCATATTAGGCGCCGGAGAAAGTGGTGTAGGAGCAGCAAAGCTAGCTCTTACACTCGGCTTCACGCCTTTTGTGAGTGATTCAGGAAAAGGTAAAAAATCACTTTTGGGTGAGTTGAAAAGTTTGGGGATTGGGTATGAAATTGAGGGACACAATCCAAAGAATTGGGCTTCATCATCAACAGTCGTTAAAAGTCCAGGCATACCCGACACAGCAAGGATATTACATCCATTGCGAGAAAATGGAGCAGAAATAATCAGCGAAATAGAGTTCGCAAGCCGTTACTCAAAAGGAACCGTTGTTGCAATTACTGGAGCAAATGGAAAAACAACCACAACTGCATTAATCCACAGGATGCTTACTGATGCTGGCGTTAAGGCAACCTGTGTTGGGAACATTGGGACAAGTTGGGCAAGAGATATCGCAGAAAGAAAAATCCCTGCTGAAGTGACTGTTGTAGAAATGAGCAGTTTTCAACTTGATGGAATCAACACTTTTCGACCTGACATCGCTGTATTGTTGAATATAACGCCAGATCATCTAGACAGATATGGCTACAGTTTGGAAAACTATTCCGAATCCAAATGGCGCATCACTTCGAACCAAATCTCGAGCGATTACCTCGTCTACAACTCTGACGATTTAGAAATCGGCAAACATATTAAAGCTAAAAACACGAAAGCAAAGCTGGTTCCAGTCAGCATAGAGCAGCAATTAGAAACTGCTGGTTACCATTCATGCATCGGGCTTAAAAAAAAAGAATTCACACTACACACACCACATAAAAAACCATTTTCAATGGCCATACAAGAACTCGCCCTACAAGGCAAACACAACCTCTTTAACTCCATGGCTGCAGGAGTTACAGGAAGAATTTTAGAGCTACGCAACGAAAGTATTAGAGAAAGCTTAACCCACTTTGAGGGCATAGAGCACAGACTGGAATTCGTTGCCACAGTCAATGAAATTAAATTCATAAACGACAGCAAAGCCACAAATGTAAACAGTGTCTGGTATGCCTTAGAGTGTATGGAAACACCTGTGATTTGGATTGCTGGAGGCGTCGATAAGGGAAATGATTACCGTGATTTACTACCCTTGGTTAAATCAAAAGTTAAACACTTGATATGCTTGGGGAAAGACAACAAAAAGCTCATTGAAACGTTTTCAGAATTGGTAGAAAGTGTCCATGTAGCAGAAACTGCAACTGATGCGGTACAAATTGCATACGATCTGGGCACACCGAATGACACCGTTCTCCTTTCGCCTGCGTGCGCCAGTTTTGATATTTTTGGGAGCTATGAAGAAAGAGGATTTAAATTTAAGCAAGCCATCAAGGACCTTTAGATGTCCGACTGGGCACAAATAATTCGAGGTCGACTCGAAGGTGACAAAGTCATATGGATGGTCTCGCTAATTCTTAGCGTTGTGTCTCTCCTATCGGTCTACAGCGCCATATCGTCACTGGCTTATAAAGCAGATGGCAATTTCCTATACTTCTTTCTGAAGCAAGGTACATTTCTACTTTTAGGCCTTGCAGTGATGTTTGTTGTACATAAAATACACTATAAATACTTTGCTCGAGTTGCGAATTTTATTTTAGCTGCAGCAATATTAACACTGATATTAACACTGATATTTGGAGCCGACATCAACGAAGCAAAGCGTTGGTTAAAGGTTCCATTTACAAACTTAACGCTTCAAACATCAGACTTCGCTAAGGTGGCACTCGTGTTGTGGCTAGCAAAAGAATTGCATTTTAGAAGGGGTAAGTTGGATGATTTTAAGGGAGAAGTAACTCCAATGTTAATCAGGATAGGACTGGTGTGTGGCCTGATTCTTCCAGAAGATTTTTCGACCGCTGCGCTTCTAGGTGTAGTTGCATTTAGCATGCTATTTATAGGTGGTGTGCCTTTTAAGGGACTTGTGAAAATTCTTGGGTTAATCAGTGTGTTGGGGGTCACCGTATATGGCGTGAGCAAGGTTGCCCCTGATTTGGTTCCTAGAAGCGAAACCTGGGTGCATCGAATAGAACAATTTGTGGGAATCAACATGGGAGAAACCGATGGAATAAACTCCATTGGCGGATCATCTGAATACCAAATAGATTTGGCACAAGTAGCGATAAATCGAGGTGGGTTTTTACCCTCTGGACCCGGATCTGGCACCTCAAGAAATTTTCTTCCTCACCCCTATTCTGACATGATTTATGCCTTTATTATAGAGGAATGGGGAGCGCTAATTGGTGGATTTGGACTTTTACTTTTGTATTACATCTTGTTTTACAGGTCAATACAAGCAGCAAGAAAATGTGAAAGGCCATTTGGCAGTTATCTTGCTATGGGCTTAGGCTTAATGATAACACTGCAAGCTCTAATAAACATGGGCGTCTCGGTAAGGCTTTTCCCTACAACAGGCCAACCACTTCCATTGGTAAGCTTCGGAGGAACCTCACTTTTATTTACATGCCTTTCAATCGGGTTAATTCTTTCCGTGAGCAGGGCGCCCATGCTAGACACCAAATGATCAAACGTGTCATTATATCAGGAGGCGGCTCAGGAGGGCACATTCAACCGGCGTTAGCCATCGCAGATGAAATCGTGCGACGATATCCAAAAGTGCAACTCCGCTTTGTCGGGGCAAAAGGGAAAATGGAGATGGAAAAGGTTCCTGAGGCTGGATATGAGATCGATGGATTGTGGATTAGTGGACTACAGCGCAGTCTTACAAGCATAAAAAACATCAGCTTTCCCATTAAACTTATATATAGCTTGATAAAAGCTGGAAAATTGCTGAATCGGTACAAACCAGAAATAGTTATTGGCGTAGGTGGGTACGCAAGTGGACCACTTCTTTATCGTGCCTCAAAAAAGGGAATACCTACACTGATTCAAGAGCAAAACTCATACCCGGGAATCACCAACAGAATATTAGCGAGCAGAGTCAACAAAGTTTGCGCAGGATTTCCTGGTTTGGAAAGATGGTTTCCAAAAGATCAAATCGTAGAAACCGGAAACCCACTTAGAAAAAATGTTTTAAAACTAGCTGCAGCAAAATTAAGACCGTCAAAACAAGAAGCAAAAGCATATTTTAACATAGACATCAACAAACCCGTTGTCTTTGTAATGGGCGGAAGTTTAGGAGCTATGTCAATGAATATGGCAGTACGAAACTTGATGGAAAATTCCGTCGATGAGAGAGCGTATTCGATTATTTGGCAATGCGGATCTCGCTTTTTACATGAAAACGAAAAGTGGTTGCGCGAATTTAATGAACAGAATAAGAACACTGATCAAGGGGTTAAATGTCTTGGGTTTATTGACAGAATGGACTTTGCCTATGCCGCGGCTGACTTAATCGCTAGCAGAGCTGGGGCGATGTCTATTTCCGAACTTGCATTGGTTGCAAAACCTACCCTGCTTATTCCTTCTCCCCATGTAGCAGAAGATCACCAAACAAAAAATGCAACATCGCTTGTGAAAAGTGGGGCAGCAATAATGATTAAAGATGGGGATGTGATCAAAGACTTAAAAAAGCACATAGAAGATCTTCTGAATGACGAACAAACCAAGAAGAAGATGCAGTCAAACTTAAAAACCTCGGCGCGACCAAATGCATGCATTCAAATCGTTGATGAAGTTGAACAACTTCTGAGAGGAAAATGAATAAGAAAGCCGCATATTTTATCGGAATCGGTGGGGCAGGAATGAGCTCTATCGCTAGATATTTAAATAAAAAAGGATGGAGCGTTTCAGGATATGATCGAACAGAAACAGCCTTAACTGATAAACTGCAAGAAGAAGGTATCAAAATAAATTTTGAATTAAATCTATCTGATTTTCCTGAAGAAATTAAGAAAAAAGGATTGCTTCTTGTGACTACCCCAGCAATTAATGCTGACCACCCACAACTGGTAAAACTTTCTAAATTAGGGCATACAGCCATCAAGCGGGCAGAGCTTTTAGGGAGCATTACCTCATCAAACGCATCACTTGCAATATCCGGCACACATGGCAAAACTTCGACCACAGCAATTTTAGCTCACATTATGGATGGCACACCCAAGCGGTGCAATGCATTTATAGGTGGCATATCTGCTGAGACAAATAGCAATCTATATTATTCACCAGGTGCTGAGTGGACTGTGGTAGAAGCGGATGAATTTGACCGGAGTTTTCACCACATTTATCCTACACACACTGCCATAACATCGATTGATCCTGACCATTTAGACATCTATGGCAATGCATCAAATTTCATTGAAGCCTTCCATACTTTTGCATCTCAAGTCAAGAAAAAGGTAGTCGTACACCACAGCATCGCTGAAACATTTAAACATCTAAAGGGTCTTCAAACTTACGGGTTAGATAATACGTCTTTGACGCATTACGCTACTGATATATCCCAAACAAGCACCGGCACATCTTTTACATTGAGCTTGGGAGATGACCAAATGAGGATTGCTGATGCATCCGTAAACATCATGGGCAGGCACAATCTGGAAAACATTGTAGCAGCAGCATCTTTGGCTTATTTAGCGGGTGCTGAAAAGGATGTGATTGGTTCTAGAATAAAATCTTTTCAAGGGATTTACAGACGGTTTCAAATTCATGTTAATACAGCTTCTAAAGTTTTCATAGACGATTATGCCCACCACCCTACAGAATTAAAAAAGACATTTGAAGCGACAAAAACACATTTTCCAGGCAAACACCTAACCGTCATTTTTCAACCTCATCTTTACTCAAGAACAAAAGATCAAATGGAAGGTTTTATTCATGAATTGAGAAAAGCAGACCGCTTAATTTTACTTCCAATTTATGCAGCCAGAGAAAAACCCATACCCGGTTTCAATTCACAATCGTTATTTGAAAAGATCTTACACCCCCACGGAAAAACCTCAACAAAAAATTCCATCTTAGATACCTTAAAGGAACATCCCGTGGATATCCTATTAACTGTAGGAGCTGGAGACATTAGTCTGATAGTTCCGAAGCTAAAAAAATGGATGACGTTGAAAGCCTAAGGTTAACATGAAGTCAAGCACAGTAACAATCCTAAGCATAACACTCCTCATGGGGTGCATCATAACTCTGCTCGGATTTACGTATGCTGACAAAGTTGAAAAACGCATAACATCGATTAATATATCGATCACTGATGACTTTGACAGCAAGTTTTTAACGGTCCCTCGCGTCAGAACGCACCTTGAATCGTTCGGGAACATTATCGGCGAACTAGAAAAAGACCTTCGATTGGAAGCCATTTACTCATACTTGAAGAGTATTCCAAGTGTTTTAAATGTGGTTGTTTACCCCAATTTGAATGGCGAATTAATCATCCAACTGACACAGCGAAAAGCTCAAGCTAGGATACATGTAGGATCCGAACTTGACTATTATATCGATGAAATGGGAGAAGTGATGCCTTTAGACCCTAATTATTCTGCACGTGTCCCCGTGATTTACGCGAAGAATGAGAAGGAAGTCACTCAGGCCATTGCATTTCTAAAAGAAATTGAGAAGGATGAATTTTGGACTTCACTCATAGACCAAATTATCGTACACCCTCTCGGCGAGCTTGAAATAGTTCCAAGGATAGGCGCAAAAATTTTTATCGGCTCATCCCCACAACCAGACGTTTTAAAAAGAAATTTAGTGACTTTTTATAGAGCCCAAATAAAAACAGGCAATCTGAAAAACTATTCGCGTATTGACTTGAGCTACCAAGACCAGGTTATCGCAAAACGACACGTATATTAATACACGACCATGGAAAACGAATTACAATCAACAGACCCTGAGATCATAGTAGGTTTAGATATTGGAACAACTAAGATAGCGTGCTTCGTAGGTCAAAAAAACGAACACGGGAAAATTGAAATCTTGGGGTATGGGAAAAGTAACTCTGTGGGAGTATCTCGGGGAGTAGTTTCAAACATAGAAAGAACGGTAAGTTCGATCAAACAAGCAGTGAAGGCTGCTGAAGAAGATTCAGGTGTAGGAATTAAAATTGTCAACGTAGGGATCGCAGGTCAACATATTAAAAGCCTTCAGCACAGAGGGATGATTACACGTGAAAACATCGATGATGAAATCAGCCGCAAAGACATCAATGAACTGATCGATGACATGAGTCGTTTAGTCATGCAACCAGGTGCACAAATCCTTCATGTTCTTCCACAAGAATACACTGTAGATAGCGAACCTGGAATTAAGGATCCGGTGGGTATGGCTGGGGTTCGATTAGAAGCAAACTTTCATATCATTACGGGAGACATTGCCGCTGCAAGAAACATCTACAGATGCATCACAAAAGCTGGCTTAGACATCGATCAGCTAGTCCTTGAGCCACTGGCCTCATCTTCTTCAGTTCTCACAGAGGAAGAGAAAGAGGCTGGCATAGCATTAGTAGACATCGGAGGGGGTACAACTGATATCGCTATCTTTCAAGATGGGATCATAAGGCATACTGCAGTCATTCCATTTGGAGGAAAGGTGATAAGCAGTGATATAAGCCAAGGATGCAACATCATGGAAAAGCAAGCAGAAAAACTAAAATGCAAATTTGGTTCTGCTTTGGCAAATGAAATGAATGACAATGAAATTGTCTGTATTCCTGGGTTAGCGGGAAGAAAACCCAAGGAAATATCTCTGCACAATTTAGCAAACATTATTGAAGCTAGAATGGAAGAGATCATCGAGCATGTAGATTATGAAATTAAGGCATCAGGATTTCGAGATCAGCTCATCGGCGGCATTGTTGTGACTGGAGGCGGTTCACAAATGAGACACATTACACAGTTGTTTCAGTATCACACAGGACTCGATTGCAGAGTAGGGTACCCTAATGAGCACCTTCATGAACCACCACAAGACACAAATATGCCATCTTTCTCAACTGGAGTAGGTCTCGTAATTCGAGGCTACGAGGAGGCGGAAAAGAACAAGCATGAAGTAAAAAAGACTGAAGTGAAAGGCAACAGATCTGGATTTATGGATGAATTTATGAAAACCATTAAAGAGTGGTTTGAAAAAGAAGAAGACTCACAATAGCCCACCCTAAAAATTATTTACATGGAATTTGCACTACCCAAATCATCGAACAACCCAATCAAAGTCATTGGGGTTGGAGGCGGCGGCTCTAATGCTGTTAATACAATGTTCACACAAGGAATAAAAGGGGTGGACTTTATTGTCTGCAATACGGACGCTCAAGCTTTAGATGTTAGCTCAGTCCCTCTAAAAGTCCAACTTGGCGCGACATTAACGGAAGGTCAAGGGGCAGGGTCCATACCCGAAGTTGGGAAGAATGCTGCTATTGAAAACCTCGATGACTTAATCACCCTCTTAGGGTCGGATACAAAAATGGTTTTTGTAACCGCTGGAATGGGTGGCGGAACAGGCACAGGAGCTGGACCAGTTATCGCGAAGGCTTGTAGAGATCTGGGGATACTCACAGTTGGTATTGTTACTGTACCCTTCAAGTTTGAGGGGAAAAAACGATCCAATCAGGCTGACAGTGGACTCAAGAATATGAGAGAAGCTGTAGACACACTTCTAGTCATCCGCAACGACAAGCTTCGTGAATTATACGGCAATCAAACACTAAGAGCCGCATTTAAAAATGCGGACCAAGTTCTCAGCATAGCTGCTAAGGGAATTGCAGAAGTAATCACACGAACAGGGGAAATCAATGTCGATATGAACGACGTAAATACTGTCATGAGACAGAGTGGCAACGCTATCATGGGGTCCGGAATGGCATCAGGGGAAGGCAGAGCAAAGAATGCAGTGACAATCGCACTAGAAAGCCCACTACTCAATGACAATGACATCATCGGAGCAAAGCACGTCCTGCTTAACATTACCATGGGGCATGAAGAAATTCTTATGGATGAAATCATGGAGATTACAGATTACATTCAGGAAGCTGCAGGCCAGAATGCGGAAGTAATATGGGGGTATGCAATGGATGAAGATCTAGAAGAAGATTTATGCATCACAGTCATCGCAACTGGTTTTGAAGCACATGAAGTAAAAACTGGATCAGCTCCCGTAGAAAAGGAGAAAATTACCTACAATTTAGGAGACGAACCAAACGAGGTTACAAAGCCTGTGAACAGAGCTATCGAACCAATCCCAGAGGTGGTGACAGAAGATAAAGAGGAACCCTTTCTTGTGAATCAATCAGACTTGTTTGAGCATACTACGGAAGAAGTCAATACAGAAAACGAAGAGGAAAAAAAGAATATTGAAACTGAACAGGAAGAATCTATAGAAGTAAATAACACTCCGCAGGAAATAGAAAATCCTGTTGATGAGACAGAAGAAAAAGATGGATTTATTATACACAATCTGGACGATGCACCTCTAGAAAAAACATCCTCTGAAACTTTTAGAAAGCCATTGGTAGATCAGAAAAGCAAAGAAGCATATGCTGCAAGGCAAAAGCAAACGAAAAAAATTCTTAGCGACATGAAAATTAAACTTCGGTTACCTGGAAGAATCTCAGATTTGGAAAATGAACCAGCTTACAAACGAAGAAATGTGATTTTAGATGAAATTCAACATTCATCTGAGTCAACAGCAAGTCGATTTTCTGTGAATGAAGAAATTGATGAGAGTGGAGAGCGAAGAATTGAGCTACGTGACGACAATCCGTTCCTTCACGACAATGTAGACTGATGACTGATATACACTCACAAATCACAAATGGCATCAAAGATGCCATGCGAGCGAAAGACAAAGTAAAACTTGCAACTTTAAGAGATGCGAAATCAAAGTTTATGCTTGAACAAAGTAAAACTGGTGCCACTGAAAACTTAAGTGACGGTGTTGCTATGAAAATAATTAGCAAATTGCACAAACAAAGGCTCGAAACAGCTGAAGTTTATACAACACAATCCAGGGATGACCTGGCTGAGGAAGAACTTGCACAAGCAAATGTATTAAGTGAATACCTTCCGTCCGCATTAAGCAATTCTGAAATTGAAGCAAAAGTGATTGAAATCATCGGCCAGCTTGGGGCGTCAGGAATGGCGGATATGGGAAAAGTAATGGGACTTGCATCAAGTGCGATGGCCGGTAGAGCTGACGGAAAAGTAATCTCTGGCTTTGTAAGAACCAATCTACTCAAGTAAGATTCTTAGCTCTAAACCAGCTAGCGTAGAAGTGAGATAACCCCGAGAAACGATTCTATAGTCGCTTTCATATTGGACCACCTGTTCAACCCAAATAGAGCGGCCAACTGCCCTCGACCAATAAACACCTAAATACCAACCGGGGCTTCCATTGTTTGGTTCTTTATAGAATCCGATTTCTGCTAACAAAGGGAAAGAAGCCCATTGAACTCTTCCAATGTACGCTTCATAATTGGTTGTATTAACAAATGAATCGGACGGCTTGATATCCACACCGATCCCAGCAGTAGCAGCCACAAAATAACCAAAACCCAAAGGAATATGAGTCTCAGCAAAAAAAGGAATTCGATACCCTACAGTTCTGAGTAGTGGAATCGTATCGAAATCATTTGTGGGTAGCGTGTCATTGACATAATTAAAAGTTACAGCATAATTTCTTCTCACCCATTGAATACCTGACCCGAAGCTCCAATTTTCCTTGAATCGATACTGAAGCCTCATGCCAAATTCTTGGCCTGTGGAAGGCGACCAAACAGAAGTTAACCCTGACTGTACAAAAACCTCGTCTTCTACACCTACTATACTAAAAGGCGTATTAATTCTCGCTAAGACTGAAAGTTCCCAGCCCGAATCTGAGGGCAAAGACTGCGCATTTGCATTCGTTGAAAGTGCACCTAAAAAAGCAAGAAGAAGGAATATTCCTGTAATCGAAAGCAAGGCCCAACGAAAATATTTGTTAGGTATAAAGGGCGATCTAATTATAGCGTAAAGAAGATGATTTTGCTGAAGAGCTTCTTGAAAATGTGTTCTGGGAACACCATATAAATATCTGGCTCCATATTCGAGTTCAGCATCATCAAAAAACTCATAGGGAATCAAATGAACGTCCAAAGAATCTTTAAAAGTCAAGCTGTGCTCTTCCTCTTTGAAAGAAAACACATAATAACGGTTATCTGCGGGGTGAATAAAATAATTAGTTAACCTCATATAAAGGCTAAGATAACACCACATTTGTAGTATGCATACAATACTTATCACAGGAGCAGGTACAGGGATCGGAGCCGCTACAGCCCGAAGACTATCTAGCGTAAACAATACGAGATTAATACTCATCGGAAGACGTAGAATAATGTTAGAAAATCTTTTGGAAACCCTTGACAACAAGTCTATACATCGGATTTACGCTCTAGACATATCTGACTCAGAGTCGATCAAAGAACTACTGTCAAATCCTTCTACTGGTTTAGAACAGCACCCATTGGTTGGAGTCTTTGCAAATGCGGGAATAGGAGGTCCTAACGATTTTGATCACAAAGAACAAGATAGGTGGAGTGAAATAATCAACACAAACCTCACGGGAACATACAACACATGCATGGCCAGTATCCCATGGCTGCAAAAGGCAAGCTCTAAAGGAATTACAACAAAGCATATCGCCATAACATCAAGTTGTCTTGCACGATTTGGGGTTCCAAATCAAACAGCATACGTGACATCAAAAACAGGCTTATTGGGGCTTGTAAGAAGCTTAGCGGCAAAATACTCTAGGGAGGGTATTCTTATAAATGCCATCAACCCAGGTTGGGTAGATACTGAAATGGCTCGTGCAAGCATTCAATCAATGGCTGACGAAGCTGGCATTGAATTCAAAGACATGCTTCAGGAACAAAAAGATATCGTCCCCACTGGTCGATTCAGTTCGCCTGAGGAAATCGGAGAACTCGTAGCATTTTTATTTTCAGGTGCACAACAATCAATAACAGGACAAGCCATAGATATCAATGGAGGTTCTTGGATGGGATAACACAGAAACTTAAAAACAACAGACAATAAAAAAGCCCCGCAAATGCGGGGCTTTCTTTATATATCGTTATTCTATTCTTAGCAAATAGTACCGAACGCTCCTAAGAAGATAAGAAGGTCACCTGTAGTAATTGATCCATCGTTGTTCAAGTCCGCAGGACAAGGGTTAGCGATATCGAATGTACAAGAACCGTCATCTGTAATAGCAGCTTCGTTGTAGTTAGCAGCATCTGGGTAAGTACAACCATCACATCCTGAGAATACGCACTGTTCAACATCAGAGATGTTTACTGCAGAATCGTAGTTACAAGCACATGATATATCGCAACCTACTACACACTGATCACCAGAACCAACATTGAAAGTAACAGCTTCAGGAGAGATTCCGTTTACTAGACCACCAAATGCTCCAAGAATAGTCCAAGAGATCTCAGCAGAAAATGTAAACTCATTTACAGTAATTGTGTAACAACCATCAGCAAGACAGTAAGTATCCTCACCGTTTGTTCCAGTCACCAACATTCCTGAACCTACTTCTGTTCCGTCAACAGCAGTAATTACGTACCCAACGTCACCGTCGGTTCCGTATCCACCCCATCCGTCGCCGTATGTATCAAACATCTGAACTGTAACACAGTTAGAGAAACAACATGTTCCATCTTCAATCAGAGCATCAGCGTTGTAGTTACAAGCTTCCATGTCTGTACAACCAGCACATGCTTCGTAATCACATGATCCATCCTCGTCAGTAGCTAACTCGTCATAGTTACAAGCACCTGTATCAGTACATCCACAAACAGCACCTCCAATAGAGATTGTCTGCGAATCTGGAGCACCTCCAGCAACTAGAATTGTACCATCTTCAAGTGTGATGTTCCAAGAAACCTCAGAACCCCAATCACCTGTAGATACTGAGATGTTGTAGCATCCAGCCTCAAGACATAACATGTCAAATCCAAACTCTGGACCAGCGTAGTTATCGTTGTCTACAGAGAACTGAGCCTCATCAAGACCACCAGCGAAAACAAGGTTTCCATCAAGGTCTGAGATTGTATAACCAGCACCATTCCATCCGTCACCGAATGCATCAACCATATTCAATTGAACAGCTGTTCCTGTTTCAGTAGCACAAACACATGACCAGAAGTCACAAGTATCAGTACTTACATTAGCAGTCTCGTCATAGTTACAAGCAGCTGAGTTCATACATCCCTCAACAACTGTAGCACAGTTGAATTCCAAGTCGAATGCACCAGCAGCGCCTTCAGATCCTACAAGCACGTAGTACAATGTACCTGCTGTTGAAATAAACTCGAAATTAACATCGTCAGCATCAAACAAAGTACAAGCACCAGTTCCATCACTGCTAACTGCAGAAGCAAAACAAGTGAAATCACCAGGCTGATATACAGGCTCCATAGAGTATGCAGAAACTGATAACGTTGCTGTTTCAGCTGGGCTACCAACTACAGCAGTATAGAAACCAACAACCTCACCGAGACCATTAGTAAATGTAGCGTTACCTCCATTCCATCCGTCACCGTAAGCATCAGACATAGATAGAGTATAATCACCTTCTGGAAGACAAACACTTCCAGTTGTAGGAGCTCCACCTGCAGCAACAATACTATCAGTATTAGATAAAGTCCATGAGATTTCACTATCCCATGCACCACCACCAACACTGAAGTTTACAGTATTTAAACCTTCACCACATGCATCAGCAGGAGGAACATCAATTCCACCACCTCCACAAGCAACATCAGCTGTGTAAATGTTAATCTTAGAATCAATCGCAGAACCACAAGTACTTAAAGTGTTAAGCTGTCCGTCACCCACGAATGAGTACCAAACACCAGCTCCAGGAGCTGTTTCACATCCTACAACTCCAATTGGAGAACCTAGGATAGTAGCTCCACCAGTTGAACCAGTAGTTACTGTGTTACACTCTAAAGCTACAGCATCATCACAACTATCGTTAGGAGCAACAACGTCTGTAAAGTCACATGTACCATCGTCGTTTGTAGCGTCCATGCTGTAGTTCGTCGCAGTAGCGTCAGTACAACCGAAGATTACACCGTTTGTTGTGAACTCAAATTCACCACAACCATCAGCGTCTTCAGCAAATACGCAGAAGTAGTACTCAGAATCAGGAGTCAACTCCAAGAAGTTCTCAACTGACCCAGCACAAGATCCTGTAACGATACAACCTGCAGCACCAACAATTTCTTCACAAGTATTGCCATCAAAGATGTACAATCCTACAGTTTCATTACTTACGTTAGTTAATGTGAAATCGAAAGTGTCGTAGTTCGCAGAGTTGAAAGTAAACCACACACCGTATGCAGTACCACCAAGCACTTGACCCATAAACTCACCTTCAGCAGAAGCACAACAAGTAGAACCAGTGAACATCACACCATCAACTTGAGCCATGGCACCAGAACAATCATCATTTGATGGAGTCTCGTCACATGTAGCACAAGATACTGACATCACGAAATCACTTCCGTTTGTAAATGTTTCTGCATTACTTAGCGACACGAAGTAATCCGTACCTGTAGAAGTATTCACTGTAACACTTGAAAGGAATCCTGTATCACATCCATCACTGTTAGAAGCTACAGCTACCATTGAACCGTCTAAGTCTTGAGTGTAAACAAAAAGCTTAGTGTCTGTAGTGTAATCCGTATCTCCGTCATTTAAAGGAGTATCACAAGTACTGAAAGTAACTTGATCGTCACCAGCAGCGTTGTATGTGTACCAAACACCTGATGAATTAACCACGTTGTTTCCGAACTCTGAACCAATCATATCTGAATCATCTGTAGAGTACAATAAAGTACCAGAAACAAATGAATCACAAGCAACCGCTTCAGCATTCGCAAATTGATCGTTTGATGGAGGCTCTTGACAAGTACCATCATCATCAGTAGCACTGATGTTGTAATTCAAAGCAGAAGGGCTAGTACATCCAGAGAATGCACAAGCTCCAGTCAAAGTAAAGTCAAGGGGCCATGTAGAGTCTCCTCCAGTAGAACCGTAGAAAGTACCAAACTGATCTGACATAGAAACACTTACTTCAGCAGGATATAATCCTGCACTTACTTGTACAGAATAGCAACCAGGTGCTAAACAAACCAAATCAGCACCCAAAGCGAGAGTGTCTCCAGAGAAAGCTTGATCAAGGCTACCTTGAAGAGCGATTTCACCTGAAACTTGATCGAATACGTAGTACTCAGCTCCGTTCCACCCATCACCAAATGCATCAGACATTGTCATAGTTAGAACGAATGTACCTGGGTCACAGTATACACAGTTTCCACTATCAATGGTAGCGTTTGGATCGAAGTTAGCTGCAGATGAATCCATACATCCTACGCAAGAGTAATCACAAGAACCGTCATCAAATGATGTAGTTGAATCGTAGTTACAAGCTCCAGCGTCAGTACAACCAAATGTACAAGCACCTCCGTTAAAATCAAGGTAATCAGTTCCTACAGAACCACCGTCTCCAACAGCTGCAGTGTTAATATCACCAGCGAAAACGTTTACTCCGTCATATCCATCAAAAGAATATGTACCACCATTCCATCCGTCTCCATATGCATCAGTCATACCGAATGTGTAACATCCAGCTTCAAGACATAAAGTCGCAGAACCAGCAGCACCCTCAGAAACAACTTCACCTCCTAAAGAAAGAGTATAACCTATCTCAGAATCCCAAGATCCGCCACCTACAGTAAGTGTACCAGCAAAAGCACCTTCACAGTAAGCACAGCAGTCTTCACATGCAATCGTAAACAAAGCATCGAAGTTTGTAGCTGTTGAATCCATACAACCAATACAGTCGTAATTACAAGAACCATCGTCTAAAGTAGCGTCTGGAGTTAAGTTACAAGACAATGCGTCTGTACAACCTGCACATGTTACGTAATCACAAGATCCGTCATTTACGTTGACCGACTCATCGTAGTTACATGACATCATATCGTTACAACCAGCAACAATACAAGCAGGATCTGAAGAGAAGAAAAGCGTAGCGCTTGAACTACCACCTGAAGCAACTTCGTTACCGTTTACTGTAACACCCCATGATGTCTCACTAGCATATGCGTCAAAAGTAAATGTCCCAGAGTAACATCCCGGAGCTAGACAGAAATCTAACGACAAAGAAGGACCACTTAAGAAAGGGTAATAAACACCAGCGAACTCAAGTCCGCCTTCTGTTCCTAAAGGATAATCCATACCATCTCCAAACGAATCGTAGATGGTAATTGTAACGAGATCGTTGAAGCAGCATGTACCGTCATCTACAGTAGCTGCAGAGTTAAAGTTCGATGCCGTAGCATCAGTACATCCAGGAACGTCAGCGCTTATAGAAAGAGCAACAGACCCTGATGCACCTTCTACTGCCAATGAACCAACCTCAACACCTCCAACAGAGAATGTTGCCACAGCACCGTTCCATCCATCTCCGTAAGCATCGGAACCAATGAAAGTGTAGTCTCCAGCGGGTAAGCACCAAACACCACTAATAGGGGCTCCACCTGTCTCAACAGAATTACCGTCGGGATCATTAAGAGTCCAAGAAATTTCAGAGGCAAAAGACCCTGACGTGATAGCATAATCTACAGCTATCAGACCTTCATCGCATTGCGACCAAGCTCCAGTTGAAAAAAGAAGTGCAAACGCTGCAAAAGCAGTCGTTAACTTCGTGTAGTTGTTAAACATATGAACAGGTTTAAAGATTAAAACAAAAAAATTATTTACTAAATGAAACTCTTAACAGCAGTAAATACTAAGGAAAACTCAGCATCACTAGACTCTCTAGAGTGTTTTAACATCTTCTATTTACAGAATAAAGACATATCAACGCGTTAAAATTAGGTGATTAACACTAATAAACCAAAAAATTTGTAATTAATTCGTTGGTTAAAAATCAAGTTCCATAGAAATAAAAGTGAGATTGGACGAAAAAACCGGTCAAATCATGCGGTAATACCAGCTCTCCTGAAAGCTCTGGATTAACGATGCTCTTCCTTCTTTCAATGTTGTCAATGATGTGTTCAACGTTTGAATGTTCTCTGCCAAACTTCCGGATTTTACCAGTTTGATGAAATCATCTAACGTATTGACCATCCAGTCTGAAAAAACATCGTTGTCACTTGAGCTTCTATGTAAAACTTGATGACGGTTGAACCAATCAACACCCGTAGAAGCACATTCTGACTTCATGAAATTGGTGAACGCATCGACTGAACAGCCCGATGCCATTGATTTGGTTTCATCAACTGCAATAAACAACACACGATTTGAGATTAACAAAGAGTTCGCCTCAAGTTGAGAACCATGAGATGACCAAGTTGACAAGAATGTGTTGAGCCTAATCAAGAAACTGGATGAAGCTATTGCATCAAGAGCATTGTCAGCAGTGAAAACAAGGAGTTTTGACGACTCCGGCATGTTGGGGAAGATGGGGAAACTCATTCCGCTAAATTAAGATATACTATAAGGTATAAAGAATCCGTTGCTAATAATAATTTCAATGAAGCAAATAGTAAGCATTAGGTGTTGTAATTTTAAGGCATGAAGCAGATTCTAATTTTTATATTTATTGCGTTTGCATTTTCTGCAAGCAGTGAAATGGATGCTCAGCCAGACCTCACTCATGTCAACAACGTAAATGCTGCGGGAAATGCGACGTTGTACTGGGAGGTCTTTGCTTCTTTAGGGGGTGAAGAATTCATACGAAACGAAATTCAAGTTTATGATATTCCTGGAGTGCTTCTAAGCCCTTCTCCACATTTGGTTGGTACAAACTCAGAAACAGGAGTTTTGCCCACCGGATGGGTTATGCCTTCATTTTTATACAACGCGAATGCTGCACCTCATTGCTTTAACGCAGTGCAGATCACCACAATGAATGGTGGAACGACAAGCGATATGTCCCCCACATCTCCAACTTTATGTAGCATTCATGTGACTGCAAGTGTGGGGTCAGCTGCCGATGAAGTATTTCTTGTGTGGAACAGTCCCTATGCTGTGTCAGGTGAAAGTGCTGGAGGAGATTTTTACTTGGAAAGACTGAATGAATTCACTGCGGTTTGGGATACTGTGGCGATTCTTCCGGATTCGCAACTTGGAGGCTCCTTCACGGACAACCCAGGCCCATGCGTTTCTGTAAACATTTACAGGGTAAGACAAACCGCATCAAATGGCATTGATGTACACGAGAGCAACGCAACAGATTTGGTTGTGGGAAGTTTGAATGGAGAGTTGCCCGTTGCGACCCATGTGGATGTAGACCCTGCTTCTGGCTTAGCTGAAGTGTTTTTTGATTACAACGTTACGCCTGAGACCCTAGGTTATATTGTCTACAAATGCTCTGCAGCCGGATCGGCTGAGGTGTTGCAAATTGACAATCCCAACACAACATCAGCGTTAATACCTACCTCACTTGCATCATCTCAACCTGAGAGCTACAGGGTTTCGGCTTTTGAATGCATTAATGATGATGGAACTCCCAACCCCAACGCAGCAGGAGAATGTACAACTTCGATCTTTGTAATTGCTACTCAGGTTCCGTGCACCTACAGTGCACAAATAAGTTGGAACAGTCCGTTTGGAATAGAAGGGGGAGTTGATCACTTTTCTATTCAAGCGTGCGTTTACGATAACGGCACCTCAAGTTACGGTCCTTGGACCACTCTGGGCGAAGTTAGCTCAGGCGTTAGCAATTACCTTCACACAGGCACCAATACCGATGGCACCTACAAATATAGAGTTGTCGCTGAATCAACTTCTGGGAATTTGGCTCGATCTAGTGAATTTGAACTCGTCTTTTTGTATCCAGAAGCAGCCAACGCTCCTTTGATTAAAAGAGCGTCTGTGATCGCTGATGGAAGTGTCGAGATTTTTATTGAAACAGACCCAACAGCTGTTGAAGCAAGTTTATATCAACTTGAAAAATTCGTTGAAGAAGATAGCGTATGGCTCCCCATTTTTGAACCTGTTCTGAGTTCACTTGGATTTCCAGTCACCTTTATAGACTCAAATGTTAATACGGATTCAAAAAGCTATTCTTACAGATGCTCAGCATACAATGTCTGTGCTGCAGCAACTGCCACTTCAAATACAGCAAAAACAATACTGCTGCAGGGATGGCAAAGTCTTACCGAAACAGATTTTGAGAACAGTTTCATTTGGTCTGAATACCTGGAATTTCCGGAAGGGGTTAGCTCATACGAATTGTTACGAGCTCCTACCCGCCTTTCGTCAAACAGCCCTCTAGCAACATTTGCACCTGATAAACTTCACGCTGAAGACTACGTTGGAAACCTGACAAGCCTTCCAGGTGATTTCTGCTATACTGTTCTCGCAATTGACAGTGACATCGAAAACGGAATCAACGGAGCGAGTTCTAACAGAGTCTGTTTAACTGAAGAACCGTTGTTGTGGATTCCAGATGTATTTACGCCAAACGATGACTTGATTAACGACTGGTTTCCATGGAACCCCGGTGAGTCAACTCTTGGATTTATTTCTGGGGAAACCTTCGAAAACGGAGCGGTGTATAAACTCACAATTTTATCTAGATGGGGTGATGTGATATTTGAGTCTGAAAACCCCGACGTATGTTGGGACGGTAAAAATGACAGTGAAGAGGTTCCTGATGGAGTCTATGCCGTTGTAGCGCAAGTAATCGATGGAGCTGGAAAATGGCACATGATATCAAAAAGTGTGCAAGTTCTTAGGCCTTAAATAAGTACATTTGCACGAATCGTTATCCGAACGTGTTGGACAGCGAGTAAAACGATTCAATTATTGAAGTATGCCTATTAAAGATTCGAAGTTTTTTGGAGAAGGGTTAACATACGATGATGTACTTCTTGTCCCGGCCTACTCAGAAGTCCTCCCTCGTGACACTCAGTTAAAAACACATTTTACTAGGAATATCAAGCTCAATGTCCCCATTATTTCAGCGGCTATGGACACCGTAACTGAAAGCGCAATGGCCATCGCTATTGCAAGAGAAGGTGGGATCGGGGTGATTCATAAAAACATGAGCATCTCTCAACAAGCCGCTGAAGTCTTGAAAGTGAAGCGTTCTGAAAACGGCATGATTCAAGACCCCATTACGCTCAACCGTGATGCCACAGTTCAAGATGCTCTAAAAATAATGCGTGAGCGAAGAATTGGAGGAATCCCAGTTGTTGATTCTGACAATATTCTTCTAGGCATTGTCACCAACAGAGATTTGAGATTTGAGAACAGTTCAACACGACCTATTTCAGAGGTGATGACGAGTGAGAACTTAATTGTAACGAGTAACGGTGCCGACTTTGACAAGGCCGCTGAAATTCTACGCGAGCACAAGATTGAAAAGCTTCCCGTCGTTAACACTGATCAAAAACTGATTGGTTTAATCACCTATAGAGATATTATTAAACTTACTGAGTTTCCTAATTCTTGTAAAGATCGATTTGGAAGGCTTCGAGTAGCTGCCGCCGTGGGTGTTACTTCGGACACCATGGAGCGGATTTCAGCACTTGTTCAGTCAAATGTTGATGCTATTATCATTGACACAGCTCATGGGCACAGCAAAGGTGTGATTGATGTAGTGAGGAAAGTGAAAGAAAAATTCTCCGATTTAGAGGTTGTCTGTGGAAACATCGCCACAGGAGCAGCAGCACTTGCTCTAGTAGAAGCTGGAGCTGACGCTGTAAAAGTGGGTGTTGGACCAGGTTCCATCTGCACGACAAGGATTATAGCGGGTGTAGGTGTTCCTCAACTATCTGCAATCATGAATGTGGCTGATGCTCTAGAAGGTACCGGAGTACCCATTATAGCTGACGGAGGTGTCAGATATACTGGCGATATTGTCAAAGCTTTAGCGGGCGGTGGAGACACCGTGATGGTTGGGTCCATGCTCGCAGGTACCGGCGAAAGCCCAGGCGCTACATTCATGTATGAAGGTCGAAGGTTTAAAGGGTACAGAGGCATGGGGTCAATTGAGGCAATGGAAAAAGGTTCAAAAGACAGGTATTTCCAAGATGCTGAAGACGATGTGAAAAAACTCGTCCCTGAAGGAATTAGCGGCAGAGTGCCCTACAAAGGGTCTGTTCAAGATGTGATGTATCAGGTGGTAGGCGGATTAAGAGCTGGACTTGGATATTGTGGTGCTAAAGATTTATCTGCATTGAAATCTGACACACAATTCATTCGAATTACAAATGCAAGTATGAAGGAGAGCCATCCTCATGATGTCATGATCTCAAGAGAAGCTCCCAACTATAGTATAAGATAAAATGAAAATGATGAATCGAATTATTGTCCTTTTTGGGCTCGCAGTTTTTGGCATAAACATTAGCGTTTCAGCCCAGAATCAAGAAGTGAAAACTTCTAAAAACGCTACGGTACTAACAGTTGGCGAAGAGACTGTGAACCTTGCAGACTTTAAATACATCTATAGCAAAAACAACCGTGACAGTGTTGTCACCTCTGAGGCATTGGATGAATACATGGAGTTGTTTGTTAAATTTAAGCTGAAAGTCATGGCGGCTGAAGCACTAGGTATGGACACCGTTGCAGAGTTTACAAAAGAACTTGCAGGCTACCGTAAACAACTCACAAGACCCTACTTGGTAGATATGGAACTTCTCGACGAATTGGTGCTTGAAGCACACAACAGAAAACAAGAGGAAATTCATGCAAGACACATTCTCGTTAGTATCAAACCCGATGCTCTACCTTCAGACACACTCCGTGCATGGAACAGAATATCAGAATTGCGAAATCAGGTAAAAGCTGGGGGAAACTTTACAACTGTTGCAAAAAGCAAAGGCGGAAGTGATGATCCATCAGTCGCTGAGAATGATGGCGATTTGGGCTGGTTTACCGCATTCCAAATGGTCTATTCGTTTGAGGAGGCAGCATACAATACTGAAGTTGGAGAACTAAGTGAAATTGTACGAACTAAATATGGCTACCACTTCTTAAAAGTGGATGGCCGAAGAGAAGCAAGAGGTGAGATACAAGTGGCACATATTATGATCAGAGTAGCCGACGCATCTAAAAAAGCACTCGTACAAAGTGCAAAAACAACCATAGACGCAGTCGCAGAATTTCTTAAGAAAGGAGAGAAGTTTGAATCGCTGGCTCTAAAATACAGTGATGACGCCACAACAGCTAGCAAAGGAGGTGTTCTGCCTTGGTTTGGAACTGGGAAAATGGTTGAAGTGTTTGAAAACGCATCGTTCAATTTGCAGAAAAACGGGGAGCTAAGTGAGCCCTTTTTAACGAATTATGGCTGGCACATCATCAAGAGGGTGGGCTACAAACCTCTTGAGACTTTTGACGATGTTGAACGCCAATTGAGAAAAAAAGTAAGCAGAGATACAAGAGCTGATGTTACGCGTTCATCATTCCTGAATAAACTTAAAAAAGAATACGGGTTTACATTAGACACCAAGCGAGTGAGCAATCTAGAATCAGTTGTTAGAGGAATAGACAGTGTCTTCTATCAGGGTCATCCCATTGAAAACGTGAAGAAATCTGAACTTGGTAGAGTTTTATTTTCAATACAGAAAAACAACACAACCGTTTCAGATTTTATTGCCTTCACAAAATCTCAAAAAGCAAAAGGGCTTGCTAGTTCTCCGACAGAAAGACTTGAAAAATTGATCGACGCGATGATTGAGCAAGAGTTGTTGGCTTTCGAAGATTCTAGACTCGAGTATAAACACAACGAATTTCGAATGTTGATCGAAGAGTACCACGATGGCATTCTCTTGTTTGAATTAACAGATGAACTAGTTTGGTCAAAGGCTGTGAGGGACACAATTGGGCTTGAAAAGTACCATGAGGAAAATAACGACCTATTCATGTGGGAAGAACGATTGAAATTAGGCATCTACACATGCGAGGATGAGGGGATCTCGAAGACCGTGAAGAAAGCATTAAAAAAAGGAAGTGACATGGCTGAGTTAAGGCGTGAACTTATCGCTGACAGGCCTTTGGCACTCAAAATGGAAGATGGCCTGTTTTCTTTGGGAGACAACAACTGGGCTGACTCTGTTTTTTCATCAATTGCAAACAACACACTGACCATCGACACCAAATCACCCTCATTCATGACGTTAAACATTGGAGACAATGGGGTCATACTTATCGATGTCAGAGAGATGATAGAGCCCATGCGAAAAACACTTGAAGAGTCACGTGGACAAGTCATCGCAAGCTACCAAGACTCCCTTGAAAAAGAGTGGATATTGCGATTAAGAAACGAATACCCTGTTTTCATTCACAAAGAAGTGTTGTACGAACTAATCGATTAAGATTAAGATGAAGACAAGTAGAGAGAGCTGTATTTTATTCATTGCACTCATTTCTCTTAACGCTTGCAGTGTTTTAGGTGATGAAAAAACAAAGCCTCAAATCGTTGTTTCAGCATTCGGAAAACATCTGTTGCTGGACAGTCTAAGTTCACGGATTCCGAATGAATTGTCGATGGAGGACAGTACACTCTTAAGCGAACGCATTGTGGAAGGTTGGGTTAGGAAAAACGTTTTGCTAGCTCAAGCTGAGAAAAACATCAACGAGTTCTCCTCAGTTTTTGAAGCTTCAATCGCTGCGTACAGAAATGCCCTGCTTGTCACGCAATTTGAGAGAGAGTTTGTAGCTTCTAGAGTAGATACTCTGGTGTTGGATGAAGAAATTGAAAAATTTCACTCGGATTACCCAGAACTGTTCCAACTTAAGGAGCACGTCTTAAGAGCTGTTTTTCTTGAGATTAACGAACAAGAAGAAATGCTTGACTCTGCACGTGCTTGGCTTACAGCAGCAGACTCCATAAGCGTTCCTAAATTAGAACAATGGTCCATAGAGAGAGGAGCTCATTTTGCATTAGACGTTGAGTATTGGTGGTTTTTAAGTGATGTGTTAGAAACAGTACCCATGCAAGTGTACCGCATAGAGGACCAATTAAAAGACAGGAGGCTCATTGAGTTCACAGAGGGTGACTCAAGGTATTTGCTTCGCATTTTAGAACACCGATTAAAAGACCTATCCTCTCCAATTTCGATTGCTCGAGATCGAATTAATTACTTGATTGTTCAAGAACGCAGACGAACCATTTTAGAAGATTTAAGAGATGATCTTGTGAGAGATGCTTGGGCAAATGGAGAAATTCGTCGAGATAGTATACTTAATTAAACCAAGCAGTTTAACTTAGCAGTCATGCTAAGAATCTCTCTTTTATTTGCACTTTTTCTAACATCGTCAGTTGTGACTTTTTCACAAACTGAAAATTCTCAAGACTTCAGTGAAAAATTTCAATTAATCGATGGAGTCATTGCTGTCGTGGGTGATGAAATCATCCTCAACAGCTCAATTGAAGATCGCGCGCTTCAAGAGAGACTTCAGGGTGGAACGTCAGATGGAAATGATCGATGCAAATTCATTGAAGAGCTCCTTTTTGAAAAACTTTTACTTCACAATGCGAAAATTGACAGTTTAGAAGTGACAGATGGCCAAATCATGGATGAGATTGATCGGCGACTTGCATACTACGTTCAGATGCTGGGATCCGTTGAAGCGTTTGAAGCAGAATATGGGAAAACTGTTTCTGAGTGGAAAGCTGATTTTAGTGACCCCATAAAAGAACAGCTGTTAGCCCAATCCATGCAGCAATCAATCTCACAGGATGTACGTGTAACACCTGCAGAAGTTATTGAATACTTTGAGAACACACCTCCGGACTCACTTCCGCTGATCCCTGAAGAAATAAACTACAGCGAAATCGTACTGCAACCTGAAATTTCTGAAACACAAAAACAAGCAGTAAGAACAACTCTCGATTCAATCAGAAACCTTGTAGCCTCAGGCAAACTCTCGATGACACTTGCTGCAACAAGATACTCCGAAGATCCAGGATCTAAGTACAAGGGAGGTTGTTACGAGAACATCAGCCGTGGCGCTTTTGTTGCAGAGTTTGAGGCCGCAGCGTTTGACACGCCTGTCAATGGATATTCCAATGTCTTTGAAACCGATTTTGGATATCATTTCTTGAGAGTGACTGACAAACGTGGAGAGCAGTTTAGTGCTTGTCATGTTCTGATGAAACCCAAGGTCGATGTCCTGGCATTGGAGAATTTAAAGTCAAAAATAGATTCCATTCACATCTCACTTGAATCTGGTGACATCTCCTTCGACTTGGCTGTTTTGTCCAATTCGACAAGGACGAATTCTAAAAACTCAAGAGGCCAAGTCGTTAATGCGAGAGATGGTGGCGTCATGTTTGGTGTGGACGAATTGGACCCCAACATCTACTTCCTTCTAGAACCTTTAGATGTTGGAGAGGTGAGCATACCCGTCCAATTAATTGATGATGATAAAAATGGGTACTGGACCATCCTTAAGCTCGATGGAAGAAGTTCTGCACACAGAGCCAATCCAAAAGATGACTACGCCCTTTTTCAATCTCAGGTAGAAAACAACATCCGAACAAAGGCTATGAATGAGTGGATCGAAGACCACATCTCGGATACGTACATTCGAATTACCTCAACCTTCGAAGACTGCCTCTTCAACATGAATTGGATCAAGTAAGTTTTCAATATTATTTCTGAATTACATAACATGAACGACAAAGAAGCTCTAGATCAACTTAGGGAAAACCACACGAAACTAACCAATGAGGTTTCGAAGGTTATTATAGGACAAACACAAGTAGTTCGCGAAGTAACAATGGCAGTTCTTGCTGGCGGCCACTGCCTTCTTGTAGGGGTTCCAGGACTCGCTAAAACTCTTCTGGTAAATACAGTTGCCCAAGCTTTGGGGCTGTCCTTTAATCGAATTCAATTCACTCCAGACTTAATGCCATCCGACATCACTGGATCAGAAATCCTAAATGATGCCAGAAAGTTTGAGTTCATCAAGGGTCCATTGTTTGCGAATATCGTTTTGGCTGATGAAATAAACCGTACTCCTCCTAAAACTCAAGCTGCATTGCTAGAAGCCATGCAAGAAAAATCCGTGACTGTCAATGGAAAAGGCTATGATTTACCGGCTCCGTTTTTCGTTTTGGCAACACAAAACCCAATTGAACAGGAAGGCACCTACCCCCTTCCAGAAGCACAGTTAGATCGATTCATGTTCAATACTTGGGTGGATTATCCCACATTCGAAGAAGAACTCAATGTCGTAAAACAAACAACTGGAAACGCAAGCGAAAAAATTTCACCCATCATGTCAGGTGATGAGATCTTAAACTATCAACGTCTAATACGTCGTATGCCCGTTGCAGAGAACGTTTTAAACTACGCTGTCAACCTCGCGTGTAAGACTCGACCTGGTAGAGAAAAAGCAACACAAGACGTCAACAAGTATGTAAGTTGGGGGGCTGGGCCACGTGCCTCTCAATTCTTGATCATCGGAGCTAAAGTTCATGCGGCACTTGAAGGCAAGTACAGCCCAGACATCGAAGATGTAAAAGCCGTTGCACTGCCAATTTTAAGGCACAGAATTGTAACAAATTACAAAGCTGAAGCAGATGGGATCACTGTGAGCCAGCTTATTTCTGAATTGACATAACCGCACAATGAAACTGTTAATCGTAATCGGGACACGCCCCAACTTTATCAAAGTAACGCGTTTCAAAGAGGTTGCGGAAACACTGAATGATTTTCAGGTTGAAATCGTACACACAGGACAACACTATGACAGGGAAATGTCGGGGGTTTTTTTCGAACAATTTAAATTAAAACCTGATCATTTCCTTTCACTAAGAGGTGAAGGTGCAACAAGCCATTTCGGCAACATGATTGTCGATTTAGGTGATTTAATTTCAAACATCAAACCCGATGTCGTCTTAGTGCCAGGAGATGTCAACTCTTCTCTAGCAGGCGCTTTAGCTGCCCATAGAAGTGGGGTTTTAATCGCCCATCTTGAATCTGGACTTCGCAGCAAAGACCGTGCAATGCCTGAAGAAATAAACAGAATTTTGATAGATCAAATATCTGACTTCCATTTTGTTACAGAAAAGTCAGGGATGGACAACCTACACGAGGAAGGATTGGTTTCTACGTCGGATGATCCTCAAATTTTTGTAGGAAACACGATGATTGACACTTTAGTCAAACACAGCGATGAAATAGAGTCCAGCAGAATTCTTTCTGAATTGAAGATGGACGACAAAAACTTCTGCCTGTGTACAATGCATCGACCTTCCAATGTAGACAACGTTGAGGGGGTGAACTTTATTCTCAATATGCTGGAGGCGTTGGTGAAAAATTGTACAGTTGTATTTCCGATTCATCCAAGGTCTCGCATGAATATGGAGTCAATTGGGCTTTGGGATAAACTCACAGAAATAGAGGGCGTTGTAATCACTGAACCTTTGGGTTACTTTGATTTTCAAAAACTCATTAAAAATTCCGAGTTCGTTGTCACCGACTCAGGAGGCATACAAGAAGAGACTACATTTTGTAATATACCGTGCATTACAATACGTGAAAACACGGAAAGACCGTTGACAATTGACGAGGGAACCAACCACTTAGTGGGACGTGATTTACCAGCAATACTTCATGCTATAGAAAACCCCAAGACATGCGAAGCGCCCAAGCTTTGGGATGGGTTTACCACGGAAAGGGTAGTTGCCAGCTTGCGCAACAGAGTGCAAATCGACTAGAAAAAGCGGACTCAGTTAATGCGCGTGTTAATTTGCAGGCAGCAATTTTCCCGAGACTTCACCGAAACCGATGGAGACACCTTTTTCCGATCTTTTAGAGCCTCTCATAGTAACTGTATCACCATCGTTAATAAATCTTCGATCTGTGCCATCAGGCATAGAAACAGGCTTGGTGCCTTTCCATGAAATTTCAAGCATGGATCCGAAAGAGCCTTCTTCAGGTCCAGAAATGGTGCCCGATGCGATCATATCACCTCCTCGAATATTGCATCCGTTAACTGTATGATGAGCGAGTTGTTGGCGCATATTCCAATACATGTGTTTGAAGTTCGATTTGCAAACGACTTTAGAATCACCATTCGGAGTCACAATTTCTACTTCTAGATCGATGTCATAATTAGAGTCTCCTGTATAATCAAGATAGGGTAAAACTTGAGGATCCTGAACCGGACCAGGAATACGGTAAGGCTCAAGCGCATCAAGGGTGACAATCCAAGGTGAGATGCTGGAGGCGAAATTTTTACCTAAAAAAGGTCCAAGAGGAATGTACTCCCATTTTTGGATATCACGCGCAGACCAATCATTGAATAGAACCAAACCGAAGATAAAGTCGTCAGCTTCATCTGTAGAAATTGGTTGGCCCAAAGATTTTCCCGGGTGGGTAATAAATGCCATTTCAAGTTCGAAATCAAGAAGTCGGGAAGGACCATAAACTGGAGGCTCTTCTTCTGAGGGCTTAAGCTGACCATGAGGACGTGTAACCGGAGTGCCACTCACCACAATTGATGAAGCGCGTCCATGGTAAGCAACTGGCATGTGTTTCCAGTTAGGAAGAAGTGCATTTTCAGGATCACGAAACATTTTTCCTACGTTACGTGCGTGATCCTCTGAAGAGTAGCAATCTGTGTAATCCCCAACATTCACGGGAATATGCATTGTAACTAAGCGCTGACTTATCATGCATACAGAATGCATCTTTTTTGCGTCACGCAGCTCCGAAGAATCATCTCGGAGCAATGAACTTAAACGAGCACGCAGCTGACGAGTTGCTGATTTCCCATGATGAATCAAGGGATTTAAAGTAGAAGAAGAATAATCTGATTCCACAAATGGCAAGTCGGGAGAAGTTGGAAGAAATCCAGCTTCATAAAGGGCAGAAAGATTGAGGACCTGATCTCCAATCGCAACGCCTACTCTGGAAGTTACCTGATTTGTTGAGAAAATACCGAAGGGAAGGTTTTGAATGGGGAAATCACTATTTACAGGGATTTCTAACCAAGATTTAAGGGATGGGTTGTTTGCTTCAATCATGACGCGAAATTACCTCAAGAAAGGCTGATAAACGAAGGAAGGTTTCAGTAGATTTGGTATACGTAAAAAGTACAATGGAAATCAACCTTGAAGAAGAGAACAAAGAGATACTGAGAAGGTACAGGGGATTGTTGCGTGCTGCGAACAACAGCAAAAGTAGAGAAGATAGAAAGAAGATTCGTAAGGCATTCGATCTAGCGCTTCAACTCCATTCTGATCAAAGACGCAAAAGTGGAGAGCCTTACATCTATCACCCCATTAGCGTGGCGAAAGTGGTGGCTGGAGAATTGGGATTGGACACCACTTCAATAGTGTGTGCTCTTCTTCACGACACAGTAGAAGATACAAATTTAACCTTAGACGAGGTCGAGGAATTGTTTGGGGAAAAAGAACGAGATATTGTAGATGGACTGACGAAAATGAGTGGTGTTTTCGAACCAGGGACAAGTGCTCAAGCGGAAAACTTTAGAAAAATGCTCCTCACCTTAAGCAGCGATGTAAGGGTGATTTTAATCAAACTTGCAGACAGACTGGACAATATGAGAACGTTGTCTCACATGAGGCAGGACAAGCAACAAAAAATCGCTAGTGAAACCCTCTACATGTATGCGCCGCTAGCACACAGGTTGGGATTGCATGCGATAAAAAGTGAACTTGAGGATCTTTCACTCAAATACAAGGAATCTGAAGAATATGATTTAATCAAATCACGGCTGAGAAAAACAAAGGCAGTTCGGGCTAGGTTTATTCGGAGCTTTTGCGCTCCGATTAGAAGAGAACTTGACGAGGCAGGGATTGAGTATGAAATTAAAGGAAGACCCAAATCTATTTTTAGCATTTGGTCTAAAATGGAAAAACAAAAAGTATCCTTCGAAGAGGTATACGATGTGTTTGCAGTCAGGATTGTAATCAACACAGAAAAGACAAAAGAGAAAACAGAAATCTGGCGAGCATATTCAATTGTAACAGATTTTTACCAACCCAACCCAGACAGGCTCAGAGATTGGATAAGTTTACCTAAAGGGAACGGTTACGAATCGCTGCATACCACCGTCATGTCACCAACCGGAAAGTGGGTGGAAATACAAATCCGAAGTGAGAGAATGGATGAAGTAGCCGAAAAAGGGTTTGCAGCGCATTGGAAGTACAAAGAGGGAAACGGAGAAAGAGCCGTTGGCTCACAGATCGACAATTGGCTCGGACAAATACGTGAAATTTTAGAGAGTGGTGACGATGATGCGCTGGCATTTATCGATGATTTTAAAATGGACTTGAAGACGAAGGATATCTATGTTTTCACCCCCAACGGCGATATGAAAACCCTTCCGAAGGGAGCCACAACACTAGACTTTGCTTTTCACATACACTCAAGGGTGGGCTCTGAATGCATCGGAGGTAAAGTAAACCACAAGCTTGTTCCTCTGAGTTACGAGCTTAAAAGTGGGGACCAAATCGAAATAATCACATCCCGCAAACAAACCCCAAAGGAAGATTGGCTTGGCTATGTCGTGACAACCCATGCGAAGCAAAAAATACGACACAGTCTTAAAGAAGCAGAGAGATCTCTATCGTTAGATGGGAAAGAGATATTTGCCAAATGGGCAAAAAAACACAGTGTTCTGATCACGGATGGAAACATTGAATCTCTCTTTAAGAAGCACAAATTCGACTCAGCACAGGAGATGTTCTTTCGGATCGCCTTGGGCTCATTCGACTTGGATAAATTAAAAGGTTACAAATTAAAACAAGGGAAATTTATTTGGGCTAAAGGACGTGAAACAACCCCATCTAAAAAAATTGTGGTTGCTGAAAAAGTCGTTCCGAACGCAAAGGATGACACTTTGCTAATCGGCGAAGACATGCAAAAACTTGATTACACTCTGTCCAATTGCTGCAGTCCAATTGCAGGTGACGATGTGTTCGGGTTCATCACGGTTAGCGGAGGAATTAAAGTACACAGGCAAAACTGCCCCAATGCAACAAATATGTTGTCTCGGTATGCCTACAGGATGATGAAGGCCAGGTGGTCAAACAAATCTGCAACTCAATTTGAAGTAAAGATTGCGTTTACGGGCATCGACGAAGTGGGGCTTGTCAACCAACTAACTGGCGTTATTTCTGACAACATGAAAGTAAATATGAAAGCCATTAGTATGGAATCACGCGATGGGATTTTTGAAGGCTCCATTAAAGCTCTCGTGACAAACACATCACATTTGAAAGATTTAATGACAAAGTTGAAAAATGTTTCAGGAGTTCACACAGTAGAGAGGGTAGACGAAGAGGTATAGACTACATTTGCGACTTCCCACAAGCTTATGTCAAGCGACGAAATATTCATACAAGCAAAAGATATTTTCGAGGTATACCTCGAACAAAATGGGCACCGAAAAACGCCTGAACGCTTTGCTATACTTGAAGAAATCTACACTTTCCAAGGTCATTTTGCCGTAGAAACATTGTACGATAAAATGCAGCATGGCGATTGCCGCGTTTCTAGGGCAACACTTTACAACACAATGGAACTTCTGCTTGATTGCAACCTGGTTCGGAAACATCAGTTTGGAGAAAAAATCGCCCAGTATGAGAAGTGCCATAGGGTGCGGCAGCATGACCATGTGATTATTGCAGATACCGGAGAGGTTATTGAGTTTTGTGACCCAAGAATCCAACAAATTAAGGCTACTTTAGAAGAACTCTTCGGCATAGAAGTACTCCATCACTCTTTGAATATTTATGCGCGAAAGCGACAACAAAAACTGAAGCATGAAAGCTGATGTACTCTTAGGCCTCCAGTGGGGCGACGAAGGAAAAGGTAAAATCGTAGATGTACTAACACCTAGGTACGGGGTGATCGCAAGATTTCAGGGAGGTCCAAATGCCGGACATACCATTATTTTTGACGGTAAAAAGCACGTTCTTCATACAATTCCAAGTGGGATTTTTCACGACAAAATCTTAAATGTTGTAGGGAACGGTGTGGTTGTAGACCCTGTGATCTTTAAGAATGAAATTGAAGGCTTACTTGCAAGCGGTGTAAGCCCATTTGATGATCTTGTTCTTTCTCGAAAGGCTCACTTAATTATGCCTACCCACGGACTCTTAGATGCTGCATCTGAAATGTCCAAAGGCAAATTAAAAATCGGCTCTACATTAAAAGGCATTGGTCCAGCATATATGGATAAAACAGGACGAAATGGTCTAAGAATTGGCGATCTAGAGAGTCCTCATTTCTTGCAGAGATACACTGTGCTTCGAGACAAACACCTTCATCTACTCAACCAATATCCAGAATACAAGTATGACTTAACGGAGAAAGAATCAGATTGGCTTGAAGCAGTAGAATATCTCAAGAAATTTACATTTATCGACAGCGAGCACATTCTCAACAATGAACTCAAAGCAGGGCGAGGAATTCTTGCAGAAGGTGCTCAAGGGACCATGCTAGATGTTGATTTTGGAACCTACCCATTTGTCACTTCCTCAAATACGATTACAGCAGGAGCTTGCACCGGCCTTGGACTGCCTCCAAATAAAATTGGAGAAGTGTTTGGCATATTTAAAGCCTACTGTACGAGAGTCGGGTCAGGACCCTTCCCGACTGAGCTTCTAGAAGAAACCGGAGAAAAGCTAAGAGCTGCAGGCAGTGAGTTTGGAGCCACAACCGGCAGACCTAGAAGATGTGGATGGCTCGATCTACCTCAGCTAAAATACGCTGTGATGGTCAATGGCGTTACACAACTCTGCATGATGAAGGCAGATGTCTTGGGAGAATTTCATGAGATCAAGGTTTGTACGCACTACATGCACAACGGGAAAAAAATAGACTACCTGCCATATGGCATTACCCCAGAAGAAGTACAACCTGTTTACAAAACATTTGAATGTTGGCCTGGAGACCTAACTGGGTTAAGAAATGTAGATGACATCCCAGCTTCACTGAACGCATATGTAAAGATGATTGAAAACGAAACTGGAGTTCCGATCTCAATCCTGAGTGTGGGACCCGATCGAGCGCAGACTTTGCTTCTAAAAAATGACTTGAGAAACGATCAGCAATAGATATATTTATACTTTCAACAGGTTTAACAAAGAGATACTACAAAATTATTACAGATGATTTATTGGTTTACAGGTCAGCCAGGTCATGGTAAAACAACTTTAGCGAAAGCGTTGATATCTCAACTGAAAAGAGGAGGTTACAAGCCGTATCACATAGATGGTGATGATCTTAGGAGTCTCACAACAAATAAAGACTATTCACGTGTGGGACGTGAAGCTAACATTCGTAAAGCTCAAAACATTGCTCATTATCTCCATGACCAAGGTGAAATTGTAGTCGTCTCACTTGTCTCTCCGTATCGTGAATTAAGGGAAGAACTGAAAGCTACCACAGAGGTGTGTGAAATTCTTGTGCACACGAAAGAAATAAGAGGAAGAGAAGATCGGCACGTTCTGGATTTTGAGAAACCCACATCAAATTTCATCGACATTGACACAACTGATTTTGACATCGAAGGCACTATTTCTTCTATTCTCAAAGTTTCACCTGTACCATCTAAAGAACTTAAAACTTTAGACAAAAGAAAAACTTTAGCTGTTGATTTTGATGGGGTCATCCACAGATATAGCAAAGGCTTTCAGGGATTAGAAAATGCGTATGACCCTCCAATGGAAGGCGCTCAAGAAGTTCTTCAAAGACTCAAGGACCAAGGCTATGTTCTTAAAATCATGAGCTCTAGACCAGCCCTTGTGATTGAAGAGTGGCTAGAGAAATACAACATGACCAATTTGTTCGATGCTGTAAGCAACAACAAATTTGCCGCAACTGTTTATCTTGACGATCGAGGGTTTCATTTCACCGACTGGGCAACAGTAGAAGAAAAATTAGCCGTGCATCCAAAATTTGCTCAATAAATACAATGGACAATAAAATTTCTAAATTACGGCACATCGCAAAAACCATAACATGGAGAGTCATCGCATCTGTATCCACTTTTGCATTGGCATATCTATTCTTTGGCGACATTAGCAAAGCTACAGAGCTTATGGCTGTTGAAGTTGTTCTCAAAATGGCGCTGTACTATTTTCATGAAAGACTTTGGTTCAACTACGGAAATCTAGGTAGAAAAAAAAACATCAATGACTGAATTATACAATCTAGATCACCTCACAGAACTCGAGGCAGAATCTATTTTCGTGATGAGAGAAGTTGCCGCTCAATTTGACAGACCTGCGATTCTTTTTAGTGGAGGGAAAGACAGCATTGTGGTTACTCATTTAGCGATGAAAGCATTTGCTCCTGCGAGAATACCTATGCCATTGGTTCACATCGATACCGGACACAATTTTCCTGAAACAATTGCCTTTCGGAACAATCTTATACAGGACATGGGCGCTAACCTCATCGTAGGAAGTGTTCAGGACACAATTAATCAAGGCAAGGTCCAAGAAGAGACAGGAAGCAATGCTTCTCGAAACAAGCTCCAAACAACAACACTCATCGACACCATCGAGGAAAACAGGTTCGACGCTTGCGTAGGAGGTGCTCGAAGAGATGAAGAGAAGTCTCGTGCAAAAGAAAGATTTTTCTCACACAGAGATGATTTCAGCCAATGGGATCCAAAAAATCAACGACCTGAACTTTGGAATTTATTTAACGGAATGCATGCTCCTGGAGAGCACTTTAGGGTTTTTCCTTTAAACAACTGGACAGAACTTGATGTTTGGAATTACATCTTAAAAGAGAAAATAGAACTTCCCAGCCTTTACTTCTCTCACGAGAGAGAATGCATCAGGCGAGAAGGCCAGATTCTTGCAATGTCGGATTTCCTCAAACTTAGAGCGGGAGAAAAGCCTGAAATGATGCGCATTAGATTTAGAACTCTTGGCGACTTGACGATCACTGGAGCTTTTGAAAGTGAGGCAGACACGTTGGAAAAAATCATTGAAGAAGTTGCTGCAACAAGAATCACTGAAAGAGGAGGCAGAATGGATGACAAGAGGAGTTCAAGCGCAATGGAAGATAGAAAAAAGGACGGATACTTTTAGAGATTAACAAAGATGAGTAAAACAACTACAAACGGACTTCTACGCTTTACAACTGCTGGAAGTGTTGATGATGGCAAGAGTACTCTTATAGGTCGCCTCTTATACGATTCTAAAAGTATTTTCGAAGATCAACTCGAATCAATTAAAAACGAATCCACCCAAAAAGGGATCAATGGCCCAGACCTCAGTCTACTAACGGACGGACTCAGAGCTGAGCGCGAACAAGGTATTACCATAGATGTAGCCTACAGGTACTTTGCAACTCCACGCAGGAAATTTATTATTGCCGACACGCCAGGACATATTCAGTACACCAGAAACATGGTGACTGGAGCTTCAACCGCTGACCTTGCTATCATCTTAATTGACGCTCGCCACGGTCTCCTTGAACAAACGAACAGACATAGCTTTATTGCATCGTTGTTAGGCCTGAGGCATTTGGTGGTTTGTGTCAATAAAATGGACCTTGTAGATTATGATGAAGCGAGGTACAGAGAAATTGTAAAGGAATACAAGAGTTTCAGTTCACGACTAGACATTACAGACATCACGTTCATTCCAATAAGCGCGCTTTTAGGTGACAACGTGGTTGACAAATCAAATCAGATGAATTGGTATGAGGGCTCCACTCTTCTGCACCATTTAGAACATGTACATGTAGGTTCAGACAGAAACTTACAAGATTGCCGTTTTCCCATTCAATATGTGGTTCGGCCTCAAACAGATGAGCACAGAGATTTCAGAGGATATGCAGGGCGCATCGCTTCCGGAGTGTTTAAACCTGGAGATAAAATCCTTGCTCTTCCAAGTGGAAAAGAGTCTACAATTAAAGGAATAACTCTGGGTAATGAACAACTGGAAAGAGCCTTCCCTCCCCTCAGCGTCACCATGACACTTGAAGATGACATCGACATTTCTCGTGGTGACATGCTTGTGAGGATGAACAATCAACCTGACGTAGTCAATGAATTGGACGCAAGAGTTTGTTGGCTGGGTGAAAAACCACTGAACACATCTTCGAGATTTATTCTCCGACATCTTACAAACGAAGTGCAAGCAAAAGTAACAGAAATCCTTTACTGTATTGACATTAACACACTTCATAGAGATGAAGAAAATAAAACTGTTGCAACGAACGACATCGCACGAATTAAAATTAAAACTGCCTCACCTGTTTTAACTGATAGTTATCGCAAGAATCGTACGACTGGAGCGTTTATCTTAGTGGATCCGAGCACACATTTAACAGTAGCGGCCGGCGTCGTTGGATGAATATAAAACACTACACAACCGAAAATAACAAGCCCTTTCTTGACGTGTGCATATTTTTTATGGTGTTCTGTTTCTCGCTTACTCCGCTCACAGCCCAAACTGACACCACCTCCAATCTTTTACCAAAAAAAACGCGAATACACATTCTAGCAGCATCCGTTATTGAGCGAAATCCTCAAATTTCAGACGCATCAAGACTGATTGGAGATGTTCAACTCGCATTCGATGACGCCATTCTTAGGTGTGATAGCGCTTATCGGTTTGACGATGGCCGATTCGAAGTCTTTAACAACGTTGAAATCTCTCAAGCACCAGCCACAAAACTCAGGTCCAATTATGGCATTCTAGACCCTGTTTCTGGGACTGTAAATGTTAGCGGTGATGTGACTTTTAATCATGAAGAGCTTAAAATATCATGTCCATCATTAACTTACAACTTAGATGAAAAACGAGTTTCATACAGAGTACGAGCAAATATTTATGAGGGAAGTCGACATCTGAGCAGCGATTGCGGCATTTACAACTCTATCACAAATAGATTGTACGCTGGAGGAAACGTTGAAATTAAAGACGAGAATGACTACATTACATCTGACTCACTGTCTATTGACAGGAACGGGAAAACACTTCGGCTTTACGAATTATCTCTACTTACGATCGATGGTGCAACGATCCAGTGTGAAAAAGGAGAGTTCGACGGCAAAACTGGAAAAGGTTGGTTTTCTGGTCAAGCTTACCTCATGGACGACCAAGGAGTCTTAGCTGGAGATAGTCTGTTTGTTAACAGAGACGAGAATGAAGGCATGGCATGGGGAAATGTTATGATCAGTGACAGTTCAAGATCCATGAATGTGAAGGGTTCTTTTGCTTCCCGCACAAAAAACGCTGACTTGGTTACTGGGACCTCGAGTCAATTGGTCCAAATTGAGAATGTTGAAGGGGTCGATACGCTTAAAATGAAATCCCTCAAGCTTGAAAGACAAGAAGAAATGATCTATGCATCGGGAGAAGTAGCCTTTACACAGGCTGCATTCTCTGGTCTAGGCGATTCGCTTTCTTGGAATACGAGACTGGACGAAATGTGGCTGTTGGGAAAGCCTGTTGTTTGGTCTGAGGAAGATGAAATGACAGGAGACACTGTGAAGATGATTCTCAAAGAAAATCAACCATACAAAATGCAATTGCTTGGAAATGCAAATGTACTTAGCCCTGCAAATGACTCTCTAGATCATGCAATATCAGGCAGAGATTTGTTCGCGTATTTTTCGGACGGAAAACTGTCAAGTGTTGACGTTATTGGCAACGGAACGGTGGAGTATTACGCAACTGACGAGTTAGATGAAATCAATTTAAATAGAGCAACATGTTCACAAATTCAAATGCGATTCGCAAATGGAAGAGTGACTAAAATCATTCTTTTGGGATTGCCTGATGGCAAATTTAATCCCCTAGAAAATCATGAAATCTCGAAAGCAAGAAGGGATAAACCTCAAATGTAGCCAATCGACTTTTACCACATTCTTAACTAAACAGAGGGAAAGTTGACATCTTAGCATTTACTTTCTTTCCGATATTCGCAAGAACAGCATCGTCTTCATGGTTTAAAATAGCCTCGTCCATCCAAGCTACAAGGAGCTCCATGTCAGATTCTACAAGGCCACGAGTTGTGACGGCTGGAGTTCCTATTCGCATCCCAGATGTGACAAAAGGGGATCGAGTGTCAAATGGAACCATGTTTTTATTGACAGTAATATCAGCTTTTCCCAACGCTATTTCGGCTGCCTTTCCAGTGATGTTTTTATTTCTGAGATCAATGAGCATGAGGTGATTATCGGTGCCTCCTGAAATCAAATCATAACCTCGGGCAACAAAAGCGGAAGCCATTGCTTGTGAATTCTTTACAACCTGCAAACAGTAATCACGAAAGGAAGGTTTCAAAGCCTCACCAAACGCAACAGCTTTTGCAGCAATCACATGTTCTAAAGGCCCACCTTGCATTCCTGGAAAAACACCGCTGTCAAGAATAGATGACATCGGGCGCACAACTCCTTTCATTGTCTTTCGCCCCCAAGGGTTGGGGAAATCTGTGCCCATCATAATCACGCCACCTCGAGGCCCACGCAAAGTTTTGTGGGTGGTTGTTGTTACAACATGACAATGAGGCAGAGGGTCTACAAGTATTTTAGAGGCGATCAGGCCCGCAGGATGTGAAACATCTGCGAGCAAGATGGCCCCCACACGATCTGCAATTTCTCGGAACTTAGCATAATCCCAATCCCTTGCATAGGCAGAAGCTCCACAAATTATCATTTTTGGTTGTTCGCGTTCGGCAACTTCAGCAACTTTGTCCATATTGACTCTCCCAGTTTCCTGATCAACTCCATAAAAAACTGGGTTGTACAGTTTGCCACTAAAGTTAACAGATGAACCGTGCGTTAAATGACCGCCATGAGAAAGATCAAACCCGAGAATCGTATCTCCCGGCGAAAGACATGCAAGCATAACAGCAGCATTGGCGGACGCTCCTGAATGTGGTTGAACGTTCGCCCAAACAGCGCCAAAGAGCTCACAAACTCGATCAATCGCAAGTTGCTCAACGCCATCGACAAATTCGCAGCCTCCATAATATCTTTTCTTAGGCAATCCTTCAGCATACTTATTTGTAAGAATCGATCCTTGCGCTTGCATGACGCTCTCACTGGCATAGTTTTCTGAAGCAATGAGTTCTGCTCCATCTTTTTGACGCTTGGCTTCACTGTTGATCAGAGAAAAAATAGCAGGGTCTGTTAATCTTAAGGGCATGTCTTCAATATTTGTATGGCAAATGTAGTGATGGTATTCCCTTTTTAAATCAATAAGAACTAAATTGCACACATGAAAAATTCAACAACAATTTTATGTATTTCGGTTGCAATGATTGTCTCCATTTTTGCTTTCAACACCCCTCCTTCATCATTTGAATACATGGCGTTTACAACTGTTGAATCGATTGTTCCTGGGGGTGCAGGGCGTAGCAGAATGCTTATAGACGCTGGCGATGGCAATCTCGATGAACAGAAAATTAAGAACCTTTATTCTGTCGTGGGAATTAAGATGGAGAACATCTTCGAAAATGATCAAAATGTAGTCTCTACATTAAATGAATTAAGCAATGAAGGTTGGGAACTTGCATTTACAAATACCGGCGTTCAATCTCCTGACAAAGGGGGAAATGGAATTTACTGCACCCGATACATTTTACGAAGGGTTAAATAATTCGCTTCATACTTCATGCGTTTGTCATTCTTACTCTTTGCTTTATCTGCTTTTTCAGTATGCAGCTCGTGTTCAAACTCTATGGCTCCAATGAATGACTCAACGACGTTTAAGCATACAAATGAGCTTATAAACTCATCAAGCCCCTACCTTCAACAACATGCTCACAATCCAGTGGACTGGATGCCATGGGGAGATGAAGCTTTTGACAAAGCTGCGAAAGAAGGGAAACTGGTTTTTATAAGTGTAGGATACAGCGCTTGCCATTGGTGTCATGTTATGGAGCATGAAACCTTTGAAGATGAAGAAGCCGCAGATTACATCAATGAACACTTTGTGAGCATTAAGGTTGACCGAGAAGAAAGGCCTGATGTTGACGCAGTGTATATGAACGCTGTGCAGTTGATGACTCGCAGAGGAGGTTGGCCCCTCAACTGCATTGCACTTCCTGATGGGAGACCTGTCTTTGGAGGGACGTATTTTCCAAAAGCGACATTTATTGAAAGTCTGAAAGACGTTGTCAATATCAAGGTTAGCAACCTTCAGAAATTAGAGCAGTATGCAACTCAACTCTCAAAAGGAGTAGCATCTTCTGATCTTTTGGTTGCACCAACAGAAGGTTTAGCCAAAGATGCTGGAGGATTAGTTTGGTCTCGACAGGAAAGGAATAAATTCGGCGCAGATATAGACACAAAAGTTGACGACTGGAGAAGATCTTGGGACAGAGACAAAGGCCTTTCAAAAGGAGCGCCCAAGTTTCCCATTCCAACCAATTTAGATTTCCTGCTCCATTACGGCATCGTCAGAAATGACAAGGACGCGCTGGCTCAAGTGCGGCTTACATTAGACAACATGGCACGAGGTGGAATATATGATCAGGCGGGGGGTGGTTTCTCCCGATATAGCACTGATTCAGATTGGAAAATTCCCCATTTTGAAAAAATGCTCTATGACAACGCGCAGTTGTTAACGACATACTCTAATGCATTTAAAGTCTTTTCAGAACCCAGATATAAAGAGGTCGCACTAGGAATTATTGACTTTATTAAACAAGAACTTGATGATCCTTCGGGGGGATTTCGAAGTGCCTTAGATGCTGACAGCGATGGCGTCGAAGGCAAGTATTACGTTTGGAATGAAAGTGAATTGGCGCTTGCGCTTGCGCCTGAAGATTTACAAATTGCATTGATTGCTTATGACATCAACGGCAGATCGCAATGGGAAGATGGGCACAGTGTGTTAATGCGCTGGGAAAGTGATGAGGATTTGTCCGAAGCTTTGGGGCTTAACACGCTGGAGTTCCGAACCAAGCTTAAGACGATTAATCGTGTTTTATCAAACTACAGAGATGGGAAAAACGCAGCGGGCAAAACGAAGCACATACCCAGGGTAAAGCCCGGATTAGACGATAAAATTTTAACCTCCTGGACTTCGCTGACTGTTAGCGGATTGTGTGATGCTTACCGAACATTCGGGAATGAAGAGCATCTGCATCGAGCTGAAAAAGCAATGAACTTTATTTTAACATCCGCGAGGAAGACAGACGGCTCATTGTTTCATGTATACCATGAAAAAGACGGGGCACATATCAATGGGTTTCTTGAAGATTATGCCTTCACAATATCTGCATGCATTGATCTGTACGAATCAACTTTTAATCCTGATTGGCTGATTGAAGCCAGAGCATTATCACAAATCAGTTTCGATAAATTTTACGATACGAACACGGGTGTATTTTGGTACACCTCAAATGAGGAAAAAGAACTGTTTGCAAAAAAGCAAGAAAATGACGACAGTGTAATTCCGTCTTCAAATTCAACAATGGCGGACAATCTTTTTCGTCTGGGCCGATATGACTCTCAATTTAATTGGATCGAGTGTTCAGACAGAATGTTAATCTCAGCATGGGAAAACAGCGACAACATAAGAAGATCTTCAAATTGGGGACAGGTTTTACTAAAGCGAACACTGCCCTTTTTCGAAGTTGCCATCTCGGAAGATGATTCAGAGTTGATGAAACTAACGAGACGGGAATTGGATTTGAAATATCAGCCTCAAATAATCTTAGCGGGAGGATTGAATTTACCCGGCCAACCAGAGTTTTTGAAAGGAAAATACCCCGTTTCGATTGATCAACAATCATTGACACTGTTTTTTGTGTGTGAAGAAGGTTCCTGTAACCTTCCTGTGGAATCACTTCTTGAAGTTAATAACTTACTCAAGGTCGGACATAGAGATTGATTTCTGTGCTAACTTGTGCATTGTATGATTAATCATGTTTCATTCTGTGCGAACATCATTAAACTTAAATCTTCTGGCTTTATTCCAGAAGTAGGGTTAATATTAGGATCCGGATTAGGATCCTTCGCACAGCAGGTTGAAGTTACCTCAAAAATTTCATTTGAAGATTTGCCAGGATTCCCCAAAGCTGGAGTTGGTGGGCATGCAGGCCAACTAATTTTAGGATACGTTGAAGGCACAAAAGTGGCCATACTTCAGGGAAGATCTCATTATTACGAGCATGGAAAAGCGGATGCAATGTCCGTCGCGATACGCACATTAAAAGAAATCGGATGTGAGTCCCTTGTCTTAACAAATGCAGCTGGAGCCATCAATAAAAATGTAAACCCAGGCGATTTAATGCTGATCACAGATCACATCAATATGACCGGAGTTTCACCCCTTTTTGGAGAAACTGGAAACGACAGATTTGTTGATATGTGCAATGCATACAACTCTGAGCTTTCAAATAAAATGCGCTCAGCAGCTGTAGAAAACAACATCAACATCTCAGAAGGAGTTTATGCATGGTGGTGTGGCCCTCAGTTTGAGACACCAGCTGAAATCAAAGCTCTTGGAATACTGGGGGCAGATGCTGTTGGAATGTCTACCGTACCAGAAGTAATCGTAGCTAGATACGCCAGAGTGCCATTGTGTGCATTGTCAATCTTAACAAATTATGCAGCAGGCATTGGTGATGTGACACTTTCTCACGAACAGACCCTGCTCATTGCAAAGCAAGCTGAGCGCTCAGTAACATTGATTCTGAATTCTTACTTAAAATCATTTTCCCATGAAGACTGATCAATTGGAAAGAAATCCTGGCGTGGAGTTCCAACAGGAATTGTTTTGCGATATTAAGATTAACCGCAGTGCGGTTGAACAGCGATGTTCTGAATACGGTAAAAGAAGAAGTATAAAAAAAGAAAATCAGGCAGCCTGGCTTTTAAAGGTGCTAACGTTAATTGATCTGACAACTCTCTCTGGTGATGACACCAATGCGCGAGTAAAAAGACTTTGCCGAAAAGCGTTAAATCCGATTAACAGCATTTTAAAATCCAAACTTTCCATTGACTCTTTAAACATAAAAACTGCGGCCGTCTGTGTATATCATGAGATGCTAGGTGAAGCTTCCAAGCAATTAAAATCTTCAGGGGTTCATCTTGCGGCAGTTTCTACAGGCTTTCCTGCGGGCCTCTCCCCTCTCCCTCTTCGAATAGAGGAAATAAAATACTCCGTAGCAGCAGGCGCAGATGAAATTGATATTGTCATTTCACGTCGGCACGTACTCGAGGGCAATTGGAAAGCGCTTTATGAAGAAGTCAAGTTGTTCCGAAAAGCTTGTGGCAATGCGCACCTTAAAACAATACTGGCAACTGGTGAATTGGGCAACCTAACCAACATCGCAAAAGCCTCTCAGGTATGCATGATGGCAGGTGCAGATTTCATCAAAACATCTACTGGAAAGGAACCAACCAATGCTACACTTCCCGTCAGTTTAGTTATGGTGAGAATGATTCGTGACTACCACGAGAAAACTGGTTATAAAGTTGGGTTCAAACCAGCAGGCGGAATTAGTGACACGAAGACTGCTTTACAGTTCATGACGTTAATGCAAGAAGAATTGGGTCGTCGATGGCTAGAGCCCGATTTATTTAGATTTGGAGCTTCAAGTCTTTTGGGAGACATCGAACGCCAACTTGACCACTTCACCAGTGGACATTACTCTGCCGCCTACAGACATCCAATATCATAACCTTTAGAAATAGATCAGATGAAATTAGATAAATCATTCGAAAAACTAGAGTACAGCAAAGCTCTTGAGAGCGACAAAGAAGCCATGCAATGGCTTGCAAAAAACGACCATCGCTTTGGCCAATTTATTGGAGGGGAATTTCTTTTGCAAAAAAGCTCAAATACAATTGCTGTAACAAACCCTGCAGACAACATCGCATTGGCGAGCATCGAGATTGCGGACAAGAAACTGATCAATGCTGCCATTAAGTCTGCTAGGGAAGCACAAGAAAAATGGTATAAATCGGGTGGGCACGCAAGAGCAAAAGTTCTTTATGCATTGGCCAGACTTATTCAAAAAAACGCAAGGATTATTTCCGTTCTGGAAACCTTAGACAATGGGAAGCCTATTCGTGAATCACGTGACGCTGATATACCCCTTGCAGTAAGGCATTTTTACTACCACGCAGGATGGGCACAACTTCAGGCGACTGAATTAAAAGGGTCCGAGCCCTTAGGTGTCGTTGCACAAATAATACCGTGGAACTTCCCTTTTTTAATGCTAGCATGGAAAATTTCACCTGCGTTGGCTATGGGAAACACTGTTGTCTTAAAACCTGCTGAGAATACACCACTTACTGCGATGTTTTTTGCGGAACTGTGTCAAGAAGCTGGAGTGCCTGCTGGAGTCATCAACATCATTAATGGCGCAGGAGATACAGGAGCAGAACTAGCGGCACATCCACATGTAAACAAAGTTGCTTTTACAGGATCAACTGCTGTAGGTCGAGCCATACGTAAATCAACTGCCGGCCAAGGGAAAAAGCTGACTCTTGAACTGGGTGGAAAATCCGCGTTTGTCGTTTTCGAAGATGCTGATTTGGACTCTGTTGTAGAAGGTGTGGTGGATGCGATCTGGTACAATCAAGGTGAAGTTTGCTGCGCTGGATCAAGACTCTTGGTTCAAGCAGGGGTAGAAGATAGGCTTGTGAAAAAGCTCAAGGCGAGAATGGCGAATTTAAAGTTTGGCAATCCCTTAGACAAATCAATAGATATAGGCTCGTTAGTTAGTTCTCAGCAATTTGCTCAAATTTCGAAAAAAGTAGAAGTGGGTTTGAAAAGTGGAGGTGAATTGTTTTCACATGAGGAGCCTGATGCAAGATGCAATTACTATCCACCAACTCTCATCACAGATGTTGATTCTTCTCACCCCTTGGTACAGGAAGAGGTTTTCGGACCTGTCCTTGTTGTGAGCAGTTTTAGAACTCAGGAGGAAGCCCTGAAACTGGCAAACAACACAAGATATGGACTCGCTGCAAGTGTCTGGAGTGAGAATATAAATCGTGCGATGCATGTTGCACCAGAACTGATTGCAGGAGTGGTTTGGATTAATTGCCACAATAAATTTGATGCTGCATGCGGATTCGGTGGAGTGAAAGAGTCTGGCTACGGAAGAGAGGGCGGAAAAGAAGGGCTGTATGAGTACCTTAAACCACTCAAGTCTGAATACCAAAGTTCTATTTTACCTGTTCGCACAAACGGCTTGGCTACGAAACATGAAATCGACAAAACACTCAAGTTTTACATCGGAGGCAAACAAACAAGACCAGATGGGGGCAACAGTTCTAGGGTTCTAAATGCTGATGGAAGTACTGCCGCTGTAGTTGGGTTGGGAAATCGGAAAGACATAAGAAACGCTGTAAGTGCTGCAACAAAAGCTCAAAATTGGAGTGGGAAATCGGGGCACCTAAAAGCACAAATACTGTACTTTTTTGCTGAAAACCTATCAAATAGAAAAGACGAATTTGTCGCTCGACTGCAAACAAGTTGCGGAAGTACCAAAAAGGAAGCTCAAACTGAGTTTAATGAAACTATATCTAGACTCTTTAGCTATGCAGCTTGGGCAGACAAATATGATGGTGCTGCGCACAACGCTCCCTACAGAGGTGTTACACTTGCTCTGCCAGAGGCAATAGGCGTGATCGGAATCATCGCTCCAGACGAACAGCCATTGTTAAATGCTATTTCCTTAATTGCACCCGCTGTTGCAATGGGTAACTGTGTGGTTTTTGTCGCTGGAGAAAGACACTCTAATATCGTTCTTGAGTTGGTATCCGTCATGGAAACCTCTGACATACCAGGCGGAGTCATTAACATCATCGCTGGAGAGAAGAAAGATTTGGCTCCTCACCTAGCTGGGCACGCTGAAGTTGAATCTGTTTGGGCTTGGGCAAATAAAGACATTGTTAAAGAAGTTGAAACCCTGAGCGCTGAAAATTTAAAACGCACTTGGTGCCATGAAAACAACGACAGAAACTGGATGAAAACCTCCGAGTGTGAAGGGGTCGAGTTTCTAAGACAGGCAACTCAGGTAAAGAACATTTGGACCCCATATGGAGATTGATTGATGGCATTATTAAAATATCTACCTCAGGAATTAATTCGCAAAAAACGCGATGGAAAAACGCTTACAAATTCTGAAATAGCATTTGTGGTTCAAGGAATGACCGACATGAGTTTTAGCGATTCTCAGCTTGCCGCATTTGCGATGGCGGTCTATTTAAACGGTCTCAACATGGATGAAAGAGTAAGCTTAACTCTAAACATGATGAACTCCGGTGATGTTCTTTCTTGGCATGACCTTGATTTAAAAGGGCCAGTCGTAGACAAGCACTCAACGGGAGGAGTAGGCGACAAAGTGAGCTTAATGCTTGCACCAATAGTAGCCGCTTGCGGTGGATATGTCCCCATGATCTCTGGCAGAGGTTTGGGACACACTGGTGGGACGTTGGATAAACTCGAGAGCATCGCTGGATACAATGCGATGCCTGAGTACGACCTGTTTCGAAACACTGTTAAAGAAGTAGGTTGTGCGATTATAGGCCAAACTGAAAGGTTTGCTCCTGCCGATCAACGGTTGTACTCCATCAGAGATGTTACAGCAACTGTAGAATCTGTAGGTATGATTACCTCGTCAATCTTGTCGAAGAAATTGGCCTCAGGACTGGATGCTTTGGTCATGGATGTAAAAACTGGAAATGGTGCTTTTTGCTCCTCGTATGAAATGGCACAAGATGTTGCAAAAAGCATTGCAACAGTCGCTTCAAATGCGGGAGTACCCACACGGTGCCTCATCACAGATATGAATCAGGTGCTTGGAACCACCGTGGGCAATGCCGTGGAAATACATGAATGCATTGAGTTCCTGAAAAATCCATCGCAGGCTGACACTCGACTGTTAAAAATCACCCTTGATTTGGCTGCCCACATGCTTGAAATAAGTGGGATTACTTCTGATATTGAATCTGGATTTGTAAAAGCAAAAGAAGCTCTTGCGAACGGTTCTGCGGCGGAAATTTTTGAAAAAATGGTGAGTGCTCTGGGTGGGCCCAATGATCTAATAACATCGCCCTACAAATATCTTCCAGCAACAACAATGAAAAAACCAATTGTCGCTAAATGCTCGGGTGTGATTTGCTCTATGGATGTACGAGAAATAGGACTGAGTATGGTGGCGATTAAAGCTGGACGTGTTAAATCAACTGACCCCATAGACCATGCAGTGGGCCTCACTGAATTTGTTCAAGTTGGTGATTCGGTGTCAAAAGGAGATACACTAGCCATGGCGCACATAAGAAGCAATTCAGAATATGATATGCTTCACAAAAAGTTGACGCAATCTGTAGTAATTGGTGAAGTAGCTCCCGAGTCCCCCTTAACTTATGACATTCTTAGCGTGTAATTCGATATTTTATGACTGTGAAAAACCCCAATCAAAAAAACCGAGCAATCATCGTTGTACTAGACTCTCTAGGTATAGGTTCTAGCAAAGATGCCTTCAAATATGGTGATGATGGAGCAGACACGCTGGGCCACATCGCGGAGTTTTGCAACAAAGGCCAGGCAAATCACAAAAAACGCAGCCAATCTGGAGCTTTACACATCCCAAATTTAGCAAGTCTGGGGCTTGCAGAAGCCGCAAAAGAAAGCAGAGGTAAAGAAATCCCATACTCCGGGAAACCAAATTCGATCATTGGAGCATATGGATATGCACAAGAAGTTTCATCTGGAAAGGATACACCTTCTGGCCATTGGGAAATCTGTGGACTACCTGTTCTGTTCGATTGGGGAGTTTTTCCGAACACAAAAAACTGTTTTCCGAAAACCACAATAGAGGAGATCTTGCTCAAGGCAGATCTCTCTGGTAGCCTTGCAAATTGTCATGCCTCAGGAACAAAAGTTCTAGAAGAATATGGTGAAGAGCATATGAAGACAGGAAAACCGATATTCTACACTTCTGCTGATTCAGTTTTTCAAATTGCGGCACATGAAGAGACGTTTGGTTTAGATAACCTATACAAACTGTGTGAAATTGCACGTAAAAGTGTGGACTCCTTAAATATTGGGAGAGTAATAGCACGTCCATTTCTGGGTGATTCCAGCGCCAACTTTAGGCGCACTGACAACCGCCGTGACTTAACAACGCCTCCCCATAAGAGCACATTGCTCGACCACGTTTCAGACGCTGGACTTCCAGTGATTACAGTTGGAAAAATCAGCGACATCTTCGCTGGAAAAGGGGTTTCAAAAAGCGTTAAAGCGCCTGACAATGATGGAATCGTAAACCAACTGTTGTGCCAAATGAAAGATGTGTCTGAAGGTTTGATTTTCGCAAACTTAGTGGATTTTGACAGCAAATTTGGACATCGCAGGGATATTTCTGGATATGCAAATGCCATCGAAGAGTTCGACAAAAGACTACCGGAGATTATCCAACTCATAGGCGACAAAGATCTACTCCTGATTACTGCTGACCACGGATGCGATCCAACATGGCAGGGTACTGATCACACACGTGAACACGTACCTGTTCTTTTCTACTCTCACCAGGTTTCGATAAAAAGCCTGGGGTTCTCGTCAACATTCGCTGACATGGGTGCAACAATCGCACATCATCTCGGTGTATCCCCTCTTGATGAAGGGGACATTTTTAAGCTTTAGTCGAATACTTCATCCTTAAAAATAAAATCTGAAAAACAAGCTTACAAGTATCATATTGGATGATTTAAGCATTAAAACCGGATATCACCTTAGGTCTAACAACACTGTAAACAAAGCAGTTAAATAGTCCTTTTCACAATTTTTCACATCCATAGATAAAACCTTATATTTACGCCTTCTATTGAACTGCCTCTAATACACATTCAAATGATTCGGTTTACCACATTTATTTTCGCCATTTTGCTTTTTGCCAGCACTGGCCTTGCCCAAGTAGGCTCTGGCACATTGAAAGGAAAAGTCACTGATTTTGACTCTGGGGAGCCTCTTCCCTTTGCAAGCGTTGTGCTTTTCCTCAATGGAAATCAGGTTTCAGGTACAAATACAGATTTTGATGGTGAGTATACCATCAAACCTATTTCTCCAGGTACCTATGAGGTGCTGCTAAGTTTTGTGGGATACCAACCTAAAAAAATTACAGGAGTAAAAATTAACGCAAACAAAATTCATTTTGTGAACGCTGAAATTTCAGCTGGAGTGATGGTGCAAGAAGCGGAGGTTGTTGAATACGCTGTGCCCCTTATTGACAAAGATGGTGGAGCTTCAGGTGGAACGGTAAGCAGAGAAGATATTGACAAACTGCCAGGTCGTTCGGCAACTTCAATCGCGACAACAGTTGCAGGGGCAAGTACTGCAGGAACTGGAGGAGGAATATCCATCCGTGGAGCGAGAAGCTCTTCTACATGGATTTACATTGATGGAATTAAAATTCGAGGGTCATCGGCTCTTCCAAAGTCTGCTATTGAAGAAGTACAGGTCGTTACAGGTGGTGTACCTGCAAACATAGGAGACGCAACCGGAGGTGTGATTAACATTTCACTTCGTTCATCTAGTCGGAATTGGTTCGGTGGTGGAGAAGTGATTTCGTCTGGTATTCCAGTCGGAGAAACAGCCATTGGTCTTGATAAGTTTGGATACAACTTGGCTGAGGGAGTAGCATCTGGGCCTGTTCTTTTCAGAAAGGATGAGAATGGTGAAAAGACTGACCCATTACTGGGTGTATTTATAGCTGGTAACATCACAACCCAAAAAGATCCTCGCCCAACTTTTGGCGGCGTTTACAGAATAACTGATGCAGCTCGAGATGAACTTATTGCAAATCCCCTCAGACAGAACATCAGTGCATCTGGGCAGGTAAATGGTGCTCTTTACAACGCTGATTTTCTGACAGAGGATGATTTCACGAAAGTTGCAACACGAATGAATGTTGGCACCAAGAGCGCCAATATTGTAACTAAATTTGACATTAACACCAATGAAACAACCACATTAACATTGGGTGGAACAGCATCAGGAGGTCGAAACAACAACTTCAATTATGCACGTTCACTCATGAACTGGGACAACAATGACTTAAGCACTAGCTATGACTGGAGAGCATACGCTAAATTCAGTCAAAGATTCATCAACGAACAAGGCGAAAATGCAAGCAACCTTAAAAACGTATTCTACCAGATCATGGTGGACTACAGTCAGAGCTACTACAATTCGCAGGACGCGAATCACCGTGACGACTTCTTTAAGTACGGTCATGTGGGTAAGTTTGATGTTTACAACAGAAATTCTTATGATTACAACCCTATAACTGGAAGGTTTGTTCACAACGGGTGGGAAGACACTCTCGTAACATTTGAAGCTTCGGAATACAACCCTGAACTTTCTGCGATTAACAATCAGTATTTCTCTCTGTTTGACCAAACTCCATACAGCCAACAACAAGATGGTCCTTACGAGAGTCTTTTAGAAGTGCAAAACGGAAACGCTTTGCTCAATGGTCAAAATCCAACATCAACCTATGGCTTGTACAGCTATATCGGAACTCAAAGCGATTCTTACTATACCTCCAACAACACACAATTCCGTGTAAGTGCAGCTGGTTCTGCTGACATCGGTGACCACGCATTGCAGATGGGATTTGAGTATGAGCAGCGTAAAGACGCATTTTTCTCTCTATCACCAACAGGACTCTGGCAGCTCGGAAGGTTACTGACTAATTCCCATATTAAAGAGTTGAACTTTAATGATTCGACCATCACGAATGTTGGAACTGAATACTACGTAACTTACGGTAGACTAATCGGAGACAATCAATTCCTCTTCGACAGAAACCTAAGACGTGAGATGGGACTGGACGCATTTGGCAACGACCTCATCAACATCGATGGATTGGATCCTGATTTTTTCACTCTAGATATGTTTGGAGCTGACGACCTACTGAATCAAGGAAGCAACCTCGTAAATTATTCTGGGTATGACCCGTACGGAAATAAAATTACAGGACGCCCGACAATTGAGAACTTCTTTAATGAAACCAATGACGAAGGATTCAACACAAGACCCATCGGAGCCTTTGAGCCAATCTATATCTCTGGATACATTATGGACAAGTTCACATTCGATGACATTATTTTTAATCTAGGTGTACGTATTGACAGATTTGACGCCAATCAAAAAGTATTAAAAGATCCGTATGTAATCGCAGATGCTTATACTTTAGGTGATGTCACAAGTGGATTAATTGCCAGTGAGATTGATGGTGAAGTCATGATCCCATCAAACATTGGTGAGGATTACATCGTCTACGTTGATGATTTAGACAATCCCAATGCGATTGTTGGTTACCGCGATGGTGACACTTGGTACAATTCCGTAGGAACTGAAATCACTGACCCTGACATTCTAGCCGTAAATGAGCCATATCCTGCTCCTTGGTTGGTAGAAGGACCTGATGCAGAACTCAACGAAAGCGCATTTAAAGATTTCGATCCCGCTGTAAACATTATGCCTCGTATCTCATTCTCATTTAACATCTCTGATGAGGCTGTTTTCTTTGCTCACTACGATGTGCTAACGCAGCGTCCTACTTCGAACAACCGTTTTTCTCCTATTGATTATCTGTTCATTGAAAGCCGAAACGCATTAATTTCAAACCCAGATTTAAAGCCTGAGAAAACCATTGACTACGAGTTGGGATTCCAACAGGTTCTCTCAAAGACATCCAGTCTTAAAATATCTGCTTACTATAAGGAGATGCGTGACATGATTCAAGTCAGGAACTTCACTGGAGCTTACCCTCGTCCATATAGAGCCTTTGGCAACCTCGACTTCGGTACTGTAAAAGGTTTCACAATGGGATATGACATGCGTCGTACAGGTAACGTGAGACTAAATGCAAACTACACATTGCAGTTTGCTGACGGTACTGGTTCTTCAACAGAGACTGCACTTGCCCTGATTAATGCTGGACTTCCAAATCTCAGATCTATCAGTCCTCTGACGTATGACCAACGTCATAGAATTGTGGTAAACGTTGACTACAGATACGGCACAGGTGAAAGCTATGATGGTCCAGTGGCTAATTTTGGAGGAAAAGAAAGGCAATTGTTCTCTGAAATGGGATTCAATATCATTGCAAATCTTGGTTCTGGAACACCCTATACAGCATCTACGATTGCTACACCAATTACAGGTGAAATAAGCCCATCAACTGAAGGGTCTATTAACGGATCTCGTCTCCCATGGCAATTCAACATGGACATGAACCTTGACAAAAACATCACCCTTAAGTTTGGAGGAGAAGGCGAAAATTCTAAATCTGTTAATCTCAATGTTTATTTGTGGATTGGAAATGTCTTGAATTCGCAGAATATCAATTCTGTTTACAGATTTACAGGTGTAAGCAATGATGATGGATATCTCGCCGCAGCTCAATACCAGCCTTTAATTGAGAGCCAAACGAATCCTGACTCTTTTAGAAACTATTACCAGATGTATACAAATAACCCTTTTAATTTAGGTGTTCCACGTACGCTTCGTTTAGGTGTTAAATTTGACTTTTAATGTTGCATAGTAAGAAAATTATGAAACGTATCCTTTCCATATTCGCTGTTGCATTAATAGCACAACCATTGTTCGCATACAAGTATGTAGGAAATGGTACACCAGGTGCTACTGACAACACAAACGGTGCAAACGTTCAACCACAATTGCGATCAGCTGCTTGTGCACCTGCTACTGCTCTCAGAAATATTGAGTGGAATAACGTTAGAGCACTTATTGAAACAGGTGGGTCACTTTGGCAAGACCGTGCAACCTCTTCAGCTTCGTACGAAGTTCCAAAAGGTGGAGGTGTAAGTTCTTTGTATGCTGGGGCACTTTGGATGGGTGGAATCTCACCTGACCAACAGTTAAAACTAGCTGCTCTTACGTTCCGAGGGAGAGGTAATGATTTCTGGACTGGTCCTCTAACGATAGATGGATCTGCAGAAATTGATGCTTCGACATGCCAACAATATGACAACTTCTTCGTGTCAACGAGATCGGACGCACAACTTCATAGATCTTACTTTGATGCACTAGCTTCTGAAACTGTGGATGAAGAATTCCCAGATGGATACGCAATCCCTTCGTATTTCTTCGATTATCCAGCTCACGGAAACACAGCTCTTAATCAAGATTTCTACCTTGCTCCTTTTAAAGATTATGATGGAAATGGATTTTATGACCCTTCTCAAGGAGATTATCCATGGTATGACTTTATCTCTGAGATCGATTGTGGAAGACGTACAAGAGAAGACATCGTACCTCTTTATGGAGACCGAAACTTCTACTGGATTTTTAATGACAAAGGAAACGTTCACTCTGAGTCTCAAGGTGAGCCTATCGGTATGGAAATCCGCTCTCAAGCATTCCAGTTTTCAACGAATGATGAGGTGAATAACATGACATTCCACAATTATGTTCTTATTAACCAAGGAACTCAGACATTGGGTGATACATACTTTGGGGTTTGGGTTGATGCTGATGTGGGAACTGCTACTGACGATTACGTGGGATGTGATGTTCAACGGGGTCTTGGATACGCATACAATGGTGACGCGTACGATGAAACATCATCTAGCTCTTCTGGTTACCTTGAAAACCCTCCTGCTGTTGGAATCGATTTCTTTGAGGGTCCCTATCAGGATGCTGATGAAATTGACAACCCACTGACAACTAATTTCTCTGACGCCGTTGATTCATTGGGAATCCCATATGAGGGGATTGGTATCGGCTACGGAGATGGCGTGATTGATAATGAACGATTCGGAATGCGCCGTTTTGTATATTACAACAACAGCGGAAGTAATTTAAATGGAGAACCTTCAACGCCTCTTCATTACTACAACTACATGAATGGTATTTGGCTGAATGGCCAAACAATGTCACCAGGTGGTGATGGAACAGAACAATCTGAAATTATAGCTCACTATATGTTCCCGGGAGATACTGACCCGTATAATTGGGGTACACAAGGTGTTGACATTGAAGACTGGTCTGAAGTCGGTGAAGGCAACCCTCCTGCTGACCGTAGATTTATTCAATCCGCTGGTCCATTCACATTGGAGCCTGGAGATTACAACAACATTACAATGGGCGTCGTTTGGGCTAGAGGAACAAATGGAGACCCATTACAAAGTGTGAGCTTATTGAGACAAGCTGATGACAAAGCACAGGCTTTGTTTGACAACTGCTTTGAAATTGTAAGTGGACCCGATGCCCCTGATGTTGTGATTCAGGAACTCGAAAATGAGGTGATTATTTACCTTGCCAATGAAAACTCACTTTCAAACAACTTCCACGAAGAGTATGTACAATTCGATCCAGGTATTCCTAAATTAAATATCGAAGGCGAAGAGTACGACAGTCTTTCACGATCGTATACATTTCAAGGATACCAAATCTACCAACTTTCAGACAACACTGTCTCTGCTGCTGATCTTGAAAATGTTGAAATGGCTCGGTTAATCTACCAATGTGATGTTGCTGATGAAGTTGATGTTATCTTCAACTACGAAGAGGATGAAATTATCCCTGTACCTGTTCCTGTTCTCATGGCAAACGGAGAAAACGAAGGTGTTGCTCACAGCTTTAGAGTGACTACAGATGTTTTTGCACAAGGCGATAACAAGCTTGTAAATCACCGCACTTACTACTTTATGGCACTTGCTTATGGATACAACATGTACGATCCTTATGATTCTGCATCTGGCACCGGCCAAGACATTCCATACAAAGCTTCTCGAAAAGGAGCTATAGGTTCAATCCGTGTCTACTCTG
>DDJR01000038.1 GCA_002339135.1 Flavobacteriales bacterium UBA2619 | reverse complement strand
CCTACGTATCCTGGAGGCGCACCAATTAACCTAGATATAGCAAACTTCTCCATGTATTCACTCATGTCAATTCTGATCAGCGCTTCGTCACTGTCAAACATAAACTGAGCTAGTATTTTTGCAAGCTGTGTTTTACCCACTCCAGTTGGTCCAAGGAAAATAAATGTTCCAATGGGCTTGTTTGGATCTTTTAGCCCTGCTCTGTTGCGCTTAATAGCCTTCACGACTTTTTTAATTGCATCTGACTGACCAATGACCTTTCCTTCAATGTCTTGATCCATTCTGGCCAATTTACCGCTCTCTTTCTCAGCGATACGCATTACGGGGATTCCTGTCATCATAGCAACGACATCTCCAACATGGGCTTCTGTGACAGTTACCCTTAGGTTCTTACTGTCTTCTTCCCATTTAAGTTTTGCTGCAGCGAGCCGTTCATTTAAATTGCGTTCAGTGTCCCTTAGTCTTGCAGCTTCTTCATAACGTTGGCTCCTTACAACTTTAATCTTCTCCTCTTTGATGTTGTCTATTTCTTCTTCAATTTGAATGATTTCTTCAGGAACATGAATGTTGTTGAGATGGACTCTACTCCCTACTTCATCTAAAGCATCGATTGCCTTGTCTGGCAAATGTCTGTCTGTGATATAGCGAGCTGTAAGTTTCACACAAGCTTCAATAGCCTCATCCGTGTAGCTAACACTGTGATGTTCTTCATACTTGTCTTTGATGTTGTGAAGAATCTCTTTTGTTTCCTCAATATTTGTAGCCTCCACTAAAACCTTTTGAAAACGTCGCTCTAGAGCTCCATCTTTTTCAATATGCTGACGGAATTCATCCAGGGTAGTTGCTCCAATGCATTGTATCTCGCCTCTGGCAAGAGCCGGTTTAAACATGTTCGAGGCATCAAGTGATCCGCTAGCGCCACCAGCACCGACAATTGTGTGAATCTCATCGATAAACAGAATGACGTCTGGTGATTTGTTAAGTTCATTCATAACAGCCTTTAAACGTTCCTCAAACTGGCCACGATACTTCGTTCCTGCAACCAGCGAGGCGATGTCTAATGTTACAATTCGCTTTCCATAAAGAACTCGACTTACTTTTTTCTCGATAATTCGCAAAGCCAAACCTTCTGCAATTGCACTTTTACCTACGCCAGGTTCTCCGATAAGTATAGGGTTGTTCTTCTTTCTTCTTGACAAGACTTGTGAAACACGTTCTATTTCCTTAGCTCTACCTACAATTGGATCAAGCTTTCCGTCTTCAGCCATCTTGGTGAGATCCCTTCCGAAATTGTCGAGAACTGGCGTTGTGCTTTTTGATTCACCTTTTCTTTTAGCACCCCCGCCTGGGCTGTTTCCACCACTCATACCCCCAGCACCAGCATCGCTAGTATGACTAGCAGTAGGTTCATCATCGTGAGAAGTTGAAGGACTCTCAAAGCTTGGCATATCCATGGACGGATTTCTGTTGTCTGAAAGAATGGTCTCAAACTCATCTTTTGCGACTTCATAGTCAATGTTAAAAGCATGCAATGATTTAGTAGCTACGTTGTCTTCGTCCTTTAGGATACTAAGTAGCAAGTGCTCTGTTCCAATCACAGGGCTTTTGAAAATCTTAGCTTCTAAATAAGTGATTTTTAAAATCTTCTCAGCTTGTTTTACAAGGGGCAGGTTGCCTTTTCCAATCTGTTTTCCTCCGGCTGGTCTAATCGAGTTTTCAACCAACTCTCTCAGTTTTGAAACTTCGCAATTCAATCCTTCAAGAATTTGGATAGCCGTTCCTTCTCCTTCTTTAATGATGCCCAAAAGCAGGTGTTCGACGCCTATGTAGTTGTGCTCAAGTCGAAGCGCCTCTTCACGACTGAAAGTGATGACTTCTCTTACTCTGGGTGAAAATTTAGCGTCCATATTTTATCAAGTCTTGTGTTCAAATTAAAATCAAATCCCTAGTTGAATGTAATGCATTAAGTCTATAAAACGTTGCGTAAGGACATGCTTCAAATCTACATATCTACTTCGAATAGATGAAAAAAAGTTATCACCGTTATTCACAACTAAAAACCATCTATTGTGAAGAATTGAAGGTTTTTTTTTGACTGTTACTAACGTTGGTTTATGTATTTTTGAGTTCCCTGTGTAATTGCTGATTTTGCGCGTAATTGGTGAAACAATCAGCTTGCAGTTTTATTGAAGATTAGACGATATTATGGCAGAAGGAGAAAAGATAATCCAGATTAACATCACGGATGAAATGAAGTCAGCCTACATCGATTATTCGATGTCGGTTATTGTTTCTAGGGCGCTACCCGATGTGAGAGATGGCTTTAAGCCTGTCCACCGTAGGGTTTTATATGGAATGCTCGATTTGGGTGTTTTGTCCAACAGAGCTCACAAAAAATCAGCCCGTATCGTAGGTGAAGTTTTAGGTAAATACCATCCTCACGGAGATTCGTCAGTCTATGACACCATGGTTCGTATGTCCCAAGACTGGTCCTTGCGTTATCCAATGGTCGATGGGCAGGGAAACTTCGGAAGCATAGATGGGGACAATCCCGCGGCTATGCGTTACACCGAAGCAAGATTAACGAAAGCTGCAGAGTATATGCTCGCAGATTTGGATAAAAACACGGTAGATTTCTCTCCCAACTTTGACGAAAGTCTTACAGAGCCTACAGTTCTTCCGGCTAAGCTGCCTAATCTATTGATTAATGGCGCCTCTGGTATTGCTGTAGGAATGGCAAC
>DDJR01000019.1 GCA_002339135.1 Flavobacteriales bacterium UBA2619 | reverse complement strand
CATCAAAATTTTGAGACTCAGAGTCCGCAAACTGTAGTTTCCAATGTTGATCTTCTTGTTCGATTTTGGTAATACTATGACCCAGTTCTAAAGCCACTTTTAATCGGGTCATTTCTGTCACCAAGCAATCAATGATGCTTTGAGATTGATCCGAAACAGGAAACATACGCCCATCTTTTTCGGTCTTTATAGCCACGCCTCGACTTTCAAACCATGCAATTGTATCGGTAGTGTTGAATTGATAAAAGAGTGATTTTAATTTTTTGCCACCCCGAGGATACGCTTCACAAAGGGTAGCGATATCAGAACAATCATGGGTTACGTTGCATCGTCCACCTCCTGATACTTTTACTTTAGATAATACTTTTGAAGTTTTCTCAAAGAGAATTACTTCATGATTGGGATGATGTTCCTTTACCGATAAGGCTGCGAAAAATCCTGCGGCTCCTCCGCCAATTACGGCAATTTTTTTTGATTCCATATTAGAGTGTAAAACGGTCTCCCGTAAGTGCAATGTTAAATCCTAATGCTTCTACTTGTTTTGATTCAGAACTCTTTGGTTTCAATAAGGGATTGGTGTGATTCATGTGTATGAAATGGATTTTGGCTTTTTCAGTGGGCGATAATTCCTTGAATAACTTCATACTTTCGATTACAAAAGGATGGGGAATTTCGGAGATGTCTCGAGCTTGTATTTCTTTTCCACTAAAGAAAGTTGCATCGATAAAAGCATAATCTACTTTTTGAATTGCATCGATTATTGAGGTTTCCCACTTTTCCCATTTGTCAATATCTGGAATAAAAAGAGCACTTTTTTCTGGACCATTAATTTGATATCCAACTGTTTCCGAAAACTCATCTCGGTGTGGAACCTGAAATGGGAAGACACTTAATTGAGAATTCAATTGTTGAAGCTTGTTTACCTGCATTGTTTTTAGAACAATATTTTTATTGGAGACCAACTGACTCCATGGGCTATTTTTTTCTAAAAAGACTTGCATTTTGGGATATACATAAACCGGTACTTGCTGTGCATTCAGGACCTCTTTCCCTAAATACATCAAACCTGTATAATGACCAATATGAGCATGGGTAAGGAAAATTGCAGTCGGAATTTCACTTACTTCCAAGGGAGCACTATTCTTTAGTGCCCGCAATTGAAGTGTGATGTCTGGTGTAGCTTCAAATAAGAATTGTTCTTTACTGACAGGATCAATTATACCTAAGGCTACTACGGGAGTAGCGTCTTGTTTCCCTTCGAAAATGGCCTGACAACAAACTTTGGTGCAATTGATCTGCGGGCTTCCAGCATCTTGAGCTGTACCTAAAACAACTAAAGTGACTTGGTTTACCACAGTCGATTTTAAATCATGATTTTGACCATTTGACCTCCAAGAAAAACTCAATAATAGTAAGATAAGTAAGCAATTTCGCATTTCTTATTTTAGTTTTTTAATATCCGCTTGAAGTTGCGAATTGTTCAATCAAATGTACTCTATTTTCTTTTTGTAAGGATCCGGTGGATTGGGATCACTTTTATTCAAAAAAAAACCCCCGCATTGCGAGGGTCTATATTTATTTCTAGTTATTTAAACAGAAACTAAATCTCCAGAAGCTTCTTTTTGAGGTAAGGTAGATAATCCCATGAGGAAGGTGTCGATTTGATGTGCAGCTTCACGTCCTTCGGAGATTGCCCAAACAATTAACGATTGCCCTCTTCGTACATCACCAGCAGCGAAAACATTGGGTTTAGATGTTTGATATTGCTTAATGCCTTCGACATTTCCATGTTTGTCAAAACCTACACCCAATTGCTCGGGCAATGATTTTTCTGGACCTGTAAAGCCCAAAGCAAGTAAGGCCATATCACAAGGCCATTCTTTTTCAGAACCTTCTTTTTCTATGAGTTGTGGACGATCGCCAGGAACCATTTTCCAGCGCACTTCGACTGTTTTTAAGCCGACAACATTTCCTTTTGCATCCCCAACAAATTCTTTAGTTAAAATACTCCATTCTCTATGTATCCCTTCTTCGTGTGATGAAGTTGTCTTGAGTTTGAAGGGCCAGTAAGGCCATGGGTTTTCTTCTGTTCTTTCGTCTGCTGGCTTGGGCATGATTTCGAAATTAGTAACACTTTTTGCACCCTGACGATTGGAAGTTCCAATACAATCTGACCCTGTATCTCCACCACCAATAACAATTACGTCTAGATCGGTTGCAAGATATTTTAATTCGCGTTCCAGTTGTCCATCTACTGCTTTGTTGTTGTGGGGTAAAAAGTCCATTGCCTGTACAACACCATTTAATTCAGATCCTGGAATGGGTAGGTTTCTTTTTATGGTAGCACCTGCTGCAAGTAAGATGACGTCAAAATCTGTTTCTAACGTCTTAGCATTAATATCTTTCCCGATTTCAATACTACATTTAAAGATGATTCCTTCCGCTTCTAAAATCGCTACACGACGGTCTATGATATTTTTTTCCATTTTGAAATCTGGAATTCCATAACGCAATAAACCGCCAACTTTATTATCTCGTTCAAAAACAGTAACCGTATGTCCAGCTCTATTCAACTGCTGAGCTGCTGCTAATCCGGCAGGACCAGAACCAACAATAGCAATTGTTTTTCCGGAGCGTTCCGTTGGAGGTTGCGCCTTGATCCAACCTTCGGTAAATCCGCGTTCTACAATATATTTTTCTATTAGCTCAATAGAAACTGGTGGGTTTGTGATTCCTAAAACACAAGCTTCCTCACAAGGTGCTGGGCACAGACGACCCGTAAATTCAGGGAAGTTGTTGGTTGCTTGTAAAATGTGCAATGCCTTTTCCCATTGATTCTTATAAACCGCATCATTGAAGTCAGGAATTAAATTCCCTAAGGGACAACCACTGTGACAAAAAGGAACACCACAATCCATACAACGTCCTCCTTGTTCTTGGAGCTCTTCTGTTTTTGGGGCTATTGTAAATTCTTTATAATTACCAATACGTTCTTTCGGAGCAATAGTCTCTTCTTTGATTCTGTCGTATTCTAAAAATCCTCTTAATTTTCCCATGACCTAAGCGTTTAGTTTATTTTCTTCCTCTGCAGCAAGCATTGCTAATGCATTTTTATAATCCGTTGGCATTACTTTAATAAAGTTCTTCGAACTGTCTGGCCAATCTTTTAAGATATGAGCTGCTTTAGAACTGTTTGTGTAGTCCGAATGATTTTGAAGTAAGCCTTGAACCGTTTCTTTGTCTTGATCGGTTAAGTCTTCGAGTTCAACCATTTCTAAGTTGAATTTCTTTTCATCAAAAATTCCATCAGCGTCATATAGATAAGCAATTCCACCACTCATTCCAGCAGCAAAGTTTCGCCCTGTTTCTCCTAGGATTAAAGCGATACCTCCTGTCATATACTCACAACCGTGATCTCCAATCCCTTCTACAACCGCAGTTGCACCAGAGTTTCGAACACAGAAACGTTCTCCTGCAATTCCGTTGATGTAGGCTTCACCCGTTACTGCACCATAGAGTGCAACGTTTCCAATGATGATGTTTTCGTCGGCTTTGAATGTCGCTTCTTCGGGGACTTGAGCAATTAGTTTTGCTCCAGAAAGCCCTTTCCCGAAGTAATCGTTACAGGTTCCAGATACTTTCATGAACAAGCCTTTAGCAGCAAATGCGCCAAAACTCTGTCCTGCAGTTCCGGTAAACTTTAAACTTAAGGTGTCTTCTGGTAATCCAGGAGCACCGTGCATTTTAGAAATTTCATTACTCAAAATCGCTCCAACCGTTCGGTCGGTATTGCAAATAGGGAAGTCCAAATGTTGTTGTTCCTTTCTGTAGATTGCTGGGTGAGCAGCTTCAATCATTTTGAAATCAAGGACATTTTCGAGTCCGTGATCTTGTTTTTGTGTATTGTGGAGTTTTACATCAGCTCCAACTTCTGGCTTGTATAGGATTTTTGAAAGATCAATACCCTGAGCTTTATAATGTTCAACCGCTTTTTTCATATTGATTTTTTGCGATTGACCAACCATTTCGTCTATACTTCGGAACCCAAGTTGTGCCATAATCGCTCTCAATTCCTCTGCAACAAAGTACATGAAGTTGATTACGTGTTCTGGTTTTCCTTTGAAATTCTTTCTTAATTCGGGGTCTTGTGTTGCAATTCCAACAGGACAAGTATTCAAGTGGCACGCTCGCATCATAATACAACCTGAAGCTACAAGCGGTGCTGTTGAGAATCCGAATTCTTCAGCGCCCAGCAAACATGCTATGGCTACATCGCGTCCGGTTTTCATTTGACCGTCACACTCCAAAACGATACGGTTACGAAGATCATTCATAACAAGTGTTTGTTGTGCTTCGGCGATTCCTAATTCCCAAGGAAGTCCAGCGTGTTTTAGAGAGGTAAGGGGAGAAGCTCCTGTTCCACCATCGAAACCAGAGATCAAAATCACATCTGCTTTGGCTTTGGCCACACCTGCCGCAATGGTTCCTACACCTACTTCAGAAACTAATTTTACATTAATACGAGCCTCCCGATTGGCATTCTTTAAATCAAAAATCAGCTGGGCTAAATCCTCGATCGAATAAATATCGTGATGCGGAGGTGGAGAAATCAACGTGACCCCTTTGGTCGAATGACGCAACCGCGCAATCAGATCGGTGACCTTCATTCCGGGCA
>DDJR01000114.1 GCA_002339135.1 Flavobacteriales bacterium UBA2619 | reverse complement strand
TCACAAGAAGAGCTGTCTCCGTTACATACACCACAATCATCAAAAGCACCAACACAATCGTCAACACTGTCACATACACCATCATTATCCACATCTGCGCCACAGAGGACTTCAAACATGAAATCCTGTACGTCAACTTCTTCAAGCTCTGATGTGAGCGTACTTGTAAAAGTTAATAGGCCACTTGTTGATGAGTTGACAAACAAGTTGTCAAAGACCAATTGCATTTCATAAGCTTCGGTAATAAAGTCATTGTCTTCAGGAACCTCTGTGTAAATGTTGATTCCAGCTTCGCTGTTAAACAACACAAAGCCACCAACTGGATCACCAATATTGTAAAATGGTGAATTGGTTGATGTGACCTCACTGAAGACAGTGTAATTATCACCATTAATGTTAGCAACAATAATGCTGAATTCAGTTTCGAAATCTCCAGAGTAAAGTTCATGAGTGATAGAACCTGAACCTATAACATCACCTTCATTCAAACCATTCAATGCAAAAGAACCACCATTAGAAACAACAGATGATGTTAAAATCTCAGATTCATTAGCATCTTGTGACATCGTGTATTCCATTTCTGAAGCTTCTCCAGCAACTGTATTTTCTATAGCAATTGAAACTTCCGGAGAAAAATCAGATTCAACTGGTGCTCCTCCTAAATTAAAGTCTTCACTGAATTGAACTTGATTTGAACCATCTCCCAATGGAAATACTTGACAATTCAATGTTCCACTGATAGAACCTGTGGTAGTTACTTGAAGAACAAGAACTCGCATATCTTCATTCGGCAGACCGTTGTCGCTACCATTAAGTACGTACCAAGAAGAACCAATACCTGTTGTTGATTCCAATGATGTTGCACCATTTTGCAAAAAGTACGGTCGGATAGGTTCAGCAGAATCCTCTACAATAGATGGATCTGAAGCGAGACTACTTCCAGATGAAGCCGCTGGGCCTGTAAGTCCAATCGTTGCAAAACTGTCATCAGCCATGTCAGGAAAGAAACCTAAAAACGCAGGGTTAAGTCCAGAAGCACTCCAGCTTCCATTGATTTCTGAATTGAAAGCTCCATCTGGGGTATTAATAATAAGATTATCATTGTTGTTCCCGAAAACAGCGCTCATGAAGTCGGTTTCATCTAGCATGTTAACATAAAAACGGTAGGTCGTTCCTTCTGCTAGTGCAGGTGTAGATTCCTCTATTGTAAGCGTGTAGTCGGCTGAAGACTGAGCTGACGCTTGAGTTGTAAAGAACATTGAACTACAACATAGTGCAGCTAATAAAGATTTAAACGTACGATTCATGGTTTTGTTTTTTCGCATTAAGAAGTCGGAAAGATATGCTTTTTATCATAAAAACAGAAACATTCATGAAAAGATTTACAAATATCATAATGTTTAGAAGTTGTTTTTTATTTTTTGTCTAAATTTACGTACCCTTAAAAAAAATGTTAATTCATGAATTATTGTCCGTTTATATTACCAGCACTAATTTTAACCATCGCAATGCTTGTTGGTTGTTCATCTGGTATTAAGGACACACTTTACACCAGTGAAAACCAAATTAAAATCCCAACTTCTATCTATCCTCTTCCAGACAAGCCTAACTACAGCATAAAGGAAAATTGGTCGCTCATGGGAGATGGAGTAAATAAAAAGATTGATGTTTTTTATATTCATCCAACAATGTATAGTCAAGGCAAGGAATGGTTGGCTGACGTTGGCAATGTTTCAATAAATAGAGAAGTAGATTTTTGGCCTGTTCGTCATCAAGCCTCAGTATTTAAAGATATCGGCAATGTGTATGCTCCCAGATACAGGCAAGCACATTTTAGAGTATTTGTTATGGGTGGAGATGGTGATTGTGATTTGTGTACAGAGGCTGTTGAAGTTGCTTACAGTGATGTCAGGGAATCATTTTTATTTTGGCTTCAAAATTTAGACGTGGGGAAGCCAATTGTTATTGCAGGTCACAGCCAAGGCACTTTACATGCCAAGCGTTTGCTTCAAGAGTTTTTTGATGGAAAAGAACTTGGTAAGCGTCTTGTGACAAGTTATTTGTTGGGATGGGGAGTTTATGAAGGCGATTTTGAGGTGCTTAAGCAATGTATGAGCAACAATGATATCAACTGCTATTGCACATGGATGACTTATGCAACTGGATATATACCAGACTGGCTCAAAAAAAGAACAGCTTTGGGTTTGCCTTTTCCCAAGTGTATCAATCCCATGTCTTGGGATTCCAGTGACAATGTCAATGATTGTGAAGATCACTTGGGAGTTCTAACAGAAAAATACAAAGTGAAATACAAGGGAAAGCTAACAGGAAGAGTTCACAACGGATTGCTTTGGCTCGATGCTCCTCATGTCTTTGGAGGCAACTTTTTACACAGAGACAATTGGCATTCAGGTGACTACAACTTATTTCACGTAAACATGAAGGAAAATGTAAAAGAAAGAGTTGAAAATTTCTTTAAAAAACGCAGCAACCTTTGATACCTTTAATACGTCTAAAAAATATCTGAACCTATATTTTACAATGAACAACTTTTCTCGTTTTATTTTTACTGCACTGCTATTCAACTTAGCATACACTGTTTTTGCACAAAGCTCTCCGCTTCGCCACACAAAAACCCTTTCAGATACTCCAACTCAGAATGAGGATCAAAGTGTTTGGTTTAAAATGGAAGAACAAGGGTTCAAGGAGTTGAAAAAAACAACCGCCCCTCTCCTCTCTTGGGATTTACAATTACCTGGTGAAGGGCTTGTTGAGATTACTTTGCTCGAATCATGTCCATTCCCTATGTTTATTCCAGTTGGCGAGCGTGCTGACGACGGTACTGGAGGGGTGAAAGTTACAGAGAGAGATTTCACAACTGATTTAATTACGTTTGATGTTACTGGACCCGGTCTCGGTGGATCTGTGGTTATTTTCGACAACTATTTAATCGCGTCTATCAGGTACAAAGACAGGTTGTTCGAATTGAGACCTACTGATTTAAAGACAACTGACATTTCTTCTTTGGCTTTAGACTACGTCTTGTTTGACGTTAACGACAGTCGTGGAGACAGTCACTTTAGCTGTGCGGCCGATGACATCGCTCAAGAAAAAGTTCAGGCGGTTGCCTCTCAGAAGTCAATGGTTTTAGAATGTGTTGAGATTGCTATTGACATTGACAAGTATACTTATGATACTTTCGGAAATTGTGACGCTGCAATCAATTGGTCACTCGCAATTCTTGCTGGTGTTGATGAGATTTACAGAACCTCTATGAATGATATGGTAACTCTTCAGGCATCGTACATCAATATATGGCTCACGACTGATCCATATACCGCATATGTTGAAAACGCTGGGGCAATGCTTGATGCTTTGAGATCTACTTGGCTCAATGATGAGACACTTAACGCAACAAATCGCGATTTGGTTCACCTCATGACGAAAAGATCAAATACAGGAACTGGTGGTATAGCTTGGCTTGATGTCCTTTGCGACAGTTATGGGTTCGGATTTAGTTCATATATGGACAACACGACCAGTTTTAACATTCCTAATTTTACTTGGAACTTAATGGTTGTTGGGCATGAAATCGGTCACAATTTCGGTTCACCACATACTCAATCGTGTGGATGGAATGCTCAAACTTATAATGATGATGGTGTTGAGGTTAACTTCTTTGGAGGACCAATTGACGACTGCGTAAGTCCTGAAGGAGACTGTAGTATTATAGAATACGATGGTTGGGACAATCAGTCGCCAGGGACTATGATGAGCTACTGCCATACAGTTTCAGCTGGAATAACGTTACAATTTCACCCAGTGATAATCGAACAAGCTCTGGAACCTGGAGTGAATTCTGCATCTTGCATCGGAGATTGTGCTGGAACGGTTTATTCATGTGGCGCGGGATATGGATGTACTGACCCATCTTCTTGCAACTACGACCCCGAAGCTTTTATTGACAATGGGGCATGTGCTCAATTCGACATCTGTGACATTTGTGGTGGAGATGGGTCTTCCTGTACAGGATGTACCGATGCGGATGCTTGCAATTACGACAGTGGCGCAACAATTGATGATGACTCTTGCATATTTGGGGGAACGAGCATTACGGTTACTGTAGGTGGTGGATCATGGGATACTGAAGTTTCTTGGGCCATTGTTCAAGACAATGTCATAATCACTAATGGGACAACTGGAAGTGTCGAAATCTGCGTAGAAAATGGTTGCTATACCTTCGAAATGAATGACAGTTATGGCGACGGTTGGAATGGAGCCATCTATACAATTTTCAATTCAATAACTGGTGAGGTTATTGACACAGGAGATCTGGATACAGCATCTAGCGGTGATGGATCCTATTATGGTGAAAATACATTCTGCATTGAGGGAAACGAACCTGACATACCAGGTTGTTCTGATACTGATGCTTGCAACTATGATTCAACTGCAACTGTAGATGATGGAACCTGTGATTACACGAGCTGCGCCGGTTGTACTGCTTCTGATGCTTGCAACTACGACTCTACTGCAACTTTAGACGACGGCAACTGTGACTATGAAAGCTGCGCTTGTCCCAACGATTTAAATGGAGATGGGTTTGTCTCCGTGGCAGACATACTCTTGGTATTAAGCGAATTCAATTGCACGTCTGATTGCACTGCAGATGTTGATGCAGATGGCGCAGTAACAGTAACTGACCTGCTAGCCCTGTTGGCTGCATTCGGCCAAAGCTGCTAGCCACATCAACGCTACGCTTAAAATAACTATGGATAAAATTTCTTTAGTAGATTGCATATTGTTAAAATTAAATTAAAATGACATATTTATACCGATATTTTTCAGGTGCTATTTTAGTTTTTGCTCTTGCTAGTTTTAATTTTTCTGTTTCTGCTCAATTGTTTGAAACTTCAGATTCGATTGTAAAATCAATCACATTTGACGAATCAAAAACGAAAGGATTGTCATTGAAAACCAATGTTTTTAATGACTTAAGAACAAGCTACCCTGATGAGTTTACACTAGTGCTTCCTGATTTTAATGGTGGGGAAATTAACTTGGTATTGCAAAGATTTGAAGCTTTCCCTGCAACTGTGAAAATTGGCGTTCATTCTGAAAAAGGTTACGAGGAACTGGATTATGTCCCTCGCATTAAAACGTACAAGGTTAGAGGCGGAACAGGGTCATTCGTGCTCATGACACATGATGTTATGGGGACTTTTCAGCACAATGGAATGCAAATTGAAGTGAAGCCCACAAATGACATATCATCTGATGGAGAGCATCTGATGTTTGACGTTAATGATCTTGTTGTCAACAGAGAGTTTGAGTGTGCCATGGAGGAAGTAGGTACGGGTGATGGTCACACACCACGCAAAATGGAAGAGATCGACAGCAAGTCGCTTTCTGGGTGTGCTGAAATCGCAGTAGATATTGACAATTACACCTATTTAACATTTGGAAATATTCTGAATGCTACAGACTGGGCTTTGGCTCTGATGACTGGTGTTTCACAAATTTACACTCAAGAATTGGGGAATTTGGTCTTCCTACAGACGACGTACGTTCACATTTGGCAATCTCCCGACCCCATGGCCAATTACATCAACCAAGCTGGTGATATGCTTTCTGTCTTTAGATCAACATGGCTAAATGATTCTGATTTAAATTCAATTCAAAGGGATGAAACGCATCTGTTAACCAAACGCGGAGATTCAGGTACAGGGGGAATAGCCTACTTAGATGTTGTTTGCAGTACCTATGCTTATGGATTTAGTGCAGGTTTATCTGGAACATCAAATTATAATATTTCTAGCTGGACCTGGAATCTGATGGTCGTATCTCACGAACTTGGCCACAATCTTGGGTCAAATCACACACAGTGGTGTGGTTGGCCAAATGGACCCATTGACAACTGTGTCAGTTCTGAAGGAGGCTGTACCTATCAAGGTGATGCTGTTTTAGAAGGAACGATCATGAGCTACTGCCACACCGTTGGCTCAGTGCAAAATGTTTTAAATTTTCACCCCACTGTAAAATTATATGGCTTACAACCTGCGATTACCAACAATGGAAATTGCTTCGGTGCGTGTGAGGGATATGAACCTCCCGTTTGCGCTATACTTGGCATCACGGCTGGAACACAACTCGCTTGCAACCCCTTAACAAACACCTACACACAGCAACTTGTACTTTCGTACGAATATCCACCTGAATCTGGGAATTTTAATGTTAATGGTACGTTTCATGCAATCAACGACAGTCCACAAATTATTTCCTTAGCAAATACATCCGCTAACGGTGAATCAGTTGATGTCAATGTATTTATTAATACTGATGAAGGATGCTCGGCATCACAAGTGGATTGTTATACGCAACGTGAACCCTGTTGTGCTTTGATACGTTTGCAACACGTAAACCCCAACTCAAATGTGATTAGAGTCAAGAACACATCTGATTGTGGTGGTGATATTGGAAACTGGGGAATCTATTCAAATGGATTGTACAACTCGTTTGATGAGCTCTCGGGTAGCCAAGATTTATATCTTGAATCAGGAGAAGAAATACAATTGGCATGGTCAGGTTGGGATTCCGATGAAACCTATGGTGATTTACAACTGTATGGACCTACAAACGTATTGATGGATTATATTCAATGGGGTGGCTCTGGAAACATCAATGAATCTGTCAGCTCATTACTCGGATACTGGGAATCAGAAACCTTTGTTGCTGCCCTCCCTCCTTTTGAGTACATTGGTGAAGGCGAGCATGGATATGAGTACTGGACAGGCAGCGACATACCGTGTGATATTATAGATGTAGAAATGGTTTCGTCCTCGGCATGCAATCCATTGACTGGAGATTACAACATTATTTTTACTGTAGATTATACTGGTGCACCTGAAACAAATGAGATTTCTGTCAATGGAAACAATCTTGCTTTGCAACCATCTGGATCAATGTACAGCGTTGATATTCCTGCAAATGGTGTTTGGCTCAATTTAGAAGTCAGCTTTGAAGACGAATCAGAATGTTCATTTTTCTTAGGGAATGCTGTATTTGGACCCAACAATTGCTATGTTGGGTCAGATTGTCCAACAGATTTAAATGCAGATGGAAATATCACAGTAGCTGACGTTTTAGCTATTCTTTCTGAATTCGGATGCTCTGAGAATTGTTCTTACGATGTTGATGGAGATCAAGTCATAACAGTCAGTGATGTACTTGTCGTATTGGCATCGTTTGGTGAGACCTGCGAATAAATTTAAAGCAAGTGGTCTTCCCGTGAAAACTTATATCTCTTGTCCTTGAGTTTTTCCAACACCATCGAAATTAAATTTAACCTTGATAGAATCCATCCCATTTCCCCTTGGAAATATTTGGGCATTCACTTCTCCACGAATTGAACCTGAGGTTGTTATTTGTGAGATTAGAACACGATTTTTCTTGTCAGGCATACCATTTGAAGCGCTCTTTACAGCAAACCAAGAACCTCCTATTAAAGTGTTAATCTCTAAACGTGTTGCTCCATTTTCTTTGAAGAAATCAGACCATGGATGACTCCTGTCTTCTACCATCATTGGGTTTTGTGAGCCTTCAGCAGATTTATTTGCTGGAGCGGTGAGACTAATGGTTGCATATGAATCATCCTGTAAAGTGGGCATTGACTCATAAAGTAAGGGGTTCATTCCAGCCGCAGACCACCCACCATTAAAAGGACTGTTAAAGACACCCTCAGGTGCGTCAATCCACATAGGAGTAAGATCTGTACCGTAAATCGCACTGATTCTGTCGGAAGAATGTTCGCATTGAATATAAATGTGATGCCTCAACATGCCGCTGGTGATTGATTCTTCTGTCTCGACAACCATATAATATTGACCAAACGAAAGTCCACACATGAAATACCCAGTGAGTGAAAAAAAGAGTGTATACAAAAACCTTAATTCCATTGGGGGTGGGATTCAGTGATAAGTTCAAATTCTAATTTAAGCAATTGCTCTTGAAGTGATATGGTTCTGGAATAGGCAAGCAATCTAGCTCTTTGCACATACAGAAGCTCAACAGGGTCAACAATACCATGCGTCATTCTAAGCGAAACGTCAGCTAGTGCGGAGTCCGAAGCATTGTTTGAGTTTTGAGCGGTTGCTAAGGCTTCCGTAAGCAAATCAATTCTCATGACAAGACCCTCTACATAAGCTGAGTGTCTAAGATCCCATTCAGATAATTTTGCTTGGGAAAATTCAACCATCGCTTTTGTTTGTTTTCGTATTCCTCCAGGGAGGAGGTTTTCAATAGGAAAAGCAAAAACAATGGACGTTACCCACTCATAAGTCGGCGCTAGAGAAGCCGAGGTAAACTCGGTCCCCAATGAACTGTACATGGGATTAAATCTGAGTTCAGGTGCCCAAACTTCCTCAAAGACTCCCCTCATGTTTGATTTTGCCTCATCTACCCTGTGGAGTAACGCTTTCCTTGCAGGCAGATTGATGGAGTTGGAAATTGTTGTTGCGTTTGAAGAATTTACCATCGGAGAAGTTGGCCAAACACTCTCAATCCTTGGAACAGATGACAGCGCTAAAGCCCCCTGTAATGCTGAAGTGGCAAGTGAAATATTAGCCTGTAATGAAAGGAGGAAACTCTCTAAATACAATCTTTCTGTGCGCGCTGATAGTGCATCAGATTGTGGCCTAAGTCCCAAATCAGCAAGCTCTTGGTACTGCATTTCATAGGAAAGAAGTTCTTTGACAGTTTTCTCGTGAATTTCGGCATCACGTTTTGCAGCAACTGCTGATATAAAAGTGGTCATACATGACAATACAAATGCATCTCTGTCCGCCTTAACTTCCTCAACTGTAGCCTTGTAAGAATGCTTTTCAGATGCAACACCTGACATTCCGCGGCTGGCATCAGCATTAAAACTAAGGGCAAACCCCATTTCCGTACTTCGTGCATCAACATCGGTGAACATATCTCCGTTCGAATTAAGTGCATTTCCAAAGTGTAAAAAACGAGTAGCCCCTATAGTTGTAGAGGGCAACCACCATCTTCTAGCAGACTCCAACTGACCGCTTGCATAATTTAAACGCGCAGTAGATTCGTTAAGGAAAACCGGAGATGAAAGGGAGAGTTCTATCACCATATCCGTTGTTAGAAATGTTGTCTTAGATGCGTCTTGAGCTGAAAATAAACTGCATAAAAAGCAAAGCTTAACTGCAAAACAAGTTCTTGTTATTGTGTGTTTTAGGTCACTCATTTCTTGAGTTTTGTGATTACAGAATCGCCTTCTTTGACTAGATTTCTACCAGTGATGATAAACTCATTGGATTGTCCAATCCCTTTTGCAGAAAATGCAATGTTCTGCTTGTCCTCCGTGAGAACTGTCAAAGGAATTTTCTTCACCACACCATCAATCACGGCAGAAGCAAAAGGGAGTCCGTTCTCAATAAACCTCACACCAGATGGAAGTGAAAGCAAACTGTCTTGTGAACCTCCTGTTAAAGCTCCTTCAACATAAATACCTGGGCGAATTTTACAGTCAGAAGATGAAATATCTACAAAGACATCCAAAGTTCTTGTGCCTGGATCGATAGAGCCCGCAATGCGAGTCACATTCGTTTGGATTGTTTTGTCCAAATCTGGGAAATGGAGAGTAATTTCTGCTCCTGTGTAAATGAAGCGCATATCCCGCTCAGGGTATGGAAGCTTAATTCGAATGTCTTTGCATGAAACAATGGTGAGCATATGCATTTGATTGGGTGCGGTGAGACCATTTTCAACTACAGCTCCAGGGTGAATGTTTCGATGTGTCACCACGCCTGATATAGGTGCCTTTACTTCAAGGAAACTTAATCTATCCAGCCCTGCAGCAAGAGATGATGAAGCTCTTGCAGAAGCTGCCTCTGCCTGATCTATATCAGAGTCGGGAATAAGTCCAGAAGCTGACTTTGAAGCCAATTGCAACCTGCCCAACTGTTTTTTTGCTGCTGCTGCTTCAACTTTAAGCGCATCAACTTCACGAAGAAGTATTGGATTCTCTAAAATAACAAGAAGTTCACCTTTGGAAACATGGTCACCGATATCGACAAGAACTTTTTTGATTGAACCTGATTCTAAAGGGAGAACATCTACTTGCTGAAGTGGATCTACAGTTCCTACCACTTTGAGTTCCTTTTGGAACATTTTCATCTTAGGCAGCACTGTCTCCACTGTGATTTTTGACGAGTGGTTCGAATCGATTGACAGATTAGAGTCTTTGTGAGGTTTTTCTTCACAGCTACCTAATGCTAGTAGGCTAAGAAATGCAATACATGGAATAAATATTTTCATCAGAGTTCAGATTCAGATTTTGAAAAAAGACGGTACCCTGTTGGCACGACATAAAGGGTGAGTATTGCAGCAACTGAAGTGCCTCCAATAACAGCTAGAGCCAAGGGTTCATTAATTGCAGAACCACCGAAGCCCATCGCTGTTGGTAAAAGACCCAAGACTGTTGTTAGCGCTGTCATAATAATGGGTCTAAGACGTTGCTTAGAGCCTTGAGTTAATGCCTGTTCTAAAGGCATTCCCTCTGCGCGAAGTTTGTTGATTCTATCAACTAAAAGATTGCCATAGGAAACAGTAATCCCAACAACCATAATGGCTCCCATTAAAGCTTGAATGCTAAGCGGAGTTCCAGTTACATATAACAAACCCACAACACCTGACAAAGCTGGAGGGAAAGCCAAAAGCATCCCTATGGGCTGTTTGAATGACCTAAATAATGGAACGACAATCAAATATGCAAAAAGCAGTGCTAACCCCATACCTAAACCCAAATTCGCAAATGAACTTCGCATTACACTCACCTCACCATCCAGATCAAGGGAGTAGCCACGAGGAAGTTTCTCTCTAATACCGGCAATACGATCTTCTATATCCGATGAAGTTCGTCCCACATCACGTCCTTCTACATTCGCATAAACATTAAACACACGTGACAGGTTGTGATGATTGATTTCTACAGCTGTATTTTTATTTCTAACAATGGAAAAATTCCTAAAAGGAATAGGTTTATTCAGTGTTTTACTTGAAACCAAAACACTCCCAAGTACATCTTCACCATCTATCTCATATTCTGGATACGTAACCCCCACATAATAATGGTTTCCATTCCCTTCATCTATCCAAAAAGATTTGTCGAAAGTTGCTGTTGAACTGAAGGCTGCTACCATATTCTTAATCGCATCAACAGGGTCCACACCCATCCTTGCCGCACGCTCTCTGTCAATATCTACTTCTTTCGTTGGCTGATCTAAACGTTGAAGCACTCTTGCATCAACGACACCCTCAACCTGTCTTATCTCATTCCTGACTTGTTCAGCTATATCACGTAAAACTTCGAGTTTATTGCCTTTTATTCTGACATCTATTGGGGCTGGCTTCCCTTCGTTTAGAGCTGCAGTCATCAAGCCACCAGTATAAAAACTGAATTCAACGCCAGGAAACATGTCAGTGAAACTGCTCCTGAGTCGAGAGGCGTATTCGTCAGTAGAAATACCTGCGTCATCAACCAACTGTATACCGATGAAAGCATCTTGGGTACCTGAATTGGGTGTATACGCTGCAGGCAAATCATAGAAAACACCGATGTTAGAGATGACCAAATTAAGATCGTTTCCCAGCTCTTGCCTGACCATTTCTTCCATACTCTCAATCTTAGACTCAGAAGTCTTCAACGTAGTACCAGATGGCATTCTTACTTGTATCTCTAGCTGACCAACATCTTCTTTAGGAAAAAGTTCATATCCAGTCTCCCCTGCTCCGACAACTGCCAATGTTGTCATGACAAGCATTAGCGAACCTAAAAAAACGGGTCGTTTCACCATCTTAGATAGAGAATTTTCATATCTGGATTCCAGTTTTTCAAGTGTTCCATTAAATCTAGACTTCTTGTGGGAGCCAGACTTGTGTACGACAGTTCTTCCTCTCATAAAAATACCTGCGGCAAGAGGAACCACTGCAATAGAAAACACATACGAGGCGAACATGCAAGCGGTTACAGTCATGGCAAGTGGGCCAAATAAGTCACGCGCTATGCCTTCGAAAAATAAAATCGGAACAAACACAGCTACAATAGCTAACGTGGATGCAAGAACAGGACCTGCCATAGCGGATGCAGCCTCCTTCGCAGCAGTCATTGACTCTGTTCCTCGTGACATTCGTCTTTCGATATCCTCCAGCATGACAATTGCATTGTCGACCAACAGGCCCAATGCAAGGGCAATACCACCTAACGTTATCGAATTGAGACCTTGACCAAGTAAATGCAGTAGAACAAGAGCTGCCAGAACACTAAGTGGAATAGCAAGAACAGCAATTGTAGCAAATCGAAAGTTGCCTAAGAACACCAAAAGTACCAAAGCAACTAAAACAAGCCCACCTAAACCAGCAAACAACAAACCTGAGATAGATCGTCTAACATATGAACTTTGATCGAAAATCACATTGAGATTCACATCATCTGGCAGTCTCTCTTTTAATTTAGGCAAAGCTGCCTGAACAGCTTCTACCGCCTCAATCGTATTGCTGCCTGAGCGTTTAAAAATGGGGAGGTAAACCTGATTCTTACCATCCACTCTTACAATGTTGGTTTGGATCGCTGCTGCATCGGCTGCAAAACCTATATCCTTCACTTGGATCGCCTTCCCATTAACCATGGCTACAACGATTTCATTAAAGTCCTCGACATTCTTAATCATGCCTTGTGCGTCAATGCTGTAGTTAATATCCCCGATCTCAGCAATGCCAGAAGGGATCATAGTTGTATTGTGCTTGATGGCATCGTTTACTTCTGTTGAAGTGAGGTTGTAGGCCTCTAGCATAACAGGGTCAACATAGATGTGAATTCTTCGCTTAGAGCCACCGTAAGCAGCCGGAGCAATGATTCCTTTGACACCTGACAACATTTGTCTCAAAGCATAGTAAGCGACGTCGTAGAGTTCCTTTCCAGATTTCACATCGCTGGAAGCAGTTAGAAGCATCAAAGGAGTTGAAGCTGTGGGATCGAAAGGTTGAACCATGGGAGGAAGAGTGCCCGGAGGTTGATAATACATATCGCTCATCGCATAGGCAGAAGTATTCGCCATCGCTTCTGCAGGATCAATGTCTGAACGGTAGTGATTGGTTACAATACTAACTCCCATCAAAGATTTTGACTCCTGCTTAAGAATACCATTAGACTGACCCGTCCAGCGCTCCATTCTACTTGTAATGTCCTTCTCGACTACCTCTGTAGGCATCCCAGGGTATAAGGTGAGAATCTGCATCGCAGATTTCCGAAAAGCTGGGAGGATATCAACCTGCATTTTAGGTACAACAACGAAGCCAATAGTAACAACTGCAATCAAGGCTACGGCTACAAAAAATGGATTCTTAAACGGTCCTTTAATCATGTGTGTGAAATTCGTTTATTGTAATGATAAAAACGATGATGAGATCTAGATGAAATCAACAAAATGACTCAAGTTATAAATACAATCAAAGGTTACAAATGTGACAGTTCATGAAGAATCTAGAACATGAAAAAGCCAACTCTATTCAAGTTGGCTTTTTCAATTCAGTCTTGCAGGTTTGATCCTGGTTTAATCCTCCTTTGTTCCACTCTTTGCCTTTCTGTAAACGCAAATTGGGAAAATCTTCCTTCGGGCAAACCTGAGCTGTTTGTCTGAACTTAACAACTTCGTATAAAGCTGTTTATTTACACCAAAAAACTCGTAGGTGTTTCCGTCAGTAAAAGTCATTTCCAGCCTCAGACCTTTGTGCTTCAAATCATCGATCATTGACTCAGTCGTCGTTGCTGTAAATTCTTCCAAATTGGCTTCTTTCGTAGCGGGAGAAATACTCACGAGAAAGTGATACCCATCAATTACACGGCGACTCATCTCTTCAGCCTCGATAGCTTTGTCACCACCATCGGGAAATTTATCAGGATGCCATTCCTTCACTAACAGACGGTATTTCTTCTTAAGTGGAGCAAGCTCAATGGCTCCCTCTACTTCAAACAGTTTCTTATACTCGTTAATTCTCTTCATGATGCTCTTTGACTTTCACTGCGCTTATTGAGGGCGCAAAAGTAATGCATCCCAAGGCAACTACTAACACTGTAGACAAAAGACGATTGGGATATGAAACAAAACCAATGTTTTATCACAGTTAGAGCCAAATAGCATGCAAATAAATTGGCAGATCGAACTATTTTCCTTTCGGCTTCTTCATTCCATCGACAGCCAACAAGCTACTTTGAATTTGCATTTGTAGATCACCAACATTGTCTGGTGAATATGGCATAAATATAGTACTTGTATTGTTTTCTGAAAGTTTTGAAATGGTTTCATAGTGCTGCGTCATAAAGAGCATATTCATCACATCCTGACTTGTAACATGCTCTTCCATAGCTTGTTTCACTTCTTCTACAGATTCCTTCAATCCATTGGCAATGGCTATTCTTTGCTTTGCAATCCCCTCACCTGCTAATCTTTTACTCTCAGAATCTGCTTCAGCTGCTGCAACAACTCTAATTTTAGCTGCTGCGGCTTCCTCTCGTGCTGCTTCCTTCATTCGCTTGGCAGCATTGATTTCATTCATCGATTGCTTCACTTTAGCATCTGGATCAATGTCTGTGACAAGCGCTTTTATAAAATCAAACCCAAACTGTTGCATCGTATCAGAAAGTTCATTCTTAATCGCGATCGCGATCTTTTCTTTTTGAGCAAATACATCGTCTAATTCCATGAGCGGAACTTCAGAACGAATCGAATCAAAAACATAAGATTGAATCTGTTGCTCGGGATTATTCAACTCATAAAATGAGTCTTTAATTCCATCCATATTGTCAATGACAAAAAACTGGACGGAAACGACAATTTTCACAAATACATCATCCTTGGTTTTTGTTTCAACTTCCACTGGCAATTCACGAACTTTTAAATTTACATTTCCTGAGATGGTGTCAATCAATGGAATTTTCACATGCAGTCCAGCCTTGGCAACTTTATTAAACTTCCCTAAACGCTCAATAATTACCGCGTTTTTTTGCTTTACCATATACAATGATCCCTTTAAAATTAGGATTGCTACAACAAAGTAAAAAATTGTTTCGATACTTCCTTCCATCATAAAATAGATTATTAATTTGCACCAAATGTACAACAAGAGGTAAACTTACGTTTGACAAAAATTTGTAAAAGCAAAAACCCCGAGAGTTTGATACATCTCGAGGTTTTCTATTCCCACAGCCATATGGGCTTAGCGCAAAAGTAAGGTTGTTTCAATCAGTTACAATAACTCCAGCAATGTAATCTCGGGAGGCATCCCAACTCTTCCTCGAAAAGCAAGAACTCCAAACCCACGATTGACATGAAGATACTGATTGCCTTCTTTGTAAAGACCACCCCATCTCTTGTACAGCAAAGATGCAGGGGAGTAGTTAATTCCTAGAAAATCAATTTTGATGCCCATTTGCATACCATGTGTGTGACCACTCAAAGTAAGGTCTACAGGAGCTTTACCTCCCATGACCAACTCTTCAAAATGTGTCGGGTCGTGAGACATTAGCAGGGTCGTAAGTGAATCTGAATCACTGTTCTCAAGGGCTTTATCGATGTCTCCCCATTTTCCAAACGAGTGCTTGCTCCAATTTTCCACTCCAGCCAAGACAATTCGATCACCACCACGCTGAAGATGGACATGCCGGTCTAGAAGCAAATCAAAACCCATTTCTGCATGAATTTCATGGAGGCGTTTTACACTTGCCTCACTTTCACCAGGCCCAAAATCACCATATCCTGCATAATCATGATTCCCCATGATGGAATATTTTCCCATGGAAGCTTTGAGATTTGAAAATGCTTCAATCCATGACTCAGCTTCGGAAGCTTTACTATTCACTAAATCACCGGTAAATAGAATTAAATCGGCTTTCAGATCGTTAACTGTTTTCAAAGCATCCATTACCGCTTGAGGGCTTCCTATAAATGAGCCTAGGTGTGCGTCTGATATCTGAACGACACGAAGACCTTTAAATGATGCTGGCAAGCCCTTCAAGGCGACTTGAACATTTTCAACTCTGTAGTCATACTTGCCCTTTGTTACGCCGTAAAACATGGCTCCGAATGTTAAACTTGCGAGACCAGCACCTAGGTAATTGATAAATGTGGAGCGTGGGATATCCCCTTCACTTCGCTTCACTTTTTTGAGGGTAAATTGACCTACATAACGAAAATCGTCAATCACTTGAAAAGTAGCTAGCACGATCTTCGGAATCAAGTTTATGAAAAAAGCGATTGTGAATATTGCAACAAAACTCGGCATTTTCAATGACAAGACTTCATAGTTAAACAAACTGATTGCAACACTCAACCACAAAGAAACTGTGATTGTAAGCCAAAACTTTCTAAATATTGACCACCACTTTTTATGATCCCATCTTCTCTTGACAAGTCTGTAAGCCATCCACTCTATGACAAATATGAGAATTGTCATTACAGCGAGAGGAATCAACAATGAAGATGGTTTCATCGTGCAAAACTACGCTCAACATGAAGATTCATTCTTAGAATAATCATAAAAATATGCAAGATGAGTCAACAATTTTTAGATGAATTTTTTTGTGTCACTTCAGAAAGCCACAGATTCATTGCACGTTGAAACTTCCATCAAAAACAAACACAGTTAGATGCATAAAATTGGCCCGCCATTGAGCGACGAATCACATCCGTGAATAATCTGTCGAAGACTTATAAATCGTCACACGACAAGTCGAAGTCAGCAAGGAATAGGAGTAAATCTTCTGACCCCACATTGCCATTTCCACTTAGATCTGAAGGACAATCATTGATGATTCCAAATTCACAGTTTCCTATATCAAGGGTCGCTTCTGGATTGTAGTTTAAAGCCATGCTATAAGCGCAGCCCATCACCTCCTCATCGTCACAGATGTTGTTCTCATTGATATCACTTAAGCATTCTCCGCCACATATTCCAAAGGCATCAATTTGATTTCCGAAGCAATCGCAATCCCCTTCAGCAATACCCGTTCCACCACAGATACCACAATCATCAACGAACAAGCAAAGGCTCTCTACGTTGTAAGCATATTGATCATAATTACATGCAGCTATATCTGTACAACCGTTCGTACAATCGCTACAGCTACAATACTCACAAGATCCGTCATCTTCTAAAATTGTTGGATTGTAGTTACAAGCCAAGTTGTCTGTACATCCTGCACACGTTCCAAACTCACATGAATCATTGTCTGCAATTAAAGCCTCCGAATCATAATTACAAGCGTATTCATACATACATCCTATGCAAGAAGTGTATTCGCATGAGTCGTTTGATTCAGTTGCATCCATGTTAAAGTTGCAAGCTTCTAACTCTGTGCAACCGTACACTTCATTTTCATCACAAACCCCGTCAAAATCTATATCGTTTACACATACACCATCACATCCATATCCATTTTCAGGATATGTACACGAATTGTCATCTTGAATCACTGTATCATCATAATTACAGGCCAATGGGTCGGTGCAACCAGGGCAGTAAAAGACACAAGAATCATCTTCTATCAGTGCATTAGGATCAAAGTTACACGCATTAGTGAATGTGCAACCCGTGCAAGAGCTGCTGTCACCATTGCAAACACCACACTCATCAAGGACGTTACCTGAACAATCACACGCTCCATCGGCTATACCCTCTCCCCCACAAACACCACACTCATCAAGGAAGTTGCCAGAACAATCACACTCGCCGTCTGCTATGCCATCTCCACCACAAACGCCACACTCATCAAGG
>DDJR01000109.1 GCA_002339135.1 Flavobacteriales bacterium UBA2619 | reverse complement strand
TCTTCTTTTTTATGCCGCAATTTCTCTAGCCTGGAAATCTCTTCGTGAACTATACCCTGAAATTTTCTCAAACAATGGAGCCTGAAATCAACACTCTTGCGGAATTGTTTGCAACAACAGCAAAAGAAATATCTCCCCAGCTCTTAAGATGGAGAAGACATCTTCACGCCAACCCAGAGTTGTCATACCAAGAGTATGAAACCATGGATTTTGTATGTCGTGAGTTAGAGAAAATGGGGATTCCATTCAAATCCGGGGTGTCTGGCACAGGTATCGTTGCAACGGTAAAAGGGCGCAACCCCAACTCTAAACTCATTGCTCTGAGAGCCGATTTGGATGCACTGCCCATCACCGAGCTCAACAACGTGGAGTATGTTTCCTGTAAACCGGGGGTCATGCATGCTTGCGGACACGATGTACACACAACATCACTGTTAGGTGCTGCGTACATCCTTTCGACAAATTGTGAAAGTTGGGATGGAACAATGCGCCTCATCTTCCAACCGGGAGAAGAGTGTTTGCCTGGAGGAGCATCGTTAATGGTCGGTGAAGGTGTCCTTAAAAATCCAATCCCACAACACATTTTAGGACAACACGTTTTTCCCGACCTTCCAGCAGGACATGTTGGCATGAGAGCTGGAACTTATATGGCATCAGCAGACGAGTTGCATCTTGTGATTACTGGAAAAGGTGGACATGCCGCACTTCCTGAAAACCAGGTTAACCCTATTCTTGTTGCATCTGAAATCCTTCTTGCGTTGGAAAATTTCATGAAGGAAAGACCCAATCCAGAAGTGAAAACAGTTCTTGGATTTGGTTTTATAGAAGGAAAAGGAGCTACAAATGTGATCCCCAACGAAGTCAGATTAAAGGGAACATTTAGGTCTTTAAACGAAGAGTGGAGATTCAGCGCACATCAACAAATGCGAGAAATAGTCCATGAGATTTGTACCAAGCGAGGTGCATCTTTTGACTTTCAAATCCCTGTTGGATATCCCAGTGTTTACAACAATCCTGAATTAACTCATCGGATGAGAGTCGCCGCTGAAGAGTATCTGGGTGCAGACAAAGTACACGACTTACCCAAAAGAATGACCGCTGAAGATTTCAGTTTTTTTGCAAATGAAATCCCTGGTTGCTTTTATCGTTTGGGAACCTCAAGCCCAAACTCTGATTTAGGTCACAGCGGGCTGCATACGCCTACATTTGATGTTGACGAAAATGCGTTAGAAATAGGCGCAGGTCTCATGGCTTATGCTGCCGCAACGACTTAATTGGCGATATCACTTAGGAATTTCACCCTCATAAGCCTAAGCTCATCTTCCGAGTAGGTGTCTTCAAATTCAATCAGAGCAGCTTCAATACCTTCCTCATCTGATTCGCTGAAAAATTCGAAAAGCTCTTCTACACAATCCTCATCCATAGACTCTTCGATTAGATGGGTGATGTTCAGTTTTGTTCCGGCTGCCACTATTTGTTCAATCTCTTTAAGCACAGCATCTTTATTCAAGCTTGTGCTAGCAGCGATGTCGTCAAGGTTCATTTTGCGATCTATTTGCTGAATAATAGAAACTTTTTCGGAAGATTTCTTCGAACTCGTCCTGACCAACAAATCATCTGCACGCTCAATAGAATTGTCTTCAACATACTTCGCAATGAGATCTAAAAATTTAGCACCAAATTTCTTAGCCTTTCCGGTACCAACACCTGAAATTCTTAACAGCTCCTCTTCTTTAATCGGATAGTGAATCGCCATCTCATCGAGAGAAACATCTTGAAATATCACATAAGGAGGCAAACTCTTTACATCTGCAATGTCTTTGCGAAGAATCACAAGCATTTTTCGAAGAGTATCATCAGCGACACCTCCTTGACCACGACGTGTTTGGACCATCTTGTCTCCAGTATCAACATCTCTGTAATCCCTCTCCTCTGCCAACATGACAGAAACAGGATGAGTTAAAAACTGATGTCCTTTTTCTGTAATCATCAGAACACCATATTTTTCTATTTCCTTCTTGAGATATCCGAGAACGATAACCTGACGAATTACTCCATTCCAATATCGATCAGGCTTTCCCTCTCCTTTGTTCCAAAAAGGACTCTGTTGACCATTATAATCATCAACCTCTCTGTTGCTTTCCCCTGTTAAAATCGATGAAACAAACTGCATTTTGTGAGGCTCTTTTTGTTCCTTCACCGCGCTTAGAATCATTAAAACTTCATCCTTCCCTTCATACTGGGGCTTTGGATATCTTGTGTTGTCACAGTTTTTTGCCCCTGGACCATTGACTTCATCAAATTCTTCTCCGAAATAATGAAGAAGGAACTTTCGCCTAGAAATCGAGGTCTCAGCGTATGACATGACCTCTTGCAGAAGTTGAGACCCTATTTCTTGCTCCGCAATGGGTTTTCCTTGAAGGAATTTTTCTAATTTCTCAATGTCTTTGTGACTATAGAAAGCGATGCAATGCCCATCTCCTCCATCGCGGCCTGCTCGTCCGGTTTCTTGATAATAACTCTCGAGGCTTTTGGGAATATCATAGTGGATAACATACCTGACATCTGGCTTGTCAATACCCATTCCAAATGCTATTGTAGCTACGATTACATCGACATCTTGCATTAAGAATTCATCTTGAATTCTACTCCTTGTTTTGGTGTCTTTTCCTGCGTGATAAGGCAACACTTTCACACCATTTACAGCCAGTGTTTCAGCAATTTGATCAACTTTTTTTCTGCTTAAGCAGTAAATAATTCCACTCCTTCCTCTGTTGCTAATACAGTGCTGTACGATTTGCTTAAGCGCGTCTTTCTTCGGTTTTACTTCATAGTACAGATTGTCTCTGTTGAACGAGGACTTGATGAGCGTCGAATTCACCATCTGCAGATTCTTCTGGATATCTTGCTGTACTTTCGGGGTTGCAGTTGCAGTCAACGCGATAATTGGCACATCCGCAATCTCCTTAATAATGGGACGGATTCTTCTGTACTCAGGTCGAAAATCATGGCCCCACTCAGAAATACAATGTGCTTCATCAACCGCAACAAAGCTGATTTTAACTGATTTCAGAAATTCAATATTGATGTCCTTCGTAAGCGTTTCAGGTGCTACATATAGAATTTTCGTCCTGCCTGAGGAAACATCCAACTTTACATTCTCAGCCTCAGCCTTGTTTAAAGAGGAATTGAGATAATGGGTTATTGAAGGGTCTTCATGATTTCCTCTTAATGCATCAACCTGATTTTTCATGAGAGCAATCAGAGGTGAAACTACGAGAGCCACGCCCTCAAGCATTAAGGCAGGCAACTGATAGCACATTGATTTACCTCCACCCGTTGGCATGATTACAAAAGTATCCTTACCTTCAAGAATGCTTAGGATAGCTATCTCTTGTTCTCCTTTGAATTCTTTAAATCCAAAATACTTTTGTAACGCCTCTTTCGGCGAATCATCAATCCGGCTCATCAATGTCTAAATTTGCTCTATAAAGATAAGCGGTTTAGCTAAAACAACAAGATTTTTTTCAAGGCTTAATAACATTCACTAATGTCAAGTTCTGAGGACACTATTTTAAACATAGCAAGCAACACACTTCGGCTTGAAGGAGATGCTATACACCGACTCGCTTCGTTGCTTGACCACAGCTTTGTAGATGTAATCAACTTGATTGTCAACACGAAAGGCCGAGTTGTGTTAACTGGAGTGGGGAAAAGTGCCGACGTCGGCAGAAAGATTGTAGCCACTTTAAACTCTACAGGGTCTCCTTCCTTGTTCGTTCATGCGGGTGATGCTGTTCATGGGGATTTGGGCGTAATTCAATTGGGCGACGTTGTTTTATGTCTGTCAAAGAGCGGGAGAAGTGCAGAAATCATGGCTCTTGTTCCTCTTTTGAAACAACGTGGACACCCCATTGTTGGAATTACCGGAGCTTCGGATTCACCACTTGCGAAACAATCTGACCACGTTCTCATCGCTGGAATAGATCCAGAAGCATGCCCTTTCGATTTAGCTCCTACAACAAGCACTGCTGTACAAATGGCGCTTGGTGATGCAATCGCAATGTGTCTGATGGAAATTCGCGGCTTCAAAGCAGAAGATTTTGCGAAGTTTCACCCTGGCGGAACATTAGGCAAAAAACTCACCGTAACACTAGCAGACCTCGTAGACAAAGATCGCAATCCACAAGTAAGGCCTACATCGTCACTTCAAGAAGTGCTGATGTCAATGACAGAAGGACGATATGGTGCCACTGTTGTGATTCAAAATGAAAAAGTAGTGGGGATCATCACAGATGGAGACTTAAGGCGAGCACTGGAAAAAGGCGACACAGCTATCGCTTCCGAGATGATGAACACAACTCCACTCATGAAAAAACAAACAGAACTTGCAGCAAAAGCAGCTGCTTCGATACAAGGAATCGGAGTTTCACAAGTAATTGTCACAACTGAAGATAATGAGTATCTCGGGTTAGTACATTTGCACGACCTTATAAGAGAAGGTGTCACAAGCAACAAATAAGGCCCAAATATGAGTCCATTAGATCAGGAGATGCCGGACGAGAAAGAAATGAGCTTCTTTGACCATCTTGATGAGATTAGAAAAAGACTGTTTTATTCTGTTGTTTCTATCTCTGTTGGAGCAACAATCTTGTTTATTCAAAAGGATTGGCTATTTAACACTGTCTTGTTCGGACCTCGAAATGAGGACTTCATCAGCTTTCGTCTTTGGTGTAAAATTTCAAATTTAATCGGTGTTGGAGACAAATTGTGTGTGAAAGAGATTACATATGAGCTGATCAACACATCCATGATGGGCAATTTCACTGCACACATTGTTGTCTCTTTGGTGGGAGGAGTAATTATCGCATTTCCTCTGATAACCCTTCAGTTGTGGGCGTTTATTAAACCCGCATTAAAGAACACCGAGAAGCAAGCTGCTCAAGGCGCTGGGGCGGCTTCGTCTACTTTGTTTTTCGTAGGAGTTGCATTTGGCTACTGGGGAATCGTACCGCTTTCACTTCAATTCCTTGGCCATTACGAACTAGGAGATGTAGCTGCAAGAATTGGCGTGATGTCGTATGTAAAAACTGTTGCTACCATTTCTTTTTCTGCTGGGCTCATCTTTCAACTTCCAGTCCTGATTTTCTTCTTGGCAAGAGCCGGGGTCGTCACACCTAAAGGGCTTAAGAAATACAGAAAACACGCACTTGTAGGCATTCTTGTATTGTCAGCTATCATTACACCTCCAGACATTACTAGTCAAATTATGGTCTCATTGCCAGTACTTGCATTGTACGAGTTAGGAATATTTATTGCGCGGAAAGAGGAAAAGCGGAGAGAAAGGAAATTTAGCTCTTAGACTCAAATGAATCTAAAAAACGTCCTACTACTGTCTGCTGTATTGTTGCTTTGTATCAACTGCAAAGCCCAAACTACCATTGTTTCTGGCCGTATTTTCGATGGTGAAACTGGAAAGACGCTGCCATACGTTAATGTCAGTTTTTCAGGAACCTCAATTGGCACCATGACGAACGGATTGGGTGAATATGAACTCGAAAGTGAGCGTAAAGTATCGCGGGTTTTTATCTCATTTATAGGATATACATCACAAAGCATTCCAATTCAAAAACAAGTTCGTCAGACATTAGACATCGCACTTGAAGAAAAGCGAATAGAGTTAGAAGTTGCTGAAGTCAGGCCTGACAAGAAACAGAAAAATCCTGCAAAACCTCTCATGCAAAGAGTGGCAGAGGCCAAGCTTAACAACGACCCTGCAAAATTACCTGGTGTTAGTTGCAACTATCATGAGAAGCTACAGCTTTCATTAAATGACATCCCTGAGAAACTACCAAGCAGAAAAATTTGGGGAGCTTTTGGATGGATCTGGGATGGCCTAGACTCATCAGATGCAAGAGTTGCACTGCCAACTTTCTTTTCTGAATCTACGGGAACTGTACGAACTCAAAAATCACCAAGAAGAAAAGAACAAAGAGTTGATGCAGCCCGTGCTACTTGGTTTGAAGATGGCGAAAATTCATCAAGTGTTACAGCTGAATTCCTTGATATTAACCTTTACGAGAACCAGCTTCTTTTAATGGACAAGGCCTTTACCAGTCCACTTCACGACCGCGGAAATCTTCACTACAGATATTATATTTTAGATACAATAACGATTTCTGAACGCCCGGCCTTCCACCTTGCATTTGTTCCAAGAAGAAGGGGGGAACTTACTTTTGAAGGTGAACTGTGGATTGATACGCTAACACTTGCGCTTAGCAAAGTAGAGGCAAAAATTAGTGAAGGAGCCAATATAAATTTTATTCGTTCTTTAAGATGGAAGCAAGAATATAGTCATGTTGATGGCAGCTGGGTTCTGGAAAAACGAGAGGAGGTGATGGATGTGTCTTTCACTGGGTCCAGCATGGGCTTTTATGCTAGAAGTACAGTAGTGAATACTGATTTTGAATTTGGAAAGGCTTGGCCTGATTCTGTTTGGTCATCAAGAAGAGATTTGTCATTTGCAAAGGGAAGCAATGATGTTCTGGAGCAAGAATGGAAAACAAAGCGACCTGAACCATTGTTGAAAAAGGAACACAGCATCTACTCCATGGCTGACAGTGTGATGTCAATGCGACAATTTAAATTCATCAAGGGGTTTATCTATGGAATGGCCAGTGGAAATTTGATGATTGGTAAAATTGAATTGGGACCCTGGTACTATACTTACTCGAAGAATTTAGTCGAAGGACATCGAATACGGCTGAGCGCTTCAACGTCCAATAAATTTAGCAAAACTCTGATGCCCAAGGCTTATGTCGCTTATGGAACATTGGATAAAAAGTTTAAATACAAAGCTCAACTTATCTGGATACAACGAAAAATCCCCCGCATAAAATGGTTTGCTTCCTATTCTAAAGACGTTGAGCAGTTTGGCATGTTGGGGTTTTTTAATCAGGGAAACATCTTTAATTCTGCTTTGTCTGTGGAAGGTGGTCAAAACAACCTCACTGAGGTTGTTAAATCAGAGGCCAGCTATTTGGCTGAATTTGGATCGGGTTGGTCCACATTTATAGAATTAAGGCATAGAAATATTAAAGCCATCGGTGAACTGGTCTTTATCCCCGCTGACATAAATGGAAATTCTACTTTAATTACAGCTGAAAGCACCTTTCAGTTGAGGTATGCCCATGGTGAGAAGTTTGTAGCTGGAGCATTTGACAGGGTTTCTCTAGGTTCTAAGATGCCCATCGTGACCATGACAACAACGCAAGCTTGGAAAAATATAGGTGGAAGTCAGTATAGATATGCTAGATATACATTTGATTTAGATGGAACACTTAGGTTTGGACCATTTGGAAGAATTCGTTGGAATACAAATGTTGGGATGTATTCAGGGACAGCCCCCTTCGCTCTCATGGAGCTACAACCCGCAAATGAAACAGCAATATCTATCGTGCCTTCATTTAACTTATTGAGATACTTTGAGTTTGTGACTGACAAGTGGGCACGGGTTAGTGTGGAATGGCATGGCGAGGGGGCCATTTTAAATCACATCCCTTTCATTCGCAGGGCGGGAATTCGTGAAGTCGTAGGGGTGAAAGGCGTGATGGGGTCTTGGGACCCCAAACATGAAGCGCTAATTGCATTGCCGGAAGGAACAACTGGCTTAAATGGATATTATGCTGAAGGGGTCGTTGGGCTTGAAAATATTTTAGATTTTTTTCGAGTCGACTATCACTTTAGATTAACCGAATCATCTGATGGAATGAGGCAGAACCATGGCATTCGTGTTGGCTTCTCTGTTGAACTTTAGTACTTTTATAAAATGGAAAATGTCCTACGCGCAGAAGGCCTTGAAAAGAGTTATGGAGGTAGAAAGGTGGTCGACAATGTGAGTTTTTTTGTTAAACCCGGTGAGGTTGTGGGTATTTTAGGTCCCAACGGCGCCGGAAAAACCACAAGCTTTTACACAGTTGTTGGTCTCGTGAAACCTGACAACGGAAAGGTCTTTCTCGGCTCTGAAGAGATTACGAGCCGCGCAATGCACGAAAGAGCAAAAAAAGGGATTGGTTATTTGCCACAAGAAGCTTCTGTATTTCGAGATCTCACTGTTGAAGACAACATTGCTGCAATTTTAGAATTACAATCGCTGAGCAAGGCCGAGCAAGCAGCTCGTTTGGAGGAATTACTCAAAGAATTTGGGCTAGAAAAAGTGAGGAAAAGCATGGGCAAAGTGCTTTCCGGAGGTGAAAGACGTCGAACTGAAATTGCGAGAGCTTTGGCATGCAATCCCACGTTTATTTTACTTGATGAGCCATTTGCCGGAGTTGACCCTATCGCAGTAGAAGATATTCAACGCATCGTTCAACAACTTCGAGAGAAACAAATCGGGATTCTGATTACTGACCACAATGTGCAAGAAACGCTTCACATTACGGATAGAGCCTACCTTCTATTTGAAGGGAAGATCTTGAAAGAAGGTTCAGCTGAATTTTTAGCCGCAGACGAACAAGTGCGAAGAGTATACTTGGGCAAAAACTTTAAATTACGAAGTCGGAACTAAAGTTTGTTTGCCATCATTTTCGAGATGTACTTCCCGAAGATATCGAACTCTAAATTGACTTGATCACCTGGCGCTAAGAGGTGCATGTTGGTTTCTGACCACGTATATGGAATAAGTGCTATGGAAAACGAACCCGCCGAGCTGTCCACCACAGTCAGGGATATTCCATTGATGGTAATCGACCCCTTGGCGATTGTAATCCATTGGGGGTTCTCTTCAGAATAAGGATGATTAAATTTTAAGACATAGGAACCATCTCGGGATTCGCAACTCACAAGTGAACCTGTTGTATCAACATGACCTTGAACCATGTGACCATCCAATCGGTCTCCAAGCCGCAAACATCTCTCTAAATTAACTTTTTTTCCTACTGCCCAGCCACCCAGACTTGATCTGTCTAGCGACTCCTGGATTGCCGTTACAGTGTAAAAAGAATCATCACATTTTACGACGGTAAGGCAAACACCATCATGGGCCAAGCTTTGGTCTATTTTAAGCTCACTCGCAAAGGGCGATTTCAACGTAAAATGTACATTCGTACCCTCCCGTTCTATTTGAGTAATCACACCTAAACCTTCAACGATACCTGTAAACATAGAATTTAATTTTTATTCAACGAACTCGCTTTGACCGCCAACTAAATGTAGGTTGCCGGAAAATCTCTCTGGCACGATGCCACTTAAGCGTATTGTATAAGCCACCGCAGTGAAGTAGTAAACTCCATCTGGCAGAATCTCTTTAGATTGATAGTGGGTTCCATCCCACTTCACATTGACGTCATGAGTCTGGAATACTGCCTCGCCCCATCTGTTGTGAATGACAACATCGACGCTGTCAATAAACTTCCAATCGAAAGCCGTAAAAACATCATTCACACCATCGTCATTCGGTGAGAAAACATTTGGAAGGAAATAAAATGGACAATTGTCGACACATACAATGTTGGAAAAAGCACTCTCATTGCGAGCGTATTCTCCATTGGGCCTAAGATTTAAACTGTCTAAAGCCGTGACAGCAAAGCAGCCAGCAATGCTACCCTCTTGGTTAAATTCATTAAAGATGTAGCTTGTATCTGTATCAAAATAAGCGTACGGAAGAAGTGAGTCACCTTCAAACATAGACCAATACAATGAATATCCCATGACATCATCAGCGCAGTCTATAGCCCCCCACCAATTGATGTCATCTATTTCATCTGCACAGCTGGGAAGAACTTCAAGAGTTGGTGGGCAAGGGGGGGTATAGTCATATGGAGTTGCGCATGACTCCTGAGTCCAGTTCATCAAAGGGCTTTCGATACCTGGAGCGTCATAATTCCCTTCACATTTAACACGATAACAATACTCAACACCATTTACCAAACCTGTATCCGAATAGATGATTTCACTCGTCATGGAATGATCGCCAGTTATCTCAACAGTATCTATGGGCGAGAAGTTGGGCTGAAGCAATGATTTTCTTTCAATGTAGAACTTTGTATTGGACCATGGAACAAGAGCGTCTAAAACAATGTCAAAGCCATTGTCACTTCCTTCAAGGGTTATAAAAGGGGTACTTGCAGCGACGCTACCACCAACGATAAAATCGCCTCCCATTGTACTTGACCATGCTTCAACCTTGTAGAAATATTGCACCGAAGCGGTGTTTAACCCTTGGTCAATATGATTTGTATCAGCGATTTCTGCGATTTGGTTGTTGTTCCTGAAAACTTTGTAAAAATATGGAAGCGGAAATATCAGGGTGTCCATTTCTGTAGGAGGTGACCAGCCAACATTGACCTCCCCTACAACTTCATCTGAAAAAGCAACATCTGCATGCGTCATCACAGGTACGTCCTTGTTGATTGAGGCGCAAAACTCTGCGCTAGAAAGAGATTCAGAGCCATCGTCAAATCGCATGACAATTCGATAACAATAGGTTGCGCCAAAGCTTAGAAAGCCTTCATCAACATAGCCTGTTTCACTTAAATCTAGCAAACTTGCAATCAGTTCATACCCCTCATCCTCAGGAACTCCTGTTTCACAAACTGTGGGTTCCCAACTCGATGAGTCGACCCTTCGATAGATATCGTGAATGCCTGCCTCCCGTCTCCAATTGGGCAGTTCGTCGGAGCAACTGCCCCCACTCCACCCCAACAATATGGAATTCCCTATGGCTTCAGCAAAAACATCCTCAACTGGTGGAGCTACTACTCTAACATAAGCCGTTGAGATATCTGTCAGCGGAATTGCTTGGCCTTGATCAGTGGCTTTAAAAATGATTTGGTATGGAGCAACACGAACTTCCTCACAAGTGGGAGCCCATGCAAATTCTCCAAGTCCCGCGCCTAAATTTGTAAAAACAGCTTGATTGGAGACTTCACTAATCGGTCCTCCCAGTGCGTTTAATGTAATGTTGTCTCCATCTGGATCAGTGGCATTGACATACCAAGTCAAAAATGAACCTGCTACAATACAAGTGTCTATTTGTTCAGACACAACAGGCGGTTGATTGCTACAAACCTGAACATCGATTTGCATGTCCCTGACGACCTCCCCCACTTTTCTTAGCTGTCCTGCTACTTCGCGCCACTCTTCTATCCTAATTGCAATGTTGTACTCTCCAACAATCTGAGGGCTATTCCATGTGACATCTCCGGTATATAGCTGAATTGAAAACAGGTCGTCTGCAGCACTTACTTGCTCGGGGTAAACATAGGTCGGAATCGGATCTCCATTAAACCCCCTACACGGAACCAAAGTAAACGTCAGAAGGTCTCCATCTTCATCAAAAGCTGCCGGATTGTGAACCCATTCTCTATTTAAACATGCATTTTCGGTTGCTGGATTTAACAATTGAACGCTGTTGTTGTGTCCGGCTTCAGGATCAATAATCAGCAAAGATCTAATCGCAAAAGGGGTGTCCACAGATCCGATCATATTTAAAACGCCTTCATTCCTGTTTGGGTCCTCCACTTTAAGCTCAAATGAACCTGGCCCTCCATATGTATGGGTGCCTCTGTAGGTATTCACCTTGATATCACCAATTAAAATATCTATCGACTCTCGAACTAACGAATCCATATCATTCCCGTTTTCATCTCCCCATCTTAAATAAAGGAGTGGCCTGTCAGCAAGAGCTGTTGCTTTTGTGTAGGTCGTAATAAGCACTTCGTAGGTTAGACCCTCAACATGTTTGTATGTAATCTCTCCTGCACGATTGTGGGTAGCAAATGCTTTTATATTAACGAAAGCAAGACCTACAACTAGAATCAGTATCTTATAAATGAGTATATGAGGGCGATTAAACATCATCACGAAGTTACACCCGAACGCGGGCTTTAGATAGCTACCTTTACATTCTTATTAAAGAATTCTCATGAGAATAGGACTTACTTCAGGCGACCCAAACGGAATAGGAATTGAAACGATTTTAAGCGTCTTTTCAGATGACCGAATGCTCGAAGAAATCACTCCTGTTTTGTATGCGACGAAAGAGGTTGTGGTTAAAAATTTGGATGTTTTAAATTTAAAAAATTTAAACTGGGTGGAAATTGACTCTGCAGAAGATGCGCTTCCCGGCAGACTTAATATTGTGGGATTAGACATTGAAGATTTCAACATGAAACTCGGAGAAAAAACAACTGAAGCAGGTTCTTATTCTTTCACTTCTTTAGAAAAATCTGTTAATGACTTAGCGTCTAATAAAATTGATATTCTTGTAACAGCTCCGATTAACAAAGATTCTATCCGTGAAGCGGGGTTTAAATTCCCGGGACATACAGAGTACCTAGCACATATCGCGAATTCTGACGATGTTTTAATGTTTCTTGTTGCTGACAATCTGAGAATCGGAGTTGCAACCGGACACATTGCCATTAAAGATGTCGCTTCTTCTTTGACGAGTTTGGCTATTCAGAAAAAATTAGCCCTGATGAGTGAATCTCTTACATTAGACTTCGGATGTTCTAGCCCAAAGATTGCCGTCTTGGGACTGAACCCTCACGCAGGAGACAACGGATTGATGGGCGATGAAGAAAAAACCATTATTTCACCCGCTATTCGTGAGGCAAAAGCTTCGGGCGTAAATGCATATGGTCCATATGCTGCTGACGGGTTTTTCGGATCTGGAGCCTACAAAGATTTCGACGGTGTCCTCGCGATGTATCACGACCAGGGTCTTGCTCCATTCAAAGCTCTGAGTTTTGGCCGTGGTGTCAATTTCACAGCTGGCTTGCCGATTGTTCGCACAAGTCCTGACCACGGCACTGGATTTGATATTGCAGGAAAAGGCATTGCCATGGCCGATTCTATGCGCGCAGCCATCTATCTTGCCCAAGACATTAGAAAAAATCGCATAGAACACAGAGAAACTGCAGCGAACCCGCTTAAGGTTTCCCCGCCTAAGCTAGAATACCGAGACAACCGCAGATAATTCGCCTGCTAAAAGAACTGTTTTTCACTGAATTGAATAAAACACTTGGGAACCGGTTAGGGATACACTATCTTTGCCGTCCCGAAATTTGGAAGGAATGAATCCCTTGGTTAATTATAAAATCCCGTTTATGGGTCTGAAGCCAGGAAATCATACAGTCCAAATGGATGTGGATCCAGAGTTCTTTGCTTGCTTCCCAGAATCAGAAATCCAAAACGCTAAAGGCGTTATGGACGTGATACTCGAGTATTCTGAAACGACCATGACATTGCGTCTAGCGCTTGACATTACGTGGAGAGTTCCATGCGGGCGTTGTCTTGAAGAGCTTACCTATCCTTTGAAAGTAGAAGATAAAATAGCGATTCGTTTCGGTGAAAAAACAGAATACAATGACGCTCTTTGGATATTGAGTAAAAATGAATTTGAGTTAGATCTAAGCCAAACCATTTATGAGTTGGCTCATTTGGCTCGACCTCCGCATCAAGTTCATGAAAATGAAAGTGAATGTGATCCCAATATGCTCGGATACACCTCGAATGATTTAATAGAAGAAAGCAAAAAACTTACGGACCCACGATGGGACGCTTTGAAGAACTTGAAATAACACTGAAATGGCACATCCTAAAAACCGGCAGAGTAAAACGCGTACTCGTAAACGTCGCACGCACTACAAGGCAACAGCTCCTAACGTCAGCACTTGCCCTACAACTGGTCAACCACATATGTTCCATCGCGCACACTGGCACGAAGGAAAGCTTTACTACAAGGGTAAGGTTGTAATGGAGCGCGAAGAAGCTTAACGTTTCTGAGAATCCATTTTATGTAAAAAATACTGAAGGGGGCTTCCGCCCCCTTTTTTCTATTTAAAAAAATCTAAACCGAAGGTTTTCCACTTCGTTTAGTTAAGACTCAAGTTAATTTCACCTCAAGAAGTGAAATAGACCTATAACTTTGGGACTCAAGAATAAGAAGAATGATAGCAGCAATTACCAGCGTTGCCGGATACGTTCCGGAAGACCTATTAACGAATGACGACCTCGCAAAAATGGTCGACACAAATGACGAATGGATCAAGTCACGTACAGGAATTTCCCAGCGTCACATCCTCAAGGACCCCACAAAAGCTACGTCTGATATGGGGGCGGAAGCTGTGAAGACTCTCTGCGAAAAGAGAGGTATTGACCCTTCAGAAATAGATGTAATCATTACCGCAACGGTTACACCTGACATGCTGTTTCCTTCCACATCAAATCTGATTGCGCACAAAGTAGGCGCAACCAAGGCTTGGGGATTTGATTTAAGTGCCGCTTGCTCTGGGTTCATGTTCGCCCTGACGACAGGAGCTCAGTTCATTGAAAATGGTAGCTATAAAAAAGTTGTCGTCGTTGGAGCTGACAAAATGAGTTCCATTGTCGATTATACAGACAGAACCACTTGCGTCCTTTTCGGGGACGGTGCAGGAGCTGTCCTGCTGGAGCCATCGGAAGATGACAATGGGATACAAGATCACATCCATTACTGTGATGGCAAGGGCTCTGACATGCTCAGGCAAGCAGGAGGAGGTTCTCTACACCCAGCTTCTCATGAGACCGTTGATAAAAAAATGCATTACATTTTCCAAGATGGACGACCTGTCTTTAAAGCAGCGGTAACCGGTATGGCCGACGTAAGCTACGAAATCATGGAACGCAACGGGCTAACGGGTGACGACGTAGCATGGCTGGTTCCCCACCAAGCTAACCTAAGAATCATTGATGCCACCCAAAGGCGCATGGGAGTTGACCGTGAGAAAGTAATGATTAACATTCAGAATTATGGAAATACAACAGCTGCTACAATTCCGCTTTGCTTAAGAGACTGGGAGTCTAAGATGAAAAAAGGAGATAAGATTATTCTTGCAGCCTTCGGAGGCGGATTCACATGGGGGTCCATCTACGTGAAATGGGCATATGACACACAATCTTAACATTCAGGTAGTACCTTGCGTCACTGAATAAATCATGACATCATGAAAATAACAGAAATTCAAGACCTAATAAAGTTCATCGCGAAAGCTGGTGTAACAGAAGTAGAGATAGAGCAAAAAGACTTTAAGATTACGATCAAGTCTGAAATGCCCAAGCGAAAAAAAGGATTTGATGAACCCATGGTTCAACACCTCCAAGAGTCTCTGGCAACCTCACCGCCGATGCAAATTGCAGCTCCAGCAGCAGCGATTACTCATCCAGCGATTACAGCACCTGAATCTCCTGACGAAAACTCAAACTACATCGAAGTTAAATCTCCGATGATTGGAACATTCTACCGACGCCCTAGTCCAGATAAAGACCCGCTTAAGGATGTGGGAGACATGATCAAGGAAGGAGATGTTGTTTGTGTGATCGAGGCGATGAAGCTCTTTAATGAGATTGAGTCTGAGGTAAAGGGTAAGATCGTGAAGTTCCTCGTTGAGGATAACACCCCCGTGGAATACGATCAACCATTGTTCTTAGTAGACCCGTCTTAAACCTTCGTTAACGAAGCACCCTAAATCATGTTTAAGAAAATCCTCATTGCAAACAGAGGCGAAATCGCATTGCGTGTGATTCGCACTTGCAGGGAAATGGGCATAGCTACTGTAGCTGTGTACTCCACTGCAGATAAAGACAGTCTTCCAGTACGTTTTGCTGACGAAGCAGTATGCATCGGTCCACCACCTAGCGTAGGAAGTTATCTCAACATTCCTAACATCATTGCTGCGGCCGAAATAACGAACGCTGATGCGATTCACCCAGGCTACGGATTCCTTTCTGAAAATGCGGCTTTTTCACGTATTTGTGCAGAAAATAATATTAAATTCATTGGTGCAAGCGCTGACATGATTGATTCTATGGGAGACAAGGCTGCGGCTAAGACGACCATGAAAAATGCTGGCGTGCCTACCATACCAGGATCTGAAGGGATTCTTGAGACATACCCTGAAGCTGAAAAGTGTGCCAATGATATGGGTTATCCTATTATGATTAAAGCTACAGCAGGAGGAGGAGGAAAGGGAATGGCGCTTTGCAACAACGATAAAGACCTTGCTTATGCATGGGAAAACACTCGACGTGAAGCTGCTGCTGCATTTGGAAATGATGCGATGTATATGGAGAAATTCATCTCTGAGCCCCGTCACATTGAAATCCAAATTGCTTCTGACTACAGAGGGAAGGCATGTCATCTTTCAGAGCGGGACTGTTCAATTCAACGTCGACATCAGAAACTTGTAGAGGAAACTCCATCTCCATTCATGACTGACAAGCTTCGCAAAGAAATGGGAGATGCTGCTGTAAAAGCTGCTGAAGCTGTTAAATACGAAGGGGTAGGAACAGTTGAGTTTTTAGTCGATGAAAACCGCAAGTTCTATTTTATGGAGATGAACACGCGTATTCAAGTAGAGCATACTATCACAGAGGAGGTTATCAATTATGACTTGATTAAAGAGCAGATTAAACTGGCTGCAAGAGAAAAAATAAGTGGCCGTAACCACTTTCCTGCCATGCACGCTATTCAGTGTAGAATAAATGCTGAAGATCCTGACAACAACTTCGCTCCTTGTCCTGGTACAATAACTCACTACAACCAGCCTGGAGGCCATGGTGTTCGTGTAGACACTCACGTTTACGCAGGTTACCGCATCCCCCCATATTACGACAGTATGATTGCCAAGCTAATCGTCGTAGCCCAAACTCGTGAGGAGGCCATCACAAAGATGGAGCGTGCGCTTGACGAGTACATTATCGAAGGCGTAAAAACAACAATTCCTTTCCATCAACGTCTGATGAAAAATGAAAAATTTCGTTCTGGAGATTTCACTACCAAGTTCATGGAAGAAGAGAATATCTGAAAATCATTCAAGAAATAGGTAACCCTTAAAAAAAGACTGATCAGAAATGTTCAGTCTTTTTTCTGCCCAATTAAATCTCAACTACTCGTCCCAAGTGTTCGATCTGCACAGATAGGTTCTATTGGAAAAAAGCACAATCTAATCATGTTGTTCTGACAAGTCTGTAAACCGAAACTCTCCTCACAAGAGACTTCTAAAAAGTGTGTCGGTATGGTTAACAAAGAGCTACAACAACTCTGCCCCTACTGATTTAAAATCTGAGTGGTGCTATATCCTTTCAACAAAGGCACAGAGTGAACCTTGCCTCCGGCAGCAAGTGTTTCTGTTGAACCCACGATGTAATCCGAGTTTTTTCGATCGGTACAGGAAGGATCATAATCGCCTCCTTTGACGAGAACTTCAGGAGAGAGTAGGGTTATGATGGGGAGAGGCGTGTCAGAGTCGAAGATAACAACTGCGTCAACGCAGGACAACGCAGCGAGAAGTCTAACTCGATTCAAATCGCTGTGAATGGGTCTGTCTGGAGATTTTCCCAGTCGACGAACACTCGCGTCAGAGTTGACCCCTACAACAAGCTTCGTACCAAGAGCAAGAGCGGACTCAAGACAATGCAAATGACCAACGTGAAGTACATCAAACACCCCGTTCGTAAAGACGAGCTTCTCTCCTTCTGAGCGCCATTTAGAAGCGAGTGGGAGCAGCGTCTTCAGAGTGTGTGATTTCGACAAATTCATTTCGAAGCTTTTTTCAGGGAAAAGCGGTAAGCTGCGATAAAAAAGTAGCCGATAGATCCTGAGAATATAACCATAGACGTTTGTGTTATCCAGACAACATTCGCAACTGCAACACCGATTAATTTCTCGTACCCAATCGATTCAAAACCTAGTGTTACAGCCCATTGATAAGAACCAATACCCCCGGGTGCGGGAAATACCATTCCAAATCCACCTGAAACCATCACCCAAAGGGCATCTAAAACACCAATGTCGTTTACCCCCTTCATAGCCTTGAACAAGAAGTACGACATGCCGAAGTACATCGTCCAAATAAAAAAAGTATGAACAATGAAAGCTGTTCTGCGTCTCATGGCCAGGACACTCTTAATGCCGTCACCTATTCCATAGACAAACTCAGATATTTTGTTGCTCTTGCGGACAACAATCAAACCAACCACCGAGATTGTTCCAAGTGTGATGGTGGTGAGTAGAAGTATCTGACCTTGAGGCATTTGAATTTGGTGCAACAACGATGCAACCGCTTCGAAGTTGGTAGCAAGGGCAATGCTCATTAAGATAAAGAGCATGCTCAAGTCGACTACTCGCTCAGTGATCACTGTACCGAAGAGCTTGTTCACTGGGATATCATCCGTCGAATTGAGTGCCGCACATCTGACGACTTCCCCTGAACGTGGAACGAAGGTGTTTGACAGATATCCGAAAGCTACAGCACAAATCGCTCTGAATTTTGACGCCGTATAGCCCATCGGTTCTAGCAGGATAATCCAACGCAAGCCTCGGCTTATGATCGCAAACAACCCCATAGAAAATGTGAGTATGATAGCCCACCATGGTGCGGAAGACATATAATCAAAAAGTTCCGATTTGTCCTCAACCATGTCCATAAGTTTCACGAAAAGGACAATTCCAATTGCGAAAAAGGCGAGTAGAGTAAGTACTTTTTTGAGATTCATTTACGTGGTGTTGTTTTGAGCTTATGTTAACTTGTTGGTTCCTGTATGGGGGAAAATGACCGTCGGAGTAAATGCCTTTGCCTCCTCTAGAGACAGAAGACCATAGGCTACTACGATCACGATGTCTCCTGGAGAACATCTGCGAGCAGCAGGGCCATTCAGGCAAACTACACCAGATCCTCGCTCACCAACTATGGTGTAGGTTTCTATACGTTCACCATTGTTCACATTCACAATTTGAACTTTTTCACCCTCAATGATTCCTGCGGCATCTAACAAGTCTTCATCGATGGTGACACTACCTACGTAATTTAAATCCGCCTGCGTAATGGTAAGGCGGTGCAACTTTGAACGCATAACTGTTATAAGCATGGTGCAAAAATAGTGTTTCTTTTCTTGTAACTCATTTGCCTAATCTACTTTCCACCTTAGCTCTACACGGCGGTTAGCGTCATGCACTTCTGGTGGACAATACACCGAACTTTCAGAGGTGCCTTCCGGACAGACCTGCATCGGAAATCTGGCTCCCATTCCTCTTGTAATCAACCTTGATGCGTCCAAGCCTTTTGCGAGTAGCCATTCCTTAAACCAAATAGCTCGCAGCTCACTCAGACTGTCATTGGCTCCCAGCTCACCCGTTATATCTGCATGTCCTTCTATGACGAGTGAACCCTCTCTGCCAACAAGGAGAGACTCTGCAATCTCTAACCACCATTCATCGAGGTGAAACAAAGACGTCTCAGTAGGTGACGAATTACCTTTCTCGAAGTTGAGAGTGAGCAATGGTTGAAATCTGCCAGGCAATATGCTGGAATCGACTGATTCAAATGTACGCAAGTCACCAACCTCATCAAGAGGTAGAAAATCTGCTGCAAGCACACCGCTTGGGCCCACAACATAGGTGCGAACAATTTCTCCCTCTGGATTGACAATTCTAACTACAGAACCTGGTTTTGTGGGGACTTCATCCGACCCTGACATCATTCTAAGGGTACGAGATGAAGGCAAACCATCTAAAGAAAGTTTCCCAGACTGATCTGTAGAGCCTGAGAAAACGAGATTTCCAGTCGTTGCATCCAACCAACGTATTTCAGCGCCAATGACGGGCAGCCCTGCGCTCAAAAACTCAAGATTGAAGCCAGATGCCAGATTTTCATCGACATCACGTCGAAGTAAATAAACATCAAAGCCTCCTCCTTTCCGATTGGAGCTCACGTACATCTCTGAATCGTTTAAGATGGCAATTGAGATTTCATCCGCTGAAGTGTTAATAGGTGCAGCAAGTACCTCAGCTTTTTGCCATTGATGTTTTCTTGCGGCAAAATAAATGTTGTTGTTCGAAGAAAAATACAGTCCGTTAGTGCTGAATTGGGGATAAACTTCATCACCAGAAGTATTTAAAGAATACAGTGGATGGGGGCGTGAATATCCGTTTTCCGTTGAAGAAGCGATAAACAAATCGAAATCTCCAGCTCCAGGGTATGGTTTTGCAGAAATAACAGCAAGTTGCCTCTCCGCGTCTAAACTTACGTGGGAAATGACCCCCAATTCAGACCAAGCTTCGTCTCTTATGACCTGCAATGACATTGCTTCGAGGTCGCCGGGATGAAGAGGGTCCACATTTCTTGGGGCTCTGAAATATTGTGCTCCAGATTCACCTCCGTATTGCATCACATAAACCCATTTTGAATCGGCTCCAAAGGGCAGGTCATCATGATCTGTTGTGAGAGAAGAGACAGGTGTGGAGGTGAAGCCGTTTGTGTCTTGTGCTGAAAACCTTGAATGAAATAGGCTGACTAATGCTATTAATACTCCCAAACATTTCACTTGTATGTTCACTTTATCTTCTTTCCTTGTAGCCAAGCATTCATTGTCTCTTCAGCCTCACCATACCATTGCTCACCGAATGCACGTATAAGCGGTTCCTTGCAAAATTCCAGGATGGTCGTCTGACGAGCGACGCCGCAAGAGAGGGCTGAGTTACAAATGCTCCATTTGTGATAGTTTAACGCAGTGAATTCGATGAGTTCTTTGACTCGAATGGGATAAAGATGACAAGAGAGAGGTTTCTTCCATTTTGTTTTTCCATCTCGATAGGCTTGTTCGATACCACAATGAAGTGTTCCATTGGCTGACATCGTAGTGTAAACACAGGCCTTCCCATCAATAAGTGGTGTTTCTAACGTGCCATCGTCACCAATGACAAACAGTCCTTTTTCCTTGATTACATCAAGGCCCTCCTTCCGCAAATAGGGCTGCACATCTTCGAAAATATCGTCTAAAATTGCGCATTCCGATTCAGTAAGCGGAGCACCTCCTGACCCTTCTACGCAACATGCGCCTTTGCAGGCAGCGATATCGCAAGAGAACTGAACCTCGAAAATGTCTTCCGAAAGAAGTTTGTTACCTACTACTATCATCAAAGCGAATATACGCTTTCAACGAACCTGTTTTATAAAACACCCAATCAAAAAACAATTGAATGTGGGATGCCACATTAAATGTTGTGTACTAAATCGGGAGGTGAAGAATGAAATGGGTCGTTGCGAATTCAAACCTATATTTGAACACCTAAATACACACAAACAATTAGATGTATTATCGAGCAACAATTACAGAACGATGGAGGCGATTCAGCATACTTAATTCATTGCGAATTGATACAATTAAAAAAGTTCTTGACCGTTCAAAAAAGATTGCTGAGGTATGGTCAGGTGACAAGCACAAGTCTTTGAGGTATGTCTAATGTTTCTTGGGGGAAAGACATCGAAATCAAAAGATGGAAGGCCGTTGTTCCGGCAGTTTTAGGGCTTGGTGTCATTTTCTATTTTTATGGGGAAGACATCAAGGATGTAGGATTGGGTGACGTTGTGTATAGCTCAAGAGCAGCGTTGGCGCTTGCAAGTGCTGTTGGTCTTTTAGCAATCAGAGATCTTGCGTATATGGTGAGGGTGAAAATGCTCTCGCTGGGTCAATTTAGTTGGCGTAGTTCTCTAAATGTTATTTTGTTGTGGGAGTTTGCATCGGCCATCACTCCGTCAGTCATCGGAGGGAGTCCCATTGCAATTTATTTAATGAGACGGGAAGGCATGACGCTAGGCAGAAGTGTGGCAACTGTGCTCGCTACATCTCTGATGGATGAGTTTTTTTACGTTTTGGCCGTGCCTCTTCTCCTATTTATCATTGGCATGGATGCTTTTATCCCAGGGGATTTATCATCATCGGCTGAAGCGGGTTTGAGGATCATGTTTTATGCCGGATATGCGATACACTGCGCGATAACTGTTTTCATTATGTTCGTTCTGTTTATCGCTCCAAACGCAACACGACTTGTGATTCTAAGAGTATTTCGATCGCCAGGGCTTAAAAAGTGGAAATTACAAGCAGAAAGAACAACACAGGAATGGATGCTTGCTTCAGAAAGTTTAAAAGGAGCGACAAGAGGTTTGTGGATGAAAACATTGGGGGTAACTTTTGTGAGTTGGACAGCAAGGTTTTTCATTCTTAACGCAGTTTTATACATTTTTTTCGAGTCAGTTCAAAACGTAGAAGTCTTCGCTCGACAACTTTCGCTGTGGATTGCAATGCTCGCAAGTCCTACTCCTGGAGCGTCCGGAATTGCAGAGTTTTCGCTGCCTGTATTTATGCAAGGTGTGGCCGTAGTTGGTGGAGCTACCGTCTTGATTTGGCGTATGCTGACCTACTTCATATACCTAATCATCGGATCTTTGTTACTCCCTGGATGGCTTGTGCGTACGGGTAGGAAAATTCATTAACTTTACAGACCATTAATAAAAACTTAAAAAGATGTCTGACGGAATAGGAAAAGGTACGAGGGCAGTACATGCCGGTGTAAAACACGACTCTTCAACAGGGGCAATTATGACTCCTGTTTATTTAACATCTACGTATGCGCAAACAAAAGTAGGAGAGCACAAAGGTTACGAGTACTCTCGCACTCAAAACCCAACACGCCATGCTCTAGAAAACGCTTTTGCAGAAATCGAGGGCGCAAATCACGGGCTGGCATTTGCTTCTGGACTAGCAGCGATTGACAACCTACTAAAATTACTTAAACCAGGTGACGAAGTCATCTCCACAAACGATCTTTATGGCGGGAGTTATCGATTGTTTACAACCGTTTTTGCCAACTATGGAATTAAATTTCATTTTGTGAATCTCGACAATTGTGAAACTTCATTGTCTGAAGTGATCAATGAAAATACGAGGATGATTTGGATTGAAACACCGACCAATCCAATGATGCAAATCACAGACATACAAGCGGTTTCAGACCTTGTAAAAGGGAAAAACATCCTTGTCTGTGTCGACAATACGTTCGCCACTCCAATGCTTCAACAACCGTTATCTCAAGGGGCAGATGTGGTGATGCACTCTGCAACAAAATATCTTGGCGGTCATTCGGATGTCGTGATGGGATGTCTGATGTTGAACGACAGCGCGCTTAATGAAAAACTTCGTGCTCTACAAAATTCCTGTGGTGCTGTCGCTGGCCCCATGGACAGTTTTCTTGTTATTCGCGGAATTAAAACCCTCCATCTTAGAATGGCTAGACACTGCGAAAATGGAAGAGCTGTGGTTGACTATTTAAAAACGAATGATCAAGTTGAGAAAATATTTTGGCCTGGGCTGGAAAGTCACCCTGGTCATGAAATTGCTTCTCGCCAAATGTCCGATTTCGGAGGGATGGTTGCATTTACAATCAAAGGCGATTCTCTAGATTCTGCAAATACATTTGTAGAATCAACAAAGCTATTTACCTTGGCGGAATCTCTTGGAGGTGTGGAGTCTTTGATCGGCCATCCCGCCTCGATGACGCACGCTTCTATTCCTAAAGAAATTAGAGAAAAAGTTGGAGTCACTGATGGGCTTATTCGACTCAGCTTAGGGGTTGAAGATGCAAAAGATATTATCGAAGACCTTAAATTGGCTTTCAACGCAATTTCATAAATGACTAAAAGCGATTCGAATTCTGAACACCACGCCATTGTCGGAGCAGGCCTTGTTGGAAGCTTACTTGGTCTTATGCTCGTGCAACGTGGGTATAAAGTCACCATCTATGACCGTCGATCAGACCCTAGAAAGGGCAAAGCACTTGAAGGACGTTCCATTAATCTTGCACTCAGCGATCGAGGTTGGAAGGCTCTCGAGAAAGCAGGAGTAGCCGATAGAGTTAGGGAAATTGCGCTTCCAATAAAAGGGCGACGAATGCACGACCATTCAGGAAATGAAACATTCCAATTGTACGGTGTTGGAGATCAGTGTATCTACTCTGTATCCCGATCTCGCCTCAACCTCATCTTAGTTGAAGCAGCAGAAGAAAACCCTTCTCTGGATGTGAAGTTTGACCACATCAGTACAGGTTACAAAATCTCCAAACAAGGTGAGCTACCTGGTGTTTCTTTGTGTTTTAAAAATCGAGATGCAATACTTCACGATCGGATTTTCGGAGCTGATGGTGCCTTTAGTGTGATCCGTGAAAAGATGACGCACACAAGCCGATTCGACTTCTCCCAGCAGTATCTTCCCCATGGTTACAAAGAGATTCCGATGAGTGCCAACGTAGATGGTGGGTTTCGGATGGCAGAAGACGGACTGCATATTTGGCCTCGGGGGAAATTTATGCTTATGGCGCTCCCAAACCCAGGTGGAAGCTTTACTTGCTCACTCTTCGCTCCTTTCGAAGGTGAAGAATCCTTCGAAAACATCAAATCTGACAAGGATGTACATGAGTTCTTCGAGAAACATTTTCCAGATGCGATCCAACATCTTCCA
>DDJR01000060.1:8305-19553 GCA_002339135.1 Flavobacteriales bacterium UBA2619 | reverse complement strand
GAAGATCGCTTCTTGGAGTTAATCAACAAGGAAGGTACGTGCGAGTTTTTCTCGAGCTATCGTATGACGGGACCAAATACCATGGTTGGCAACGTCAACCCGCATCCATTACTGTTCAACAAGTTTTAGAAGAAGCTTTAGAGCGTTTGTGTGGAGTTAAAACAGGAGTTGTGGGCTGTGGTCGCACAGACTCTGAAGTCCATGCTTCTTACTATGTTGCCCATTGCGACATTCCACCACTATCTGATGCTCAGCGTTTCGATTCTTTAGACCAGTTGGCTTTTAAGCTCAATGGAATCTTGGGTTCTGATGTCGCCATCAGATCTGTCACTGAGGTGTCAGATAAGGCTCATGCAAGATTTTCTGCTTCCGACAGGTCATACACTTATCTGATTCATACAATAAAGAATCCGTTTCTTTCTGGAAGGTCGGCAAGGATTTTTGGTGACTTAGATATTCAAGCGATGAGGAAGGCTGCACGCCATTTAATTTTCCAAGGAGATTTTGCAGCATTTTGTAAAACAGGGAGTGACGTCAAAACAACCATTTGTGATGTGAGAAGATTAGAGATTTTCGAAGACTCCTCAAATGGACAAATTCGCATAGAGATCTCTGCTGACAGATATCTTCGAAATATGGTACGTGCAATTGTAGGAACTTTGCTGGAGGTTGGAAAGGGGAAACGTAGTGAACAAGAATTTCAAGAAGTTATTGCTTCTTGCAATCGCTCTCGAGCAGGTCGCTCGGCTCCGGGCTGTGGCTTGTATCTATCGCGTGTAGAATATCCTTCAAGTGTTTTCGTTTCCTCGTACCTTCAGCAATCAGATGATTAAAAACAAAACCCTTAAATTAATATTAAGTGAAGTAAAACCATACAGGACACGCTTCACAGTAACGGGTGTGTTGATTTTATTGCTCTCGAGTATTGTTTGGGTGAGACCCGCTTTGATTCAGCATGCAGTTGATGTTGAAATGGCAAATGGAGATTATGAGGGGATGCTCAAAGTTTTCATTGCAATTGTTGGTGTTTTATTGCTGGAGGCGCTCCTCAAGTACAGAGTTGTGTATTTGGCAAATTGGGTGGCTCTTAGCGTCTCTCTAAATCTAAGAACCAAGCTTTTTCGACATCTGATGGCTTTCCGTCTCAGGTTTTACGACAAAACACCTGTGGGAAAACTCGTCACGAGATTGGTGAGTGATGTTGACGGTATTGCAAATGTGTTTTCAAATGGACTTCTGAATGCGATTGGTGATATACTCACATTGGTTGTTGTGCTCATAGCAATGTTGGTGATTGACTTGCAACTAACGTTTTTTGTCATATTGCCTATTCCGATTCTTTTGGTTGCGACCAGAATTTTTCAAATACATATTAAGAAATCATTTGCCGATGTGAGAAATCAAGTTTCTAACATGAATGAATTTGTGCAGGAGCATGTGACAGGAATGCACATTGTTCAAGCTTATACTAGAGAGAGAGTGGAGGAGGAGAAGTTTTCTGACCTCAACAAAAAGCATCAGGATGCAAATGTGAGTTCAATCAAAGCGTTTAGTATTTTCTTTCCAGTAGTCGAAATGCTTAGTGCAACAAGTGTAGCTCTTTTGTTGTGGTTAGGGATAGGCGGTGTTGTGGAAGGTGATATTACCTTGGGTGTGGTTCTTCAGTTTGTGCTTTATGTATTCATGCTATACAGACCTATACGACAGCTCGCGGATCGGTTTAATGTGTTGCAAATGGGGATCATTAACGCGGAAAGAGTATTTAACCTGTTGCTCGAAAATGAATCTGTAACTGATGAAGGAACGAATTCAGATGTTACGTTTGAGGGGAAGATCGAATTTGAAGATGTTTGGTTCTCTTACGAAGACACGAAGAGTCCTGAAAGTTGGGTGCTAAAGGGTGTCTCGTTTACAATTGAGCCCGGAGAAACAGTTGCTTTCGTTGGGTCTACTGGAGCTGGGAAAAGTTCGATTATTGGTCTGTTGTCAAGGTTTTATGATTTCCAGAAAGGCATGATTCGCATCGACGGTGTGGATATCCGGGAGATACCTTTGAAAAACCTCAGAGCCAATGTGGGGGTCGTGCAGCAAGAAGTGTTTCTCATGTCAGATACCCTAAGGGCCAATGTTTCACTGCACGATGGCGGAATTAGTGATGATGAAATTTTGGCCGCGGCTGAGACGGTAGGTGCAGCTGAATTTATCAGTAAATATCCAGAGGGCTTAGACCTAGATGTACGTGAGCGAGGGGCGATGTTGTCAGTGGGTCAGCGTCAATTGATTGCCTTTATGCGCGCATATGTAGCAAAACCAAGAATTCTGATTTTAGACGAGGCTACATCCTCTATAGACTCAGAATCGGAACGGCTGATTCAAAAAGCGACAGCCTCCATCACAAAAGGTAGGACCTCACTTATTGTAGCGCACAGACTTAGCACGATTCGTTACTCAGATAAAATTTGTGTAGTCAAAGATGGGGTCATCGTAGAAAGTGGTACCCACGAAGAGCTGGTAAAGAAAAAAGGTGTTTACCACTCTTCTTTTTTTCTATATCCAGTTGATTGAACATCTGCAACTCTAACTCCGTCTTGGTTGATGATGATTGCATCTACGTTTGCAACTCGGTGTTTCAGTTTTGTCACAGTTGCTTCTGCCGTAATAACGTCGCCGACTTTGACTGGCGACAAATGGCGTATTGAAGTGTTCATACTTACTGCATGGCGGCCATGAGCATTCGATGCAAAAGCAATAGCGCTGTCAGCTAGAGCGAATGCGACAGAGCCGTGAATGATTCCAAACCCGTTCGACATTTCTTCACGTGCTGTCATTTTAAGTTTGCAAAAACCTGGTTTAGACTCGAGAACCTCTGCTTTAAGCCAATTTGTCATCCGGTCTTCTGCAAGAAGTTGTTTTACTATGGGATGTATGTTTCCGTGATCTTCACTCATGGGACAAAGGCTTGTTTAAAAAATCAGTTTTAAATGCATTTAAAATGTTCGAAGGGTTCAAGGCATGTGTTGCAACTAAATGAAGCTTTGCATGCTGTGGATCCAAATGGTGAAATGAGTTTGGTGTTTTTGCTTTTACAAATGGGGCAGGGGATGATGCGGTCATCACCCGTTAAAAAAGCCCTGTCGTGACTTAGACCTTCTGGGGGTGCAATGCCATTTTGAGTCATCTTTTCGCGCGCTTTTTCAGAGATCCAATCGGTTGTCCAGGCAGGGCTCATTGCGATTTGTACTGAAGATCTGGGGTCCACAACGCGCGCAGCTGCGAGTACATCTTTTGAAATAACGTCAGTTGCTGGGCATCCTGAATAAGTTGGCGTAACAATGCATATTGTGTGGTCATTTTTATAAATGACATCACGTAGAATACCCATTTCGCCAACGCTAAGGAAAGGAAGCTCTGGGTCCATAACATCCTCAAGTTGACGCTTAACGGCTTTCACCATGGCAATCGCTTCAGGGGAGTTGCCGTTGTCATCTCCTTCTTGCTTCATTACCAGGTTGCGTCAGGGTAGGTGCGGGGAAGGCTTTGCATCTCTGCGAGTAAAAACCCAAAAGATTCAGTATGGATGCCTTTGCGCCCCCCTTGTTGCATCCATCCATTCTCTGGACGAATGAGGGTCGATTTTTTTAAAACAGCATCAATTGCGGTATCCCACTTTGTTTTAAGGATTGTCAGATCGGGCAAGAGGCCAGATTCGATCCCAGCGACATCGATTTCGTCAGCAGTGAACATTTCTCCAGTAAACTTCCAAAGTTCATTGAGAGATTTCTGGACACGTTCGTGACTTTCTGTGGTTCCGTCTCCGAGACGAATGACCCATTTGCTGCTGTGATCTGCGTGGTAGCGAATTTCCTTGATCGCTTTTGCAGCAATTGCCGCAGCTTCGAGATCGAATGTTTGAGATGCGAGATGTTCTGCTCTTAAAAGTGCGAAGTGGTCAAAAAGAAACTGTCGAACGATCGTGTCCCCAAAGTCGCCATTGGGTTGCTCTACAAGAAGTAAGTTTTTAAAGTCTCTCTCTGTTCTGTGGAATGCAAGTTGATCGTCAGTTTGAGATTCGCCTTCATTGAGGCTTCCAGCTAGAGAGAGGTAGGACTGTGTTTGGCCTATAAGATCAAGAGCGATGTTTGTAAGGGCAATATCTTCTTCGAGGGCAGGGGCGTGGCCGCACCATTCGCCTAGGCGTTGTCCCAAGATGAGGGCATCGTCGCCGAGGCGTAAAAGAGCTTGTTTGTGCTGGGGTTTATTCACGTTCTTTGAAATACAGGTTGATTACATGTGGTTTACCTCGTCTGGGAGGACGAAGAAAGTAGGGTGACGGTAAACTTTGTCGTTTGCGGGATCGAAGAGCGCTTCAGCATTTTCTGGAGAGCTGGCAGTAATATTCTCAGCTGGTACAACCCAAATACTAACACCTTCTTGCCTGCGAGTATATACATCTCTGGCATTTCCTATCGCCATTTCTGCATCAGCTGCGTGAAGACTTCCAACGTGCTTGTGTCCAAGGCCTTGCTTGCTCCGTATGAAAACCTCCCACAAAGGCCAACTGTTTTTTGAGTCGCTCATCTTATTCTGCTTTTACGCTTTGGTTTTAAGCTCTGATTTTCTGATTTTTCTTGGCGTATGCAACAGCTGCTTCTCTGACCCATGCTCCATCATGATGCGCTTTGTTTCGAACTGCCAGTCTTTCTTTGTTGCAAGGACCATTTCCCGCAAGTACATTGTAAAACTCATCCCAATTGATTTCCCCGAAATCATGGTGACCTGTCTCCTCGTTCCACTTCAAGTCTTTGTCGGGCATCTTCAGACCGATACACTCAGCCTGGGGGACAGTCATGTCAACCATTCTTTGGCGCAACTCGTCATTTGTAAAGCGCTTAATCTTCCAAGTCATGTTCTGAGAACTGTGCTCACTGTCTTTGTCGCTTGGACCAAACATCATCAGCGAAGGCCACCACCAACGATTCAGAGCGTCCTGAGCCATTTCTCTTTGAGCTTCATTCCCTTTCATGAGTTCAACCATAATTGAATATCCTTGTCTTTGGTGAAAACTCTCCTCTTTGCAGACCCTAATCATAGATCTAGAGTAAGGCCCATAGCTGCATCTACATAGAGGAACCTGATTCATAATTGCAGCCCCATCTACAAGCCAGCCGATCGCTCCAATGTCTGCCCATGTTAATACCGGATAATTAAAGATGCTGCTGTACTTGGCCTTTCCGCTTAACAGGTCATCAATCAAATCAGCTCTCTCTACTCCCAGCGTCTCTGCTGCAGAGTATAAATACAATCCGTGCCCTGCTTCGTCTTGAACTTTTGCAAGTAAAATAGCTTTCCTCTGAAGACTTGGTGCTCTTGTAATCCAATTCCCTTCTGGCAACATTCCCACGACCTCGGAATGCGCATGCTGAGAAATCTGACGAATCAAAGTCTTCCGATAACCATCAGGCATCCAGTCCTTTGGTTCAATCTTTTTTTCCGCAGCTACGTAGGCATCAAATTGTTCTAAAGTTCGAATCATCTATCAAAGATACTGCGAAGCATTTTTTTTCTTTATGATTTAGGCCAAATCATTATAAATTACTTTTCCTCTCTACCTTCGCGGCATGTCTAAATTTCAATCACTCCGAGTAGCAGAGGTCTGCCGTGAAACTGTTGATTCAGTTTCTATCTTACTTGAACCTGTTTCTGGCGAATCTTTTCGTTTTCTTGCGGGTCAGTATCTTACGCTACGAACGAACATAGATGGTGAGGACATTCGTCGAAGTTACTCTTTGTGCTCAGCACCTTCAGAAGGTGTTCTGCGTGTAGCTATTAAGGAAGTGCCAGGTGGTATATTTAGTACATACTGTAACCGTGTTCTTGCCGTTGGCGACACACTAGAGTCTCTGCCTCCCGATGGCCGTTTCACCCGTGATTTCAGTGAATCAGTTAAAAATCACCTGGCAATTGCTGCAGGGTCAGGAATTACACCTGTCATTTCGATTGTCAAAGATGTTCTGTCTTCAGACCCCACAGCTAAGGTTGCTCTTTGTTATGTGAACAAAGAAACGTCGAGTATGATCTTTAAAGACGAGCTGTCTAATCTCAAAGACACTTATCTAGAACGACTTCAGCTTTTCAATTTCCTGACACGTGAACCCGTTGAAGTCGATCTCTTTTCAGGTCGACTTGACGCACAACGTCTGTCTCGTCTTTTCCCCGATGTGATTTCTCCAACATCGTTTGACGTCGCTTACTTGTGTGGTCCTGAATCCATGATTTCAGACTGTAGATCTGCTCTAACGGGAGCTGGAATGCCTGACTCCTCAGTGAAGTTTGAGCTGTTTACATCATCTTCTGAACCCGTTAAAAAGGCGCGCGTAGAATCTGTTTCGTCTTCGAAGTCTGACGAGGTTGATGTGTCCGTTGTTCTTGATGGTGTTACAACACGCGTTTCGGTAAAAAGAACAGGCAAGTCCATCCTCGATGCAGCATTGGATGCTGGAGTCGACGCACCTTTTTCATGTCAAGGTGGAGTTTGCTGTACCTGCCGTTGTAAAATGACTGCAGGTAGTGCTTCGATGGATATTAATTTTGCTCTAGAAGAAGACGAAGTGGAGAATGGATATGTGCTTTCATGTCAGGCTCACCCTGAAGGAGACGGTCCTTTTGTCATGGACTTCGATCAGCCTTAATTCTAAATACATCAAGGAGGTTACAGCCTTTCTTAACGTTATGCTCTGTCGGCCAATTCAAGCCACCGTGTCTCAGCTTCGTCGAGTTCAGAAGTGACTTTCCCAAGCTTTGCTCCAAGTTTTGTTAAGTCTTCATGAGAATTGCATGTTTCAAGTTCTGCTGACAACCTATCCCGCTTCCCTTCGAGCTGTTCAATCTGTGGCCCAAGTTTGTCGAACTCGAATTTCTCTTTGTAAGATAGTTTCTTTGTATAATTCCCCTTGACCTCCAAGGGCTTTGAAGTTGTTTCTGTATTTAATGTGGCTGCTCTTGCTTCTGCAATTTTTTCCGCTCGCGACAGTCTATATTGAGTGTAGTTCCCAGGGTAATCTCGGATTGAAAGATCTTCATTTTCTCCAACAGCCCAAATGTGCTCAACAATCTTGTCCATAAAGTACCTGTCATGAGATACAACTAGAAGACAGCCTGCAAAATCTAGCAAAAACTCCTCAAGCACCGCAAGAGTGAAGATGTCAAGGTCGTTCGTCGGCTCGTCTAGGATGAGAAAATTGGGATTGCTCATTAAAACTCTGAGAAGATGAAGTCGCTTGCGTTCTCCTCCACTCAGTACTTTAATATACTGGTGATGCATATGTCGAGGGAAAAGAAATCGCTCCAGGAGTTGAGCAGCGGAAAGTTGTGCCCCGCCTTTCAGAGGGATGTAGTCACCTATTTCGCGAACTGCATCAATCACTTTCCAATCCTCGCTGAAATTACCTCCCTGCTGGTGATAGTGACCAAATACGACTGTGTCTCCTATGACGACCTTGCCTGTGTCTGGTATCTGCTCGCCTAAAATCATTTTTAAAAGTGAGGTCTTCCCGGAACCATTAACTCCCACGATTCCTATCCGTTCACCTCTCAGAAAGTGATGTGTAATTCCTTCAAACAAAGTTCGGTCGCCATACGCACATTTGATTTTATGTAGCTCTACGATTTTCCCGCCCAGTCTTGACGGAATCACGCTGATGTGCATTGGGTCTTCTTTGAGCCGAATAGACGCCTCTTTCTTGATCTCGTAAAAGCGGTCAATTCGGCTTTTGCTTTTTCCAGTTCGGGCAGAAGGTGTCGAGCGCATCCATACAAGTTCTCTTTTCATGGCTTTCTGCGACCGATCTTTTGAGGCTTGAGCGTTCTCGCGTCTTTCGTCACGTTTTTCAAGGTAGTAGCTGAAATTCCCTTTGTAGGGATGAAGTTTGAGGTTTTCGAGTTCTAGAATACGGTCACACACATTTTCCAGGAAATACCTGTCGTGAGTGATCATAAAGATGGTTGAGTTCATCGAAGCGAGTCGCTTTTCTAGCCAAGTGATCATGTCTAGATCTAGGTGGTTTGTGGGCTCATCTAAGAACAGCAAGTCAGGGGCTTCTAACAGAACGGCCGCGAGTGCAGCCCTTCGTTTTTCTCCACCACTTAGTGAACCTACTTTGCGGCTCAAGTCATGGAGGTTCAGTTGGCCTAGAATTTCCCTGGCTCTCGCTTCATAATTCCATGCTTCAGTTCTGTCCATGGCATCGCTGGCTTCTTGAAATTTCACGCCATCTGCTCCACGTTCGAGCTCTAACTCATAGTTTCGAAGAGCTACGACTGAAGGATTGTCTCCTATATATAGGGTGTCTAGTAAAGTTGCTGTCGGATCTAGCTCAGCTTCTTGCTTCAAATAAGAATGACGAATCCCACCTGCGAAAGCAATGCGACCTTCGTCGGCAGGTTCTAGATTACATAACGCACGCATGAGTGTGCTCTTTCCTGTGCCATTGCGAGCGACAAGCGCCACCCTTTGGCCTTTACCTATTCCGAATGTAAGATTCTCAAAAAGCTGTCGTTCACCATACCTTTTTGAAAGACCCTCAACCGATAAAACGTTCTTTTCTGCCATTTGCGCAAGGTAGGTGCCAAGGGTTAATTAGTGTGTAACTATCAGTATATATTGACACTTTACTTTGAGTTAACACTTCAAAGTTAATATGTATTTTCGACCATTTATTTTGTGATTAGTTTTAGGTCGCATATTTGGCACGAACAAAAAACATTGTTATATGAAAAATTTATTTACTTTATGTGCGTGTGCTTTTTTAACTTTCACACTTTCAGCTCAGTCTGAGCAAGCAGCAGGATCTTATTACCTTGGAACAGGTGATGCTACTACTTTAATGAATGTCTTCTCAACTGGAGTTATGATGAGTCCAACTGTAGGGTATGCAGTGATTGACGATCTAGTTGTCTCAGGATCATTGAATGGTGCAACTGACGATTTAAGTATGGATTTAAATGTCCGTTACTTTTGGAATGGAGTTTTCTTCCAAGCTGGAGCAGATAACATTTTAAGTGCTGGTGGAGAGGATATGAGTATTTCTTTGGGTGCTGGAAAGTATTTCCAATTAAATGCTTTGAATGATCGTTTGTTTGTTGATCCACAGATTAACTACAATCTAGATTCTGGTTTCAATACTATGATCGGATTTGGAGCGCGTTTCTAAGTCGATATAAGAAAATATAATTGAGAAAGGGTTAACCTGCGGGTTGACCCTTTTTTTGTTTATTAATGATTAGTTTTGAAAAACCACACAAACGCAAATACATGGCTATGATTCACTCAAAAAGTTTGGGTTCAATTTTGATTTTTTTCTCAGGACTTTTTCTCCTGTCAAGCTGCTCAAGTTCTACCCTCATTCAATCGATCCCATCTGGAGCGAAAGTTTATTTAGACAAAGAGTACGCTGGTTATACTCCCTGTTTGATGGAGGATATGAAAATTAGTTGGAGCCGAACCCGTGTTGAAATTAAGTTGGAAGGATATGAGGATTTCAGGACTTCAATTACGAAGGATGAAGAGATTAATGTTGGTGCTTTCGTTGGAGGGGTATTCGCGGTTGTACCGTTTGCTTGGGTGATGCAATACAAGCCTAATCACATGTATGAACTTGAAAAAGATTAGTTTTCTTATTTGACAAAATGTATTCATTCCACACTTCTTCATGGTCCGAGCTTACCAGAGACCATTTCCACTCTATCCTTAGGCTACGCATAGATGTTTTTGTTGTTGAGCAGGATTGCCCCTATCCAGAGCTTGATACCAAGGATTTGAGTTCTATTCAGGTCTATGCATTCAAGACTGATGAGGACATCGCGTTAGGAGTTGCAGCTGCAGCTTGCATTCGGATTTGTGCACCTGGAGTTAGTTATCTTGAGCCAAGTATCGGACGCGTAGCCACCCGCTTAGATTGCCGTAAGATGGGGTTGGGAATAGATATCATGAAAAGAGCCATTGGTGTCTGTGAGTCAGCTTATCCTGGTCAAGGAATTCGCATTTCAGCACAATGTTATCTTGAGAAATTCTATTCTGATTTGGGGTTTGTCGCCGCTGGAGAAACCTACTTAGAAGACAACATACCCCACATTCAAATGTTCAGACCTAGCGTAGTTTAATTTCTATGCCTGTCTGCTTCATTTTAAATCCCTTTCAACGAGTCCAGGACCTGACAATACAGTTGCTTTGACAAAAGCCATAAAAAGTGGGTGAGGAGCGAGCACAGTAGATGCGTATTCGGGGTGAAATTGTGTCGCAACAAAGTAAGGGTGTGAGGGTATTTCTATGATCTCAACCAATCCGTTCACCGGATTGATTCCAGTAGCAACCATGCCTGCGCTTTCAAACCTGGCTCGGTAGGCTTCGTTAAATTCGTAGCGATGTCTGTGACGCTCTTCAACAGAGTCTGTTCCGTAAATTGATTTGGCCCTAGATCCCTCTTTTAAATCGCAAGGGTATGCTCCAAGTCTCATTGTTCCTCCCATGTTCGTGACAGCTTTCTGTTCAGCCATAATGTCGATCACGGGGTCTGGTGTGTGTTGTTTGATTTCAGAAGAATGAGCATCGCTCAGTCCCATGACATTTCTAGCAAATTCTACAACTGCGCATTGCATTCCAAGACAAATTCCGAAGAACGGAATGTTGTTGACTCGTGCGAATTTTATCGCTTCGAGTTTTCCATCGATCCCTCTCGATCCAAAACCAGGCGCCACCAAGATTCCATCGAGCTTTCCAAGCTGATCTTTTGCGCTCGAAGGTGTCACTTTCTCAGAGTGAATCCAGTGTATCTCAACCTTGTTTTTTAAATGTGCTCCAGCATGAGTGAGGGCTTCGGAAATGCTTTTATAAGAATCTTTAAGCTCTACATATTTCCCCACAAGTCCAATGTGAACTGTTGAATCTGGGTTTTTATATCTGTACAAGAACTCTTTCCATTCCTTTAAGTTGGGCTTATCTATAGCGCTAAAGTCTATCCCTAACTTACTCATAACCACTTCGTCAAGCCTCTCTTCTTGCATCAATAGTGGAACGTCGTAAATGGTTTCAGCATCGATTGACTCAATGACCGATTCTATATTTACATTGCAAAATTGAGCAAGCTTAGATCGGATGCCATGCGTGAGATGGTGCTCTGTTCTGCAAACGAGAATATCAGGCTGGACTCCAAGTTGAAGAAGTTGCTTTACAGAGTGTTGGGTGGGTTTTGTT
>DDJR01000060.1:0-8003 GCA_002339135.1 Flavobacteriales bacterium UBA2619 | reverse complement strand
AGAGTGTTGGGTGGGTTTTGTTTTCAGTTCTCCTGCAGCACTCAAATATGGAACGAGTGTAAGATGAATGACTAAAGTGTCATCAGGGCTTTCCCACTTCATTTGTCTTACGGCCTCGATGTAAGGTAAAGATTCGATGTCTCCTACAGTTCCGCCAATTTCAGTGATTACAAAATCAAACTCTGATTCAGAACCCAATATCTGTACACATCTCTTGATTTCGTCGGTGATGTGTGGAATGATTTGCACAGTCTTCCCTAGATACTCACCCTGCCTCTCTTTGTTGATAACTGATTGATAGATCCGCCCAGTCGTAATGTTGTTGGCCTGCGTTGTACATACGTTTAGAAATCTTTCGTAGTGCCCTAAATCTAAATCTGTTTCAGCCCCATCAACCGTTACATAGCACTCGCCATGCTCATATGGATTTAAAGTTCCAGGGTCAACGTTTATATATGGGTCTAGTTTCTGTATGGTTACTCTGTACCCACGCGCTTGAAGTAGCTTTGCCAAAGAAGCGCTTACAATGCCTTTTCCTAAGCTAGAGCTTACTCCTCCAGTGACGAAAATATAGCGACTGTTGCGTCCCTTTGGTGGGGTGTCTGAAGAAGAAGAATGTGTTAGTGGCATGTTCCCGAATTCGAAGTGTGAATACGGGGTACAAAGTTAGAAGAAACAACTGTTACAAATGACTGTTGCGAACATATTTATAACTTTATTTCATTTTTGAGAGTGTGATTACTTCATCTTCCCCGTTAAGGCATCCACAAACTTGAATCCAGAGAGGAATTCTCGGGCAACAATCCGTATTAATGTGTATCCTGGGATGGCGATGACCATTCCAGCTACGCCTCCTAGGAGGCCGGCCATACTAATGATGATGAAAATCTCAAGGGGATGTGCCATGACTCTGTTTGAGAATATAAATGGTTGTGTGAAGAAATTGTCTACAAGTTGTGTCATCCCATAGACGGTTCCAGCACAGAGGATGTGAAAGCCCCAACCTGAGGGATCTCCTTCGTATGTTGTTGCAACGATGGTTAAGCCTAGTGCCGTCGAGGCAAGTGGTCCCAGATAGGGAATGAGGTTAAAGAGACCTGCTATAAAGCCCAGGAGAAAGGCGTTAGATGCCCCGATGATTGCCAGTCCAGATGAAACCATGAGGGTGACGATTGTAATTTGGACGATGAGCCCTGAAAAATAACGGGTGAGTAAGTGTGAAGAGGATTCCATGACGTGCTCCATCTTTTCTATCTGTGACTCTGGGGTAAGTGCCAGGATCATTTTGTGGAAAAGTCCAGCATCTTTGAGGAAAAAGAAAGTCATAAATAAAATGCTAAACAGCGCAATAAACGCACTTCCTAGGAAGGCGAATAGTCCAGTAAAAATACTTCCAACACCATCGAGACCTATTAAGTTTTGTATGTGGGACGTCAGAATGGAGGATGCGTTTTGATCTGAAATATTGAGGCGAGCAGAAAAGGAGTCAGCAGAAGCGAGCCATCTTTTGACGGTGCTGGTTATTTGCTGAGGGTCTAGAGAATTCAGGACTTTTGCTTCAGCTGTGACAAGCGGCCCAAACATTCCCAAGACAATCCCACCTAACATCACCAAGCTAGCTAAAGCTACAATTGCACCCACTGAAGAAGAAGGGGTCCTCCCTTTTATTTTCACTTTCGAAACAAGGTTTACTACAGGTCTTCCTGCAAAGCTGAGGGCGACTGAAACAAGGAGGTACCCTACCAAGCCTCGAAAGAAGTAAAGAGCGTAAAGACCTAAAATAACTCCCGTAATTTGTAAAATCGTGCGCGTTGTGGAATTTTTCATGTGACTAAGAATGAGAACGAATGCAATTTGTTTGGAATGTTCTAATTTAATTGCAAGTTAAGGTGTGAATATTTTAGTGACTTCGCCTGTGCCATCAAAGACTTCTTTCCACTCCTTTGTGAGTAAGCGAATCTTTACGCCTGTTCCGGGTAGCATGAGTATATCCTCGCCCGTGAGACGTTGTAAGAGGTTCGTGATGCCAGGGTTGTGCCCAACGATGATGCATGCTCCAAACGTTTTAGGTAATTTTTCTAAGAATGCAAACCAAATCACATCGTTTGCCAAGTAACCATTCTCCTCTATCACAAAGGTCATGTTTTTCAATTCCAAGTTGCGTTGTAAAATTTCAGCTGTTTGTAGGGTTCTGACCGCAGGTGAGGTTGCAAACATTGTTTTACGCAAGCTGTCTATGTTGAATTCTTTGCTTACTTTTTCTATGTCAGACAGCCCTTTTTCATTGAGGGGCCTGTCAAAATCAGGGAGGCTTGTGACGGCCTCTCCATGTCGGAAAACATAAAGATTAGGCATGGCTAAATATTAGAGTTGTTAGGGTTAACTTTGTCCACCACAAAGTACCAATTAATTTGAGTTCATCTACAACGTCGAGCAACAGACAAGATTATTTAAAGGCTATTTTATCTTTAGAGTTGCGAGGTTTAAAAGCCAGTACTTCGGCCATTTCAGAAAAGTTGAGTACTCAGCCAGCTTCTGTCACGGGGATGTTGAGGGTTTTGTCAGGCAATGATTTAATAGAATACATCCCATATCAAGGTGCCAAGCTGACATTAGAAGGACGTGACGAGGCGATATTTCTTTTGCGCAAACACAGGTTGTGGGAGACTTTTATGGTAGAGAAATTGGGGTTTGGTTGGGATGAAGTCCATGATGTGGCTGAGCAGTTAGAACATGTGGATTCTCAAAAACTCATTTCTAAACTGGATGCGTTTCTCGGATTCCCGAGGTTCGATCCCCACGGAGACCCTATACCTGACTCTCAAGGAGTTTTAGCAGACAGAAGCACGTTGGTCGGGGTGAATGAAATTGCACTTGGAAAAACAGCGTCTATTCGCGGTGTGCTTAGCAGCAGCGATTCTTTTTTAAAGCATCTTGATGATTTGGGCATCAAATTGGGATTGCAATTTACAGTTGTGAAGGTTTTTGAGTATGATGGGAGTTACCAGGTTAAAGTTGGTATGAGTGAAGAAGTTTGGTCTAAAAAATTAGTTGAACAGCTTTTAGCTGAAGTTAAATCGCAAGTAGATAATGATAACATTTGATTCTTTGGTAACATGGCTCGAGTCAATCGGGCCAGTGAAGGCCGCTTTGGCCGCAACAATTTTCACCTGGGCGCTCACTGCAGCAGGAGCATCCCTTGTATTTTTCTTCAAGGATATGCACCGGAAATGGTTTGACACCATGCTTGGTTTCACGGGTGGCGTTATGGTGGCTGCAAGTTTCTGGAGTTTACTTGCTCCTGCAATTGAGATGACTGAGGGGGAGGGATTTGCCAAGGTCTTTCCTGCTGCCATCGGATTTGGTTTGGGGGCGTTGTTTATTTTCGGATTGGATAAAATCACCCCACATCTCCACATTAACTTCAGCAAAGAAGAGGCAGAGGGCCCTAAAACTGATTGGCACAGCTCTACGCTTTTAATCCTTGCGATTACACTCCACAACATTCCAGAAGGATTGGCTGTGGGTGTGATATTCGGAGGTGCAGCCATGGGATTGGATGGTGCAACTACCGCTGGAGCTGTCGCTCTCGCTATTGGTATTGGAATCCAAAACTTCCCCGAAGGACTGGCTGTTTCAATGCCTCTTCGTCGACAAGGTGTGAGTCGCAGGAAATCATTTATGTATGGTCAGCTTTCTGCTGTCGTAGAACCTATAGCGGGTGTGATAGGTGCGCTTTTAGTTATTCAAATGACACCTATCCTGCCCTATGCTCTGGCATTTGCTGCAGGAGCGATGATCTTTGTGGTCATAGAAGAAGTTGTTCCAGAAACTCAGCGTGACAAGTACACTGATTTTGCCACCCTCGGGTTTATTGGAGGTTTTATCGTGATGATGGCTTTGGATGTGGGATTGGGATAGCCCATTCATACTTTGTTAGGATATGTTAGCTCCGCCAAACCTTCCAGAGCTCATCATCAGAAGACAATGGTTGTTTTTATCAATAGATTGAAGTCTTGTCTCCAGTGATTTGATATTTGTGATGACTTCAAGATCTTCTCTTGCAAAAGCTTTTTTAACGTCTTCAATAGAAATTGCAGGCAGGCGTTTGTGCTCTATTACTTGTGGGTCGTAAAATACGATGGCTTTGTCAACAGCATCCATGCTGTGAGCATATTGAGGTAGGAAATCTTTGTTTAAGCTTGAAAATGTATGTAGCTCAAAGACTGCTGTCACCTTCCTTTTTGGAAATGATCCCACGACGCCCGATTGTGTTGCCTTCAGTTTTGAAGGAGCGTGAGCAAAATCTCGATAAACAGTAAAGTTCTGTCCGGGTCGATCTAAGGCTACCTCTAATCTTCTTGCAGCTCCGGTGAAGCCTTCAATAGATTTGTCAAAATCTGCTGTTGGTATTGATAGCGAGGTGCAAAGGGCCCGAGCACCTGCTAGGTTTTGGAAATTGTGAGCTCCAACAAGCTTGGAAGCTGTCGTTGTATTGTCGGAGTAGGTGATTTCAGAGCTTCCATTGCCTGGAATGCTTGAAGGTGTGTTGTATGGTGTGAAGTGAATGTCTGGTCTTTTCATTTCAGCCTCTTCAATAAGTTGAACAAGTTGAGAGTCTTCGGAGCAGTAGACTAGTGTTGCTCCCTGTTCTAAGGTCTCTATAAATGCTCTAAACGTGTTCAAGTAGCTTTCTTCCGTTGGGAAAACATTGATGTGATCCCATGATATTCCAGTAACAATGGCAATGTGCGGTTTGTAGTGGAGAAATTTTGATCTGCTGTCAATGGGTGAGCTGAGGTATTCATCTCCTTCAATCACAGCTAAGTCGTTTTCTTGATTTAACTCGAGCATGCGGTCAAATCCATCGAGCTGCGCTCCCACCATATAGTCCGCTTGTCTTCCTAAGGCTTTCAATACATGAAGAACCATAGATGTAATGGTCGTTTTTCCGTGAGAACCTCCCACCACAACACGCTTTTTCTCTTTTGTAGCATTGAATAGAAATTCGGGGTATGATTGTACACTTAGTCCCAATTCGTGAGCTTTTGCGAGTTCAGGATTGTCTTTTCTCGCGTGCATCCCAAGGATGACTACATCAATCTTTTTATTCAGTGTTTCAGGGTGCCAGCCGTCACTGTCTGGCAACAAGCCCGCTTTTTCAAGTCTACCTCGGCTGGGCTCAAATATCTGGTCGTCACTCCCTGATACTTTGTGTCCACTGTGGTTGAGAGCAAGTGCGAAATTGTGCATGGCACTTCCTCCAATTGCGATTAGGTGAATTCTCATGTTTGTAAAGTTGAGGATTCATGGTCGTTATTTTATAAACTTCACAAAGTTTTTCCCACATTGCAACTATGAAAATTCGTGATGGTATTTTGGCAACTTTGAAGGCAGTGCCTTTCCTGGCTTCGAATGGTCTGTTAATTTGGTTTCTTCCAGCTGTTTTTCTCACAGTAGCTCTCAGTTTCGGAGCCTTTTCGATCATAGACATTGCTGTTGATTTTGCAGACCGAATTTATGCTGATAAGTTTGGAGAGCCTTCTTGGGTTGCATGTGAACAGGGCTTGATCTTGCTGGATTGTCTTGAGCAAATGTTTAGAGCTGTGGGTTCTTATATGTTGAGTTTCGTTGTTTGGCTGGGGCTTTTTTGGTTGAAGATCAAGCTGATGAAATACTTGGTTCTCATTTTCCTTGGCCCTGTAATGGCTATTTTATCTGAGCTTACAGAGCAAAAGATGACGGGTATTGTACGTCCATTTTCGTTGAGTCATTTTATTTTGGACATTTTTCGAGGGGTCAAAACAGCCTTGCTTTATTTTTGTGTGGAGCTTTTTCTGGGTCTTTTTCTTTTGGTGTTGGGGGTCATCGCTGGTGTGATGTTTCCTGTTCTACTTCCTTTCATTGCTCCTCTGGAGTTGCTCCTCGCTTTTATTCTGGGAGCTTTTTTTTATGGAGCAGCTTCTATGGATTACGTTTGGGAAAGGGAAGGTGCCGGCGCTGTTGAATCTATTTGTAAAGCTTTTAAACTTCGCAGTCTTGCTGTGGGGTTAGGTAGTGTTTTTGCTGTTTTGATGGCTATTCCCATCGTTAACTTTACGCTTGCTCCGATTTTTGGACCAGCTCTTACTGCTGTTGCTGCGACATTGGTTTTGAAAAGAGGCGCACGAAAGTTGCGCTAAGCTTACAAGTATTTACTTGTATTTGGTTTGTTGAACTTCGCTGATGCAGCCTCCGATATTTGCAAGGTCATCAAAAAACATGGGGTAGCTCTTTGCGACGCATTCAGCGTCTAATATTTCGATATCAGCATTGCCAGCGCAGCCTATGATAGCAGCTGCCATTGCAATGCGGTGGTCGCCATGTGGATTCATGAGGCAAGCTGTTGTTTTCTTACACGGGTGAACAATTAAAGAGTCTCCATCTCTTTCGATTGTAACCCCAGCTTTTGCAAATTCAGAAATCAGGACTGAAGCTCTGTCGGATTCTTTAGCCCCCAATCTGTTGGCGCCGCTAAAATGAGATGGTTTGTTGCTAAAGGCAGCAAGAGCACAAAGAACAGGGAAGAGGTCAGGTGAATTGGATAAGTCAAGTTTCATTGCACGAGGTCTTTTTTTCTTTAAGCTTAGTCCTTCATCTGTTCCGAGTATGTGGTAGCCTGCAAAGAGCATAGCTCCCTTAATCCCAGAGTCCGCCTGAGTGTATGTGCCGCGCAGGCCTTTGATTTCAAGGTCAGGTTGACCACAAAGGCCTCCAAGAACCAAAAGGGTTGCTGCGGCGCTCCAATCTCCGTCAGTTGACAGAGGAAGTGATCGTGCCGTTTGGCCTGCGGGAATAAAAAATGTGTCTTGTGTCTCGTGTTTTTCATGCACGTAATCCAAGTCAAATGCCTGCATCACCTCAAGCGTCATGTCAATGTAAGGACGGGATGTTAAGTTTTTTACCACCACCTTTGAATCCTGCTCAGCATAAGGCAGCGCGAGCAATAGGCCTGTGAGGAATTGTGAGCTAATGCTGCCGTCAATTTCGATTTCGCCACCCACCAAGGGTCCTTCCAATGTCAGAGGTAAAGTCTTGCCGCCTGTCGTTTTTACGCCCAAAGAAGCCAGGCCGCTTGAAACCATTTCGAAGGGGCGTTTCATTAAAGATCCTTCACCAGTCATGGTTAAAGTCTCGAGTGAAAGCGCTGCTATTGGAGCGAATAGACGGGCTGCAAGTCCAGATTCACAAGCGTTTAGTTTTTCACTTCGTGGCCTAGGAATGCTGGAAGGGCATGGGGTGATAAGAATGGAGTCACTCCCCAGTTCGATTTCGGCTCCAAGTTCGGCAGCAATGCTTAAAGCGGCAGTCGTGTCGTCACAATCGCTTAATCCGTGAAGCATTGTTGGGGATTCGGCCAAAAGGGCAGCGGCAATAAATCGTGCGCTCAAGCTTTTAGAGGGTGGAGCTGTTACTTCACCTGAAAGTGTGCTCGGTGAGATACGTATGATCATTGCTTTTCGCCTGGTTTTCTGCCAAGGTATATGCTTGCTATTCCTCCTGTAAGTGGGATGGCGCGCAGGTCGATGAATCCGATTTTCTTCAAACGGTCTAGGAACTCTTGGCCTTCAGGAAATGCCATCACGCTTTCTGGAAGGTAGGTATATGCGGCGGGATCTTTTGAGACGAGTTTCCCCAATGAAGGCATAATATATCTAAAATAAAATCCAAATAACTGTTTGATAGGAAACGTTTTAGGTTTACTAAACTCAAGTATAACTGTAAGTGAACCGGGTGTTAAGACTCTGTACATTTCAGAAAGACCTCGGTCTAAATTTTCAAAGTTACGCACCCCGAAAGCCACGGTATATGCCTCGAATGATTCGTCTTGAAATGGCAGGTTTTCAGAGTCCCCTTGGATTAAAGTAATCCGATCACTGAAGTTTTTTGTGGCGGCTTTTTTGATCCCCACATCAAGCATGCCTTGTGAGATGTCCATCCCTGTTATTTGAGACGTAAGACCC
>DDJR01000061.1:15871-16303 GCA_002339135.1 Flavobacteriales bacterium UBA2619 | reverse complement strand
GGTGACGAAATTCTTGGATGTACGGTCGAAATGGCTTGTAACTTCAATCCAGAAGCTACTACTAATGATGGCAGTTGTGACTTTACATCATGTCTCTCATTCGGCTGTACTGACATGGATGCTTGTAACTACAATCCAGATGCACTTTATGAAGATGGTACTTGTTCTTATGCAAGTGCACCTTATGACTGTTTTGGTGAGTGTGTCAACGATGCAGATGGTGATGGTGTTTGTGACATTGCTGACACATCGGGTTGTATGGAAATGGATGCTTGTAATTATGATGCCTCTGCACTTTTAGATGATGGATCATGTGAATACTGTTCTTGTCCTGACGGTTTAGATGAGAGTTATGGTTTAGAAGTTGATGTTGTTATGGAGCACACTGAAGGTGAGCTTGCGGGTCTCACAACCTACAGAGTTTATGTAACT
>DDJR01000061.1:0-15474 GCA_002339135.1 Flavobacteriales bacterium UBA2619 | reverse complement strand
ACAACAAGTTTCTACCAGCACCCTTTCGGTGACTTTTTAGGTTCATCAATGAATCCTGCTTTGTTTCCTAGTTTCCCAGAGCTGGCTTATGACAGTTGGGTGACGATAGGTTTAGAAGAGGGAGCAGGTGACGGTGAATCGGAGCCTTCTTTAAGCCCGGATTTCCCATCTTCTGCTTTTGAAGCAGGTGGAAATCTTGATATTAACGATGCACTTGGTGCTTCTTGGTTCGTTCTAGATCCTGCAACGACTTCAAACGCTGTTTCAGGTGCTGATCAAAGAATTTTAGTTGCTCAATTGACAACTGACGGAACTCCTTCAGGTGCGATTTGGGTACAAATGTTTAACAACAGTGACAACAATGACATTACACGTGTTGAATTGACATTTGACGGAACAACAGGTACTTACTCACCTTCATGTGGTTGTACAGATGCAACTGCTTGCAACTATGATGTAACAGCAACAAGTGATGATGGAAGCTGTACTGGCATTGCTGAAGGTGCTTGTGACTGTGATGGAAACGTTCTTGATGAGTGTGGAACTTGTGGAGGCAGCGGCATTGCTGATGGATTTTGTGACTGCGACGGAAGTGTTCTCGATGCATTGGGTGTTTGTGGTGGTTCTTGTGAATCAGACACTGATGCCAATGGAGTTTGTGATGATTCAGAGATCTTAGGATGTATGGATATGACCGCATGTAACTATGACGCTACTGCGACAAATGATGATTCCTCTTGTGCTGTTAACGATGCTCTTGGTGTTTGTGGTGGTTCTTGTGAATCAGACACTGATGCCAATGGAGTTTGTGATGATTCAGAGATCTTAGGTTGTATGGATATGACTGCATGTAACTATGATGCTACAGCGACCAATGATGATGAATCATGTGCTGTTAATGATGCTCTCGGTGAATGCGGAGGCTCTTGTGAATCAGACACTGATGCGAATGGAGTTTGTGATGATTCAGAAATCTTAGGTTGTATGGATATGACTGCATGTAACTATGATGCTACAGCTACTAACGACGATGATTCATGCGCTGTGAATGATGCTTTAGGAGAGTGTGGCGGTTCATGTGAATCAGATATTGATGGTAATGGTGTTTGTGATGATGCAGAGGTTTTAGGTTGTATGGATAATATGGCTACGAACTACAACATGGATTCAACCCAAGATGATGGGTCTTGTTGTTTCCTCGTTCTTTCTCTATCAGCAACTGACGCAGTTTGCTTTGGTGGTGAGGGTTTGATCACTGCAACAGTATCGGGTTCAACAGAAACCGTGACCTATACTTTAGGAATGGAATCAAATGAGACTGGATTGTTTGATGTTACTGCAGGTACTTACACAATTTCAGCAATGGACTCTAACGCAAACATGTGTTCTTCCACAACGGATGCAATAGTAGGTGAAGGAACAGAGATTGTTGTCGAAGCTTCAGTTACGGATGGTGTAGGTTCACAAAATGCAACAGGTGGGTCAGGTACATATTCATTTGTATGGACTAATTCGGATGACGTTGTTGTAGAAGACTTAACGACACTTGTTGATGGTGATTATACTGTAACAGCTACTGATGCCGCCGATTGTCTCGGAAGTGTAGTTGTAACTGCTGTTAGTGGCATTGATGTATTGGATCCTCTAGCTTTTGGACTTTTTCCAAATCCAACAACAGGAGCAATCACTTTACAGTCAAACACTGAGATGTATGACGTAAACATGCAGTTGTTAGACGCCACAGGTAGAGTTGTCTATACTCAATCAAATTTGATTGTTCAAGGTTCAGTTAACTTTAACTTCTCTAACCTTTCTACAGGAACATACACGATGATGCTAAGCAATGATGCTGGAGTATCAGTACGTAGATTGTCAATTCAGCACTAGCTGTTGAGAGGTTTAAATCCTCAAACTAGTTTAACACAACAAAAAAGCTCAGACCATCATGGTCTGAGCTTTTTTATGTTTCATGTTTTTTTTAAAGGAATTCAGTCTATTTCTTAAATGACTGAATTGCCTCCCTTGTAAAATCACTTAAAACCAAACGACCAGAAATTGCAGCACGCTCAAGAAGAAGTGTTTCCCAATGCTCAGTGCCTGCCCAAAGAATTTTCTTTAGTTCAGACATTGCTTCAGGTGAACTTGTTGCGAGTTGATTTGCTAAGGTGTCAATAGCATCATCCATTTTTACGACGGTGTCAAAAACCTCACAAAAAAGACCATATTGAGCAGCCCAGTCTGCAGTTTTCCAAGATGTGGCATCTATGGTTAGTTGTGAAAATCCGGATGTTCCAAGCTTTCGCTCTACCGCAGGGCCTACTACAAAAGGTCCGATGCCGATTGCAAGCTCAGACAGTTTAACAGAAGCGTGTTTTGTTGCAAAACAGTGATCCACAGCAGCAGCAAGACCAACACCTCCACCCACAGCTTTTCCTTGAACTCGTCCTAAAACGAATTTAGGGCATGTTTTAATCTCGTTGATAACGTTCGCAAATCCGCTAAAGAACTCGAGTCCCTCACTTTCATTGCTGATGGCCATTAATTCATCAAAACTTGCTCCGGCACAGAATGCTCTGTCACCCTCAGATTTCAAAACAATCACTCTTACATCTTTCTGCTCTCCTGCATGACGAATGGTTTCAGCTAATTTGCTGAGTATACTCGCTGGCAAGCTGTTGGAAGAAGGGTGGAAAAATGTGATAGTAGAGATTCCATTTTGAAGTTCTGCCTTAACAAAAGCTTCTTTTAAGGAACTCCCTGAAGAACTCATTATGATCTGTCTGTAAGTGGCACAAAATTTCGTGCGTTTGCTCCTTGGTAAACTTGTCTTGGTCTTCCAATCGGCTCAGATTGTTCAGTCATTTCCTTCCATTGTCCGATCCATCCTGGTAAACGACCTAAAGCAAACATGACTGTAAACATGTCAGTTGGTATGCCAAGTGCGCGGTAAATAATTCCTGAATAGAAATCTACATTGGGATAGAGACCACGCTCTACGAAGTATGCGTCATTGAGTGCGACTTGTTCTAATTCTTTTGCGATATCTAAAATGGGGTCACTCACGCCAAGCGCTTCTAGTACCTCATCTGCTGCTACCTTAATAATCGTTGCTCGTGGGTCGAAGTTCTTATAAACACGGTGGCCAAATCCCATTAATCGGAAGCTGTCGTTTTTATCTTTTGCCTTGTCAACCCATTTCTGTAGACCGCCACCATCTTGACGAATCTGTTCTAACATCTCTATAACAGCTTGGTTGGCTCCTCCGTGAAGAGGCCCCCAAAGTGCAGCGATTCCTGCAGAAACAGATGAATATAGATTTGCTTGTGATGATCCGACAACACGTACTGTAGCTGTTGAGCAGTTTTGCTCATGATCTGCATGAAGAATCAGAAGTTTGTTTAGAGCACGTTCTACAACGTCATTTACTTTGTAATCTTCCGTTGGAAGTCCAAACATCATTTGCAAGAAATTTCCACAGTAACTCTGGTCATTTCTAGGGTACATAGTAGGAAGCCCTTTGTTGTGCTTGTATGCTTGAGCAGCTAAAGTTGGGAGTTTCGCAATGAGGCGGTGAATTGTCTTTTCTATATCTGTTACAGATCTATTCGCACTTTGTGATTCTGGGTAAAACGTTGAAAGACTTGCGATCATTGAAGACAACATTCCCATCGGATGAGCCCCTTGAGGGAACGCATCGAAAAAACGTTTCATGTTTTCATGCACAAGAGTGTGGTGCGTAATTGACTCATCGAAGTAAGCCAATTCATCAATATTTGGGAGTTCACCATACACAAGTAAATAGGCAACCTCAAGAAAAGTTGCATTCTCAGCAAGCTCCTCAATACTATATCCTCTGTATCTAAGTATCCCGTTCTCACCGTCCAAATAAGTAATTGAACTTTGTGTCGATCCTGTATTCTTAAATCCGGGGTCAATGGTGATGTAGCCTGTCGTCGCACGTAGCTTGCTGATGTCAATAGCTTTCTCGTTTTCAGTTCCAGTTATAACTGGCAATTCTATTTCCTTTCCGTCAAGGATTAGTTTTACTGTCTCACTCATTTTCTTGCTATTTTTTTACAGGTGTATGTGCCTCAGATTTCAATGATCGCTTCAAAAAGCGGGATGCAAATATAACAAAATCAACAGCCTAAATGCAATGTCTTTACTCAGAGAGTTTGTTACCAAGTTCCAACAAATTCTGTCGAGTATTTGTCCCACATTGGTTGCATTTGTTCTTGAGGTGTCTCACTCTTAAATACATCGTTAAAAAAGGTCAATAAAACCTGAAGTTGTCTAGGTTGTTTGTACCCTGAAATAGGTGCGATTACGTTTAGATTTTCATCAAAATATACGATCGTTGGGTATGCAGAGACTTTTAAGGCAATAGATAGTTGGTGAACTCCATTGCGCCCTTTGCTGTTGGGGTTGTAATTGGGGTTGTTGTAAACTTCACCTTGATAGGTAACAGGAGCTGGGCTTTCGGCATCAAATTTTACACAGTAATAATTTTCATTTACGTATTCGATTAAGTTTTTATTTGTAAATGTATTCGCCATCATCATCTTGCACGGTCCACACCACTTTGTATAAACATCCATCATGACTTTGCGTGGCTCATCTTTGAGTGCTTCTGTCACCTCTGCCATTGTCATCCAATTTATTTTTGCTTCTTGAGCATGTAATTCTAAGTTTGAAGCCCAAACCAACACTATCGAAGCTATTAAAAGACGCATTATATTTTGTTTTAGTAAAGCATGCAATTTACAAAATAAAAAAGATGGGACAGGTTAATTGCGTTCATAGTTGTATTTTGCGCAGTAAATAAATATTAAACAACATGTCTTCATCCTCAATTCCGGCCCACCAAAAAGAATTATTTGGTCACCCAGTAGGCCTTTACGTTTTGTTTTTCACAGAAATGTGGGAGCGCTTTTCATATTATGGGATGAGAGCTATTCTCGTGTTGTACTTAATCACTGAGTCAAAAGGAATGAATCCAGGATTGGGCTGGACTGACGGTGACGCGCTTGCTTTATATGGATGGTATACAATGATGGTCTATGTCATGTCTGTTCCAGGGGGATATATTGCGGACAAGCTTTTGGGCCAAAAACGATCGGTTCTAATTGGCGGAATTTTGCTGTTAATAGGTCACAGTACTCTTGCGATTGAGCAAATGTGGGCGTTCTACACAGGTCTGGTATTTATCGTTTTGGGAGTAGGTATGTTAAAGCCAAATATCTCAACGATGGTTGGAGGATTGTACAAGCAAGGAGATATCAGAAGAGATAAAGGGTTTACCATTTTCTACATTGGAATTAATGTTGGTGCCTTTATCTCCAGCTTAGTCGTTGGATATGTGGGTGAAGTTTATGGATGGCACTATGGATTTGGTCTCGCAGGAATAGGAATGGGGTTGGGTGTTTTACAGTATATGTTTGGTTTGAAGTACCTCAGTCAAGTGGGTAACTTTTTAGGAGACTCTAAGGACAATACAGAGGTGATGAAAGCTCCGCTGACCAAAGTTGAGAAGGATAGGGTCATTGTACTCTTGATCTCCTTCCTGTTGGTGATTGTGTTCTGGGGAGCTTTCGAGCAAGCTGGTGGTTTGATGAATATCTACACCATGGAAAATACGGATAGATTCTTGGGGAATTGGCAAGTGCCAGCTTCATGGTTTCAGTCTATCAATGCGATGTTTATCATTTTCTTCGGAACGTCAGTTGCTTTGTTTTGGGCAAACAGGAAGTTAAAAGGAAAGGTTTCTACTTCTCTTTTCAAGATGATTGTGGGCTTAATTATTATGGGAGTTGGTTTCTTCTTTATGACAGGAGCTACAGCTCAGTACGAAGCTACTGGAAGTTCAGCAATGTACTGGCTTGTTCTTGCATACCTTTTCCATACTATAGGTGAGCTGTGCTTGTCTCCTGTAGCATTGTCATTCGTGACCAAGCTTGCTCCAGTGAAATACGCATCGATTATGATGGGTATTTACTTTGCGATGACAGGCTTTGGCAGCAAGCTAGCTGGACTTTTAGGCGAGTGGTCTTCCAGTTTAGGCGCTTCCACGATATTTACAGGTATTGCTCTTACAAGCGTAGGGCTAGGGATTCTTGTTTTAATGCTAAGACCTAAGCTTGAGGCTTTAACTCACGGTGTAGAGGATGATGAAACAGTAGCGAGCTAAGAAATTACGACAAATGAAAATCGGGGTGACTTTGCAATTGCAATGTCACCCCGATTTTGTTTTAATAAACTTGTTGCTTTAGAAGTTTTCTTTCACAAAGTCCATCATCATATTGAAAAGATGTATTCGCGTATTTCCACCGTATATGCCGTGGTTGCGATCTGGATAAGCAAAGAAATCGAAATCTTTGTTTGCATCAACTAAAGCGTTCACCATCTCCATAGAGTTTTGGAAGTGGACGTTGTCATCACCTGATCCGTGTACCAGCAGAAGAGCTCCTTCTAGTTTTTCAGCGTGGTTTACTGGACTGTTGTCTTCGTAACCGCTTTCATTCTCTTGAGGGGTTTGCATAAATCTCTCAGTGTAAATGCTGTCATAGTATTTCCAGTTTGTAACTGGTGCAACAGAGATGCCCGCGCTATACACCTCAGCACCTTTCGTCATGCACAAGAGTGTCATGAATCCACCATAGCTCCATCCTTGAATTCCAATTCTATCTGAATTAATGTAGTCTTGGTCTCCCAAGTATTTCGCGAAATCGATAAAGTCCTCAGTCTCTAGTTTTCCCAATTCTTTGTATGTGCTGTGCTCGAACTTGCGCCCTCTAAGTGGAGTGCCTCTTGGATCAACTGATACGACGATGTATCCTTCTTGAGCCAAGTACTGATACCACATTAGGTTTGCTCCACCCCAGCTGTCCGTAACGGTATTCACACCAGGTCCGCCATATATGGCAACGTAAACTGGGTACTCTAGTGAAGTGTCGAAATCAGGAGGTAGAATCTTCCAACAGTTTAACTCTGTCCCCGATGAGTTTGTAAACGTAAAGAACTCTTTAGAGCTATAATCGTATTCACTGAGTGTATTCCTTAAGTTTTCATTGCTTTTAAGTGTTCGAACAACATTTCCTTTTCTGTCTCTTAATGTGTAGACAGGAGGAGTGTTGGCGTTGCTGTGGTTGTGTATTCTGTATGAGAAATTGGCAGAGAAGTCTGCGCTGTGATGTCCAGGTGTTTCATCTAAAGTAACAATATTGCCATCCAGATCTACAGAGTGTAGGTGTTGTTGAGTAGCTCCTTTCATAGATGAACTGAAGTATATTTTCTTTTTTGATTCGTTATACCCCATGAACTCAACCACGTCCCACTCACCTTTTGTAAGCTGCGTCACATTGCCCTCATAGTCAAATTTATAGATGTGGTTAAACCCATCCCGTTCACTAGTCCAAAGAAAAGATGTGCCGTCTTGTAAGAAAATGAGGTTGTCGTGGATGTCTATATAGGTTCTTGTGGTTTCCTTGAAAATTTCCTTGGCACCTAAGCGGTTGTTTGGGAATTCTCCTTCAGTCAGGTAGAATCGAAGATCATTTTGGTGTCGGTTCATCGTTAAGATGCAAAGCTGTGCTGCGTCTTGTGTCCAAAAGAACCTCGGCAAATAATGCGCACTCTTGTTAATCGCCACTCCGTGATTAATTCCCGTATTTAGATCATGTATAAATACTTGTACGTCACTGTTAACTTCTCCAGCTTTAGGATATTTAAAAGTGTTAAGTTCTGGATAGAGTCCTCCGTACATCGGCATGTTCATTTCTTTGACGGCACTTTCATTAAACCTGTAGTACGCGAGTCTTTCGCCGTCAGGCGACCACTTCATTCCATTGTCATCACCGAATTCCTCTTCGTAAACCCAATCAGTAGCTCCGTTAATGATGCTGTTCGCAAGTCCGTCATTTGTGACTTGGGTTTCCGTCCCGTTGATGAGGTTTGCGATAAAGACATTGTTGTTTCTGACAAAAGCCACTTTATCTGCCGATGGAGAGAAGCTTGCAAGGCGCTGTTGACCTTTTGAAAAATCGGTCAATGGCGTAGCAGGTTCATTTGACCGAGTGTCGTAGATATAGAAGTCTGCGTAAAATGAATGCCTATAAAGTTGGTTTGTGTTTGTTGTGAGGAGAATAAACCTTTCGTCAGTGCTAAAAAAGTAGTCTGTAATGAATTCTCGAGCATCTTCAAAGGCTTGAAGAGATGTGACGATGGTTTTTGCCTTCTTTCCTGTTTTGTATGAATACTTCACAATTGATGATCCTTCCGCTTCATCAAAATCACTTGTGGTGTAATGTGTTCCGTTAGCCATTGACCTGACTCCCCAAACTCCTTCAGACCGGAACTCTCCGCTCCATATTTTTTCGTTTGAGAAAGTTTGAGCTGTGGAAGAGAAGCACAATGTTATCGTGCTTATAGCGATGATCAATGAGAGTGTCTTTGAAAAATGTTTGTACATCTGAAATATCATATTGTTTGAGGGTTACTTTTGACAGCGTACAAGATAGTAAAATTGAAAACGTTTAAGAGCAATGCTTACGAATTATAGGGAGATTTTTCAAAATTGTTTGCCATCTGACAGGTTGCATTATGAGGGTGAGGTCATGGAGTTTCACTCTAAAGATGAAACTGAAGACTTGTACTTTAAGCCGGGAATCGTTGCGGAGCCCATTTCTACACTCGAAGTATCAGCCTTGATGCAATTGGCTTTCGAGCACAATGTCTCGGTTACAGCAGGTGGGGCAAGAACAGGTCTTAGTGGTGGTGCTCTTGCTATTCAAGGTGGTCTGGTATTGTCTCTTAGGAGAATGAATAAGATTCTACTCATCGATGAGATCAATCAACAGGTGATTGTTGAGCCTGGTGTTGTTACTGAAGTGCTTCAGAATGCAGTTTCCGAGAAAGGTCTTTTTTATGCTGTTGATCCAGCTTCTCGTGGAACGTGTTCAATCGGTGGCAACATTGCAGAGAACAGTGGAGGCCCTAGGGCAGTTAAGTATGGCGTAACGAAAGATTGGGTTTTAAATCTTGAGGTGGTACTCGCTGACGGAAGGGTCATAGAGACAGGCGCCAACACTTTGAAAAACAGCACGGGGGATAACCTCACGGGTTTGATTGTTGGAAGCGAGGGGACGCTGGGTATTGTGACTAGAGCAACGCTTAAATTGCAGCCATTGCCGCGTTTTCAGGCTCTGATGCTTGTTCCATTTACAAGCGTGACCAACGCATGTAAATCAGTGTCTCAAATTTTTCGTGCGGGTTCTATGCCTAGTGCGATTGAGTTTATGGAGCGGGATGCTGTTGTCTTGACTCAAGAATTTACAGGGAATAAAGAGATTTCATTAGAGCCAAACGATCAAGCATATTTGTTGATTGAGGTGGATGGGTTTTATGAGTCAGAACTTATGCCACAATGCGAAAGGGTGTTGTCAGTTCTCGAAGCGAACGGCGCGGGGGACGTTCTTTTTGCTCAGTCTGCTTCGGAGAAGGAAAAGTTGTGGTATTTACGGCAAAGGGTAGGAGAGGCCGTAAAAGCCACAAGTGTCTACAAAGAAGAGGACACGGTGGTGCCACGAGGGATGTTGCCTGAACTCATGAAGGCCGTGAAATCCATTGGCATGAAATATGGATTTCGATCGATATGCTATGGTCATGCCGGGGATGGGAATCTACATGTAAATATCTTAAAGGACGACTTAAGTGATCATGTATGGTCCGTTGATTTGAACAAGGCAATCAGGGAGTTGTTTGATGCAGTTGTTGCAATGGGCGGTACTTTAAGTGGTGAACATGGCATCGGTTTGGTGCAAAAAGAATTTATGGACATTGCCTTTTCAAAAGATGAGTTGTCTGTCCTCAAGATGATTAAGAATGGTTTAGATCCCAAAGGGATCCTGAATCCGGGTAAAATGTTTCCAAACGAGTGAATGTGAATATTCTGATTTTAAGGGATGTTTTAGTTGTGAATTGTAAGCCTAACTTTAATTTTCAAACCAAGGATTATATCAGATGGCTCAAGATTTATTGAAAGGCAAAAAAGGCATCATTTTCGGTGCGTTGAACGAAATGTCTATTGCATGGAAAGTGGCGGAGCAAGCAGTTGCTCAAGGAGCAGAAATTGTGTTAACAAATGCACCTATTGCGATGCGCATGGGGACGATTAACGAACTCGCTGCGAAATGCAACAACTGTCCTGTAATCCCTGCAGACGCTACCAGTGAAGAGGACATTCAAAAACTATTTGAAGGTGCCATGGCGCATTTTGGCGGCAAAATCGACTTTGTGTTACACAGCATTGGGATGAGCCCCAACGTTCGCAAAGGCAGGCACTACACCGATTTAAACTACAAGTTTTTACAGACGACTCTAGACGTAAGTGCAATCTCTCTTCACAAGGCTCTTGCCACAGCGAAGAAAATGGATGCACTCAATGACTGGGGCTCTGTGGTTGCTCTTACCTATGTAGCTGCCCAAAGAACCTTTCCGGATTATGGTGACATGGCTGATGCCAAATCACTCCTCGAGAGTATTACGAGAAGCTTTGGGTACCATTATGGTGTGTCGAATAAAGTTAGAATCAATACCATTTCCCAATCTCCAACAATTACGACAGCAGGGTCAGGCGTAAAGGGATTCGATGAATTTATCGCTTATTCTGAATCGATGTCCCCCCTGGGCAATGCTGACGCTCTGGCTTGTGCTGACTATTGCATCACAATGTTCAGCGATTTAACACGCTATGTCACTATGCAGAACTTGTTTCACGATGGTGGGTTCTCAAATACAGGTGTCAGCATGGAGGTTATTTCTAAGTTTGCTCCCGAAGAGAAGTGAGTTGATATTGAGAAGTGAATTCTCTTCTTCCGGCCTTCCTTGTGATGCTATCTTTTTGAATATCCCAACCTCTTGCCGGGCAATACTCTCTCCCATAGAATATAATCTGTAGGTGAAGTTTGTTCCATTTTTCTCTTGGGAACAATCTTTTTGCGTCTTTCTCGGTCACGACTACGTTTTTTCCGCTGGTTAACCCCCATCTGTACATCAGTCGATGTATGTGTGTGTCCACGGGGAATGCCGCAACCCCAAACGCTTGTGCCATAACCACCGAAGCGGTTTTATGTCCAACACCCGGCAGCTCTTCTAAGTCCTCAAAGCTTTGAGGAACTTTGCCCAAATGTTTCTCAACTAAAATTTCTGAAAGCCTATATATAGCCGCAGATTTACGAGGTGATAATCCGCAAGGCTTGATGATTTCACGAATTTGCTTGACATCTTGCATCATCATAACTTCTGGAGTAGAAGCAAGTTTAAAAAGCGCAGGCGTAACAGTATTTACCCTCTTATCTGTACACTGTGCTGAAAGCAAAACAGCAATCAGTAGAGTGTAAGCATCAGTATGGTCTAGTGGTACAGGAGTCCTAGGGTACAAACGCTCAAGCTCATTCATGATGAACAAAACTTTCTCAGATTTTTTCATATTCAAGGTGTTGTTTGAAAACGATAAGATGCATTTTTCTTTGTTAAAATGATACTTTCTTTTGTGTTGAGAAGGCTTAAATCGACCACGTTTTCTTGATCATCATAGACTTCATAAAACATATTCATGCTTATTTCACTTTCCTTCATCGTGTCAGCGACAAAGGTCTCTGACTCCAGATACAGATAGCAAATGTCATAATCGTATTCAAAACCGATGAATGTGAATTTTACATCATGTGGTCCATGGGTAAATGTGATTTTATTTTGGACGTAATCCCCGACTAAAGAGTCAGTAAGATCGTGCTGATTTTGAGCTCCGATTTCAAGATCCAAGTTCTCATGTGTTCTCTCAATGGATAGCTCCAGGTCGTCTGTGAAGACATTGATAACCACCTGAAGAGTTTGAGTGTCATTGTTGTAATCGATTGTTGATTTGGTAAAGTGAATATCGTGGGTAGAACTCGCAATAAACATGCACATAAGAAGTACTCTAATCATGTGTTAAAGGTATATATTTATGGCATGGAGGCAATGGATATTTTCGCAGATGATAGAGCAGGTGATCTGCTGGTAAGATTAAAAGCCTCAGAAAGAATAATTCTGACAGGGCACAGAGGTCCTGATGGAGATGCAGTAGGTTCTACATTGGCACTTTGGAATCATTTTAAAGAACAAGGCATAGAGTCAACAGTGGTTTTTCCAGATGCATATCCCAAGTTCATTCACTGGATGAATGGGCATGATGAAATTGTACTTCACTCAGATCAGCCTGAGCTTGCTGAAAAGCTTATTCTAGAGGCAGATATTTTGTTTGTTCAAGATTACAACGACCCATCACGTGTCGGTGATTTGCAAGAATCTTTAGAAAAAACAAAGGCTTTTACCGTAATGATCGATCATCATCAAAGACCAACTGACTTTGTAGATATGATGTTTTCGGATGAAAAGAGCTGTTCAACTTGTGAAATGGTGTACAGATTAATTGATCGATGGGGCGAAGCTTCAAAGCTATCCGTAGACACTGCTTCCTGTATTTATTGTGGAATCATGACAGACAGTGGTTCTTTCAGGTTTCCATCAGTCTCTGCTCAGACTCACTTGATAGCAGCGGCTCTTATTGAGACGGGAATGGACCACTCTGTGATTCATGCGCGAGTTTATGACACCAGTCGTGAGGGTAAACTGAAGCTTGTTGGTTATGCTTTAAGCGAAAAGCTTCAAGTTTTCCCAGAATATCATGCTGCAATTATTTCATTATCTATAGAGGAGTTGGATAAGTTTGGCTACGAAAAGGGAGATACAGAAGGGCTAGTGAATACTGCTCTTAGTATTGAGGGTGTCAATTTTGCAGCCTTCATCCACGATTCATCTGACAGAGTTAAAATGAGCTTCCGTTCGGTAGGTGATTTCAGTGCACGAGATTTTTCCGCAAAATATTTTGGTGGTGGCGGGCATCACAATGCCGCAGGGGCAGCATCAACAGACACTTTAGATCAGGTGGTTTCAAAAGTAATTGATCTTCTTCCTAATTATTTAGAGGCATTGGATTATCCAGCCCCTTGAGTTAGCCAAAGCGGAATCGCTTCATCTAGCATCTTATAGACTTTTTTAAATCCACTGTCTCCACCGAAATAAGGGTCGGGTACTTCTTCTTTGTTAGTCAGTACCATGTGAACTTTTGATTTTTGATTCTGGTTTTCCGCAAGTGAGCACACATCGTTAAAATTATTCTGGTCCATCACCAGTATTAGATCGTAATACTCGAAGTCAGTTTGTTTGATGATTCTTGATATTTGAGATGTAATGTCATGGTTGTTTTGTTTCATAACTTCTATCGACCTTGGATCGGGAGATGCTCCAGCGTGATTGTTTATTGTTCCTGCTGAATCTATCTCAACAGTCAGGCCAAGTCTTTTTCCGTGGTGAATTAACAATCCGTGTGCAATAGGAGATCGGCAGATGTTCCCCAAACATACTGCTAGTATTCTGTGTGTTTTATTGTTCATTGGGTCAATTTAGTGATCATTGTGTTTTTAAATCTAGTTCTTTTTTATTGACATGACTATCTACATCCTTCACGCGAAATATATTCATGTGTTTTAGAAATTTAACACACTAAAAACGGGGCCAAATCATTGGCCCCGTTTTCAAATATCTTTCACTTTTTCTGACTTCAGTATTCCAGGTTAATGAATCGAAAGTTTTTTCTCAAGATCGTCTAAATACTTTCTAAAGTGCTTGTCGGTTTCGCTTAAGTTGTTTACTGTTCTGCATGCATGAAGAACTGTAGCGTGGTCTTTTCCGCCGCAGTGAAGACCTATGTTGGCAAGAGATGACTTGGTCATCTTCTTTGAGAAGTACATCGCAATTTGTCGTGCTTGTACGATTTCTCTTTTTCTTGTCTTAGATTTCAGCAATTCAATGGGGAGGTCAAAGTAATCACAAACTACCTTCTGTATGTAGTCTATGCTAACTTCACGTGCCGTGTTCTTGACGAACTTGTCAATCATTTGACGCGCAAGATCAAGGGTAATTGCTTTTTTATTCAGACTACTTTGAGCAATCAATGAAATTAAAGCTCCTTCTAATTCTCTCACGTTTGTCGTGATGCTGTAAGCGAGGTATTCAACAACTTCGCGAGGCATGTCAATGCCGTCTCCATACATTTTCTTCTCGAGAATTGCCATTCGAGTTTCTAATGAAGGTGTCTGTAAGTCAGCGCTTAGTCCCCATTTAAATCTGCTTAGGAGTCTTTGTTCCATTCCTTGCATCTCTACTGGTGGTTTGTCAGCTGTTAGAACGAGCTGTTTTCCAGTTTGATGAAGGTGGTTAAAAATGTGGAAGAAGACATCCTGAGTTTTTTCTTTTCCACTGAAAAACTGGACATCATCAATAATTAGAACATCTATCATCTGATAGAAGTGACTAAAGTCGTTGACTGTATTGTTCCTAACAGAGTCAATGAACTGGTGAGTGAATCGTTCAGATGTTACGTACAGGACGGTTTTGTCAGGAGTTTGATTTTTAATCTCAATTCCAATCGCATGAGCCAAATGTGTTTTACCCAGTCCAACACCACCGTATATAAGTAGTGGGTTAAATGCGGTTCCTCCTGGTTTATTTGCGACTGCAAAGCCAGCAGATCTGGCAAGTCTGTTGCACTCTCCTTCGACGAAACTATCGAAAGCGTAATTGGGATTTAGGTTAGAGTCAATTTTAAGTTTCCGAAGCCCGGGAATCACAAAAGGATTTTTAATCGTAGCTTGTTCTCCTACAATAGGCATATTTACTTCTTGATTGCGTGTTGCTGCACGGTGTGAAGTAGGAACCTTAACGGTGTATGGGCTTGCTTGATTTCCTTCAAGATTGTGCTCCATGATAATGCTGTATTCTAACCTGGCGTCCGAGCCCAGTTCTTTCCGAATGGTCTTTCGCAATAAAGAAACGTAGTGTTCTTCAAGCCACTCATAAAAGAATTGGGACGGCACCTGTATCGTCAAGACGCTTTGGTCTAGTTTCACCGGTTTGATGGGAGTGAACCACGTCTTGTATGCTTGAGTACTGATATTGTCGCTGATAACAGCAAGGCAATTGGCCCAGACATTGTTGTGGTTTTGTTCCATAAATTCGTTGTATTTATTGTGGTGATTAGAGATAGCAATATTCGACAAAACATTTGTAAAAAAAAACTCACGGGCTATTGTTTTTTCATAATTTTCGTTTTCTAAAATTCAATTTTAATCTTTAGTTTTAGTGAATCATTTTAATATGGGTATTTATATTGATTTTCATTGGTTTAACTCTGATGCAATCAGTATTTGATTAACAGTATTTTAACATTTGATAATTTTTTTATCCGCATGTTTTTTATGTGCATTCACCAAAGTTGATAAGTAAGTTTTTTTTAACTATTTTGATGTTTAATAAATTGTTCAGTTTATGAATACAACTTGATCTGTTGGAATAATTTTACTCTTATGAACGATT
>DDJR01000105.1 GCA_002339135.1 Flavobacteriales bacterium UBA2619 | reverse complement strand
TCATCAGTATACAATTAAAATTACTGGGAGTCAACGTGATGATTTGGCGGAAGATCTAATGAAAGACGGTATACCTACAGGCATCTATTATCCGATGGGAATACATCGTCAAAAGGCTTATAAGAACTTAGGGTATCATTTTGACGATTTTCCGAACACCAATTTTTTAGCCACTTCCGTACTTTCTCTCCCGATGCACACAGAACTGACTAACTTGCAACAAATAGGTATCGTGGAACGTTTAATCTCACGGCTAACAAAGTAGAATTAAGAAAGTATTTTGCCCAACACAATAGAAAATATCAATCCTGTAACTGGAGCATTCATTCATGATTCTGCGATTGTAGCTGAGAATGTGAAACTGGGGGGTGATGTCAAGATTTGGCATTTCTCTCATGTGATGAAAGGCGCTCGGATTGGGTCAGGAACTTCTCTGGGACAAAACTCCTTTGTAGCATCAGGTGTCACAATCGGAGACAACTGTAAAATCCAAAACAACGTAAGCCTTTACCAAGGAGTTACCTTGGGAGACAATGTGTTCCTCGGCCCTAGCTGTGTATTCACGAATGTCATCAACCCTAGAAGTTCTGTGACAAGACGTGACTCATACACAAAAACACACATCGGGGACGGAGTTACTGTAGGCGCAAATGCAACCATTGTATGTGGGAATACCCTCGGTAACTTTTCATTCGTCGGTGCTGGAGCCGTCGTCACATCCTCTGTAAAACCATACGCTCTTGTTGTAGGAAATCCCGCAAAACAGATTGGATGGATGTCACCACATGGAATTCGGTTGAAGTTTGATGAAGCAAAGATGGCCGTTTGTTCTGAATCTGGAAGGAAGTTTCGATTAAACGATGTAAACGGAGTGTCACCCTGTACAGAAAAATGAGATTATTTTCAAACATATTGGTCACTGGAGGAGCTGGATTCATCGGATCTCACGTTATTCGACAAATCCTCAATCAGCACCCAATTGTAAAGGTTGTCAACCTAGACCTACTGACCTATGCCGGGAATTTAGAGAACTTGACAGACATCGAGCTGAACTTCAAAAGCTCTGGTCGTTATACCTTTGTCAAGGGAAATATTTGCGACAAGGGTTTATTGAAAGAGTTGTTCTCAACCTACCAATTCGATGCTGTAATTCATCTTGCGGCTGAAAGCCATGTGGATCGAAGTATTGAAAATCCAAAAGCATTTCTGGAGACGAATATATTAGGCACAGCTGCTTTGCTCGACGCTGCAAAAAATTCGTGGCTTACTTTAAACTCTAAATCAAATACGGAAAACACGCCAACTTCGTTATCATCCCTCACAAAACACAAGATGTTTTACCACATCTCTACAGATGAAGTTTATGGATCACTCGGAAAGGAAGGATTGTTTAGCGAAACCACTTCATACGATCCCCGAAGCCCATATAGTGCTTCAAAAGCATCAAGCGATCATCTTGTAAGAGCTTATTTTCATACTTACAAACTCCCTGTTGTATTGAGCAACTGCTCAAACAACTACGGAGCGAATCAATTTCCAGAGAAACTGATCCCTTTGATGATTAAAAACATTCAGAACAAAATTCCTCTTCCTATTTATGGTGAAGGATTAAACATCAGAGATTGGTTGTTTGTAGAGGATCACGCAAATGCAATCGATTTGATACTGCACAAAGGTCAAGTCGGTGAAACCTACAACATCGGTGGTCTTAATGAATGGACAAATATAGATTTGGTGAAATACCTAATCAAACTGACTGACAAGAAACTCAATCGTCCACAAGGATCTTCAAACAAACTGATTCAATTTGTAACAGACAGATCAGGTCACGATCAGAGATATGCGATTGATGCTTCAAAAATAAAGAAACACCTCGGATGGACTCCAAGTGTCAAGTTCGAGCAAGGGTTAGAGACTACTGTGAATTGGTATCTTGACAATACGCAATGGCTAGAAAACATTGCTTCATCAAATCCTAATGTTGAAGACTAACTAAAATGAAAACAACGATTCTTCATAAGATAATATCACTTAGTGTATCTTGTACCACAATTCAACCGAATTTAAATTATCACAATTTATATTAGCATGTTTACGGCCATAAGAAACATATTCAGATTTACCAAAAAGAAAGAGAGCAATCGTCAAATCAACAACGATTTAAGTGTGCTGATTAGCGATGTTCATTCTCATTTGGTTCCTGGTGTAGACGATGGATCTCCTGACATGGAAACATCTGTGGCTCTAATTCGCAGACTACAAGATCTTGGATTTACAAAGCTGGTAATCACACCACACATTATGGTTGATTTGTATCCCAACACCCCTGAGATACTTCAACCCAAGTTTGAAGAACTAAAAGCAGAAGTCGCAAAACAATTGCCTCCAATCGAACTGTTTCTGGGAGCTGAATACTTCCTAGACACAGAGCTGTTGGATTTGCTGTCAAAACCTTCTGAACTTCTTACATTTCAAGGAATCGATCCAATGAATGGAGAAAAAATGGAAATGATCTTGTTTGAATTTGCATTTCACTTACCTCCAAATTACGACCTCTTAGCTGAAATTGTTTTTAAGATGCAAACCTCAGGTCTAACCCCTGTTTTAGCTCACTGCGCACGGTATCCATATTTCCACAAAGACAGATCTGAACTGAAAAAACTTCACAAAAAAGGAGTCATCTTAACAGTCAATGCTGCAACCTTGTGTGGTAAATATGGAGCTTTGGCAAAAGAGACCGCGCTACATGCAATTGAAAATGGTTGGGTAAGAATGGTTTGCTCTGACACTCATTCACCACACCACATCGCTTCAGTAAAAGAACTTGAAAGTTCTCCCATTTTAGAAAAGATGATTGAATCGGGAACGCTACTTAACCCAGGCATCGGACTTAGCTAAAACAGATGGAGAAGAGCTTCTCCTTCCTCAGTTAACCTACCGGTGCAAGCTTCACCTCTAAACCGTCAAGTGAGTCTTCCAACTGGATTTGGCATCCAAGACGACTGTTGTCTTCTACAAAGAAAGCCTCATCTAACATGTCCTCTTCGTTGTCAGATCGCTCACCCATCTCATGAGAACTGACTACATAGATGTGACAACTCGCACACATGGCCATACCTCCACAGGTTCCTTCTACCGGGAGTTCGTAGCTTTTGCATAACTCCATCATGTTCATGTTCATGTCCGTAGGAGCGTCCAACTCGTGGCGTTTGTTGTCTCTGTCTGTGACGACAACTGTAATCATGTTCTCAACTTTACTCAATTGTTCGAAATTTATCTTTTTTATTCAGTTTAATGTAGGTTTTTACGACTTTTAATGCTTTTTTAATGCTTTTTTACATGTTTTATAAAAAAAATCACATTCCTGGCGCACCGCTTACTGTAGTATACTTGAGAACAAGATTTTTATTTGGGTAGATTCTCTTGTATGCACTTTGGACCATCAAAGTAGCTTCATGAAATCCGCACAGAATGAGCTTGAGTTTACCCGGATACGTATTGATATCTCCGACTGCATAAACACCAGGAATATTCGTGGAATAGTCAAATGTATCCACTTCAATTGCATTTTTTGAAATGTTTAAATTCCATTCGCCCAAGGGCCCGAGCTTCGGGCTCAGTCCAAACAAGGGAACCCAATGGTCCGTCTCAACTTTAGAAATACCGTCTGTCTTGTGCTTCACATCAACTGAGCCGAGAGATTCTTCGCCAGCTACTCCAACAACTTCAGCATTTGTCAATAAATTAATCTTTCCTTGTTCGGCAAGATCCATCACTTTCTGAACGCTGTCAGGGTGTCCTCGGAAACTGGGTCTTCTATGGACTAAAGTTACTTCAGAAGCAACATCTGCTAAGAAAACAGTCCAGTCTAGTGCTGAATCTCCTCCTCCAGATATCACCACCTTTTTACCCCTATAAAACTCGGGGTCTTTAATGATGTATTCTACCCCATTGTCTTCAAAAG
>DDJR01000037.1 GCA_002339135.1 Flavobacteriales bacterium UBA2619 | reverse complement strand
GCGCTGATCAGAATTGACATGAGTGAATACATGGAGAAGTTTGCTGTCACAAGATTAATCGGAGCACCTCCTGGATACGTCGGATATGAAGAGGGTGGTCAACTTACTGAAAAAGTCCGCCGCCGCCCCTACTCTATTGTGCTTTTAGACGAAATTGAGAAGGCCCATCCAGATGTATTTAACCTCCTTCTTCAAGCACTTGATTATGGAGTAATGACAGATAGTTTGGGCAGAAAGATTGATTTTAGAAATACTGTAATGATACTCACGTCTAACATTGGAGCTAGACAATTGGCTGAGTTTGGAACAGGTGTTGGATTTAACACATCTGCACGTGAGAAAAATGAAGAAGAAAACAGAGCTGGGATTATTCAAAAAGCTTTGAAAAGAGCATTTGCCCCTGAGTTCTTAAACAGGATTGACGATGTGGTGTTATTTAAGTCACTTAAACGTGAACACATTCACAAGATTATTGACATTGAGTTGGATGCGCTTAGCAATCGAATTAAAGATTTGGGATATGGGCTTAAAGTCTCTGATGAAGCAAAAGACTACATCGTCAACAAGGGATATGATGAGAAATATGGAGCGCGTCCTCTAAAAAGAGCGATTCAAAAACATCTTGAAGATCCATTTGCTGAAGAAATCATTAACTCAGCTGTTCAGGAAGGAGACTTGCTCACTGCTGTTTACACAAAAGGAGATGACAATCTAACCATTGCTGTTGTAAAGGGTGGAGTTCTTGAAATGCCTCAAGGTGCAGGAGAAGCATTGGATGAAAAAAAAGACACCGATTTGAAGGCAAAAGCAACGAAGCCTAAGAAATCCACCAAAAAGAAACCAACATCAAAAAAAGATGACAAAGAGGGTTCTTAAAAGTTTTTATAAATGATGGAAAATTCTCGTTCTAAATATCCTGTTCTACGAAAAATATCTCAAATAGGTCTGAGTATACTTCGAAACAGATACTCTGCAACAGCTCTGATTGGCTTGTTCTGGGTGATGTTTATTAGTGATGTCGATTTGTTTTTTATTGCTAAAGAGCAGTCAAAACTTCAAGAAATGAGAGATGAGGTGAAAGTAACGAATCTAAAAAACAAAGAGTTGAGACTGAAACTTGAGGAGATAGAGAAGAACCCAGCAATTCTCGAGAGAGTTGCACGTGAGAGATACTTTATGAAGCGTGCCGATGAAGAAGTCTTTAGAATAGTTGACTAATTGCTGAAAACATTCTAGAGATCGACCCTGGATCTCTTACCACACTAAACAAAAGTCCATACACAGCTCCATAAATATGAGCGTCATGGGCAATGCCGGTGCCACCAGTCTTTTGCATGTGATTTTCGTATAAAAAGAAGAGAACACCCGCTAAAATCGCTGGCACTGGTATCACAAAAAAGAGCAAAAGTGTGTGCGTTGGATGTGCGACAATAAAAGCCATTAAAATTGCACTCACAGCTCCTGATGCGCCAAGTGATCGATAATTGACATTGTCTTTATGCTTCGATAAAGCTGGGATTGCTGCAACTAACAGAGCCCCGAAATACAAAACAGGAAAAGAATCACCAACCTCAGTTTCGACAGTTCGTCCAAACTCCCAAAGAACGAACATGTTAAAAAACAAATGAGTGCCGTCAGCATGAATAAAACCGTGACTTAACACTCTGTAGTATTCCTTGAAGTAGTTCACATTGTATGGAATAAGCATCAGCTTATCTAAGATGACAGGTCGCTTCATCGCGTAAAGAGATGCTCCAACTGTTGCTGCTAAGATGAAAAACAACATGGCTTAGTCGCTAGAGTGATCAGCCACGATGACCCAATCCCCATCTATTTCTTTCCAAACAAGAGTGTACATTCCTCCTGTAGTTGAATTTAACTTCCATGAACCTATAACGAGTGCAGAGCTCTCGCAAAGTGGAGTCCAACTTCTGTTGGTAAACGTAAGATGCCCCATCGACTCACGGTTTGGGTAACCCATTTCATAACGACTTAAAGTTGAATCATACCCAGTTGTAACTCCACTTGACCCCACAAACAACAAACTGTCGGAATGGTAATAACCCACCATAAATCCCTCCAAATCACCATGATTCCAAGCCTGCTGTTGCGCCAACATTGTAGCTGCCACTTGCAATGGCATACCTGGCACTTGGATTTGAGAAAAAAGGCTAGAAGCCCCCAAGTAAAAACAGATGGATAAGAACAGTTTATACATTGAATCGGAAATGCATGATGTCTCCATCCTTCACAACATATTCCTTTCCCTCGACGGCCAATTTCCCAGCTTCTTTAACTGCATTTTCTGACCCATATTCAACGAAATCAGCATAAGCCATCACCTCTGCACGGATAAATCCCTTTTCAAAATCTGTATGAATAACTCCGGCAGCTTCAGGAGCTTTTGCGCCCTTAAGCACCGTCCAAGCTCTGACTTCTTTTTCACCAGCAGTGAAGTATGTGTGAAGGTCCAAAAGCTCATATGCAGTTCGGATGAGTTTTGCAACTCCGGCTTCCTGCAATCCTAAATCTTGCAGAAACATAGATCTTTCTTCTAAATCGTCAAATTCTGCAATGTCCGACTCTATAGATGCCCCAATAATCAAGACTCTTGCTCCCTCAGATTCCGCCATTTTCTTGACATCATCTACATATTTATTGCCATCAACAACACTAGCTTCGTCTACGTTGCAAACATACAAGACAGGCTTGGAAGTTAAAAGTTGCAATTCCTTCATCATTAAAACTTCTGCTTCTTCAAGTTCAAGTTTACGTGCATTTTCACCTGTGAGAAGCAATTCTTTAAGTCGGTCAAAAAACACAAGTTCTTTGATGGCTACTTTATCTCCTGTCCGAGCTGCTTTGCTAATCTTGTCGCGTTTAGCGACAACACTTTCAAGATCCTTTAATTGGAGCTCCATGTCAATCACTTCTTTATCGCGAATGGGGTCAACGGAACCGTCAACATGAGTAATGTTGTCATCGTCGAAACATCTTAGAACATGAAGAATCGCATCAGTAGTCCTGATGTTGCCTAAAAACTTGTTGCCGAGCCCCTCCCCTTTGCTAGCACCTTTAACAAGACCTGCAATATCCACAATTTCAACAGTTGTTGGCAGCACGTTTTGTGGCTGGACCAACTCAGCCAGTTTGTTTAATCTGGGATCAGGAACTGAAATAATCCCTATGTTGGGCTCGATCGTACAGAACGGGAAATTGGCACTTTGTGCCTTTGCATTTGAAAGACAATTAAAGAGTGTTGACTTACCTACATTAGGAAGTCCTACGATACCACATTGAAGAGCCATGATTGTAATCTTTTTAAGGAATGCAAATGTAGAAAATTAACCGCCCAACGACTTACAAAACTTTATCCACAATTTAAGGATTAGAATCTTAGAGTAGGTACTTTTACCAAGCAAGCAAAAGCAAGTCAAATATAATCATGAGCACACAAGCCACACCCGAAATTTGTTCCCAAGTTAGACGCGACATCGTTCGCATGGTCCATGCAGTATCGTCAGGCCATCCAGGCGGTTCTCTGGGTTGTGTTGAACTTCTTGTGAAGCTGTATTTTGACGAGATGCATCTCGACGCTGAAAATTTCACCATGGATGGAAAAAATGAAGATCTGTTCTTTTTATCAAATGGACACATCTCCCCAGTTTGGTACAGTGTACTTTCTCGCAGAGGTTTTTTTCCCACAAAAGAGTTGGCAACATTTCGAAAACTAAATTCTAGACTTCAAGGGCATCCGGCCACTGAAGAGAAATTGCCTGGAATCAGAATTGCATCTGGGTCTTTGGGTCAAGGATTAAGTGTGGGAATCGGAGCAGCTACAACGAAGAAGCTAGCTGGAGAAAACACTTGGGTATACACACTTCATGGAGATGGCGAATTGCAAGAAGGTCAAATTTGGGAAGCTGCGATGTATGCTGCGCATAACAAAATCGACAACATTATCAGCTTTGTCGATTGCAATGGCCAACAAATTGATGGTTCAACCGACGACGTACTTTCATTAACTGACTTGGGTGCAAAGTGGTCCGCATTTGGCTGGAGAGTCCTAAAATGCGATGGCCACGATTTGGATGAACTTGGAAGAGTGATTGCAGAGGCCAAATCACATTCAGGATCTGGAGTACCTAATATCGTGCTCATGAAAACAGAAATGGGAAAGGGTGTTGACTTTATGGAAGGAACACACAAATGGCATGGCATAGCTCCCAATGATGCCCAACTCGCTGATGCACTTTCACAGCTTGAAGAGACGTTAGGAGATTACTAAACAAGTGCTTCAGAAACCAACAACCCCCTTTTATTTTGTGAGTTTTTTCGCTTTTGCGATATTCTCACTTTCATCATACCCTCCAGTCGCTGCCCAAATTTCAACAGCGACTCTGACTTACGAATCATCACAAGGAAGCGACGACAGCGATGTTGGTCCAACAAGAATCCTTTTCGTTTTTGATGCTTCCAATAGCATGAATGCTTACTGGAGTGGAGAAAGAAAAATCGTGCTTGCCACTAAATTGCTGTCTCAATCATTAGAGACTTTGTATGGAACTGCTGATCTTGAGCTTGGTCTCAGAGCATATGGGCACGGCACCAAGCACATTGAAGGCCAACAAGATTGTGATGACACTGAACTTATTGTTCCAATTAAAAAAGGCACAAACCTCATTGTTAAACAAGAACTTGGTCGACTTCAAGCGCAAGGAACAACACCCATTGCCAGATCGTTAGAGAAAGCTGCCGGGGACTTCCCATCTGAGCCCGGAAGAAATATCATCATCCTGATTACCGATGGGATTGAGGCATGTGATGAAGACCCCTGTGCGGTGAGCAGAATGCTTCAGGCAAAAGGAATTGTGGTGAAGCCCTTTATCATCGGAATCGGAATAGACGAACAACACAAGGAATCTCTTCGATGCGTAGGAAACTTCTACGATGCCACAAATCCGGATGTTTTTGAAACTGTTTTGGAGTTGGTTTTAGAGCAGGCTCTTCACAATACAACTGTGGAAGTCAGGCTTCTAGATGCAGATGGAAATCCAACAATCACAGATGTCCCTATGACATTTACAGACCTCAGATCAGGCACGCACCATCCGCAAGTGGTGCATACATTAAGCTACAACAACCTCACAGACACTTTCTACCTTGACCCCATCCCTACATACTCGTTGAGGTTGCATTCTCTTCCTAACAGAGGCATGGATTCTGTTCAGCTTGCACCAGGAAGACACAACATCATTAGTGTACCTGACATGTCTCAGGGTGTAATAAGTCCACAATTCCCTAACGCAAAACGCAATGCATATCAGCATTTGGCTGTTGACTTGCATGAAAGTGGTGAATGCAAATCCTTTTATTCAGTTGGAATAGGTGAAAGTGCAACAATTCTAACAGGTACGTACGATCTTGTTTTTCACACTGTTCCCCGAACATATGTTCATGATGTTGTTCTAGATGCACTTTCGAACACGAAAATTACAATTGCGTCGCCTGGAAGTTTGATGTTGCAATCAAATGCTTCTGGATATGGAAGTATTGTAGACGCAAATACACTAGAACACATTGTTCAACTTCCAGTTGGAAACCCATCTGGACGCTATACACTGCAACCTGGAAATTACACTGTCATTTTCAGAGCTCGTAGGGCGAGGTCTTCTAAATATTCTATTCAATCAACGTTTACAATCACATCGGGGTCAACCCTTAATTTGAATCTTCATGACTGATTCTTCTAATTTTATTTCATTTAACCCTACTGAATCGAAAGATACTCGCAGTGGGTTTGGGGCGGCTCTTCTTGAGTTAGGTACAACACACCCAGAAGTTGTGGCATTGTGCGCAGATTTAACTGGGTCGTTGAAAATGGGCGACTTTAGAGATGCTCATCCCAATCGATTTTTCCAAGTGGGAATAGCTGAAGCAAATATGATCAGTATGGCAGCGGGAATGACAATTGGTGGAAAGATACCCTTCACTGGAACATTTGCCAATTTCTCTACAGGACGTGTTTATGATCAAATCCGTCAATCAGTAGCTTACAGTGAAAAGAATGTGAAAATCTGTGCTTCTCACGCTGGACTAACCCTAGGGGAAGATGGAGCTACCCATCAAATTTTAGAAGACATAGGAATGATGAAGATGCTTCCCAACATGACCGTGATTTGTCCTGCAGATTATGAACAAACACGTCAAGCAACACTTGCAATTGCCGATTATGAGGGGCCCGTGTACCTTCGATTTGGACGACCTAAGCTTCCTGTTTTCTACAAGACTGATGCACCTTTCGAAATCGGCAAGGCTCAGAAGTTAATGAGTGGAGACGATGTGACCATTGTTGCAACTGGATACATGGTATGGGAGGCAATTAAAGCAGCGCAAATATTGAAAGAGAAAGGAATCAATGCTGATGTGATTAACATGCACACCATCAAGCCGCTTGATGCCAAAGCAATTCTAGACAGTGCTGCTCGAACTGGCAAAGTCGTTACAGCTGAAGAACACCAAAGACTGGGTGGTCTTGGAAGCTCTGTAGCTCAGGTTCTCGCTGAAAACAACCCCACTCCCATGCGCATGGTCGCAGTTGATGACAGCTTTGGCGAAAGCGGCACGCCTACACAATTAATGGACAAGTATGGATTGAATGCAGATGCTATCGTCTCAAAAACATTAGAGTTGTTCTAAACGTGTCGGATTTCTTCAAGAGTTAAGTCTCAGTTGAGATGCAATGACCGTGTTCAGCTAGGCACTACTTCGAGTTCCGCAAGACATTTGTACAACCTGTCTTTCAACTCTTGGGAAGCAGGAACAAGCGGCAATCGAACGAAGGAAGAGCAAATTCCCAAGTGCTCTAACATCGCTTTAATTCCAGAAGGGTTTCCCTCAGAAAAAATGGCTTCAATAGCATCGACTAAATCCAAGTGTGATTTTCTTGCTTCAATGATTTGGCCAAACAAAACTTGGTGAACCATTTCACCGAATATATTCGGAAGAGCATTACCTATAACTGAAATTACTCCATCTGAACCTGAAGCAATCATTGAGAGTGTGAGTGCATCATCACCTGAAAAAACCAAGAAATTAGCTGGTCGATTTTTTAAGATGAAATCAATTTGAGTTAAATCACCACTTGCCTCTTTAATCCCAAATATATTTGGGTGATTGGCGAGCGAAATTGTTGTGGCGGCCTCTAGGTTACAACCAGTTCGAGAAGGAACATTGTACAACAATACAGGTTTATTTGAAGACTCTGCCACTGCTGTAAAGTGAGCAAGAAGTCCAGCTTGAGTTGGCTTGTTATAGTGGGGACAAGCACTTAAAACGGCATCAACTCCAGCAAGGTCAAAATTTTCAATACGTTCGCACAGGGCTGCAGTATTGTTACCTGCAAGACCTACAACAATCGATTTTCTTTTGGCATTGATCTCAATCACGAAATCCAAAACTAGCCTTTGCTCTTCGACTGTTAGAGTAGGTGTCTCAGCAGTTGTTCCTAGTACAACTAAAAAATCGCATGAACCAGAAATTAAATGTTCAACCAATCTTTGAAGTGCTGGAAAATCGACTTTGCCATTGTCTGTAAAGGGGGTGACTAAGGCAATGCCTAATCCACTTAAATTAATCATACTATCGAATGTTTGCTTGAGTTATAAACTCAAATGTACGTTCCGTTTGCTCTTTCCAAATCTTCATTTCATCTTTCTCATGATCTTTAGACCTTCCTATAGTGATGTCATAATCATGAAGGCAATCGACTTGTTCAGGCCCCACTTTCATTTTTGCTCTAGAGGATTTAAGTACAAATTTTAAAGGCAGTACAGGATCAACTTCTAAGTCGATTAAGATATCAAATTCAATGTTTGAAAAATTTGCAACCTCTGAAGTTGGTTTAGAATACCAGTTAAGATCAGATTTACAAAAGTATCCGCTTGAGAGCTTTTTCACTAACCACCTGGGTGTATCCTTCGCATCTGCATCCACGTAAGACAAAACTGACACACTCTTGACATCTAACTCCTCTTTTAAATGTCTGGACAAATCAATGATGGTCTTGCGAAACTCGAAATCACGTTCTAAGTAAATTAAACCAACATGTTTTGCGTTTCTAAGATTACATCCTTGACGATATCTTTTCGAAATTGATTCTCTGGCTAGAAACCATTTCGTAATTTGTACTTTTATGCGATCTTTTAAATTCACAATTCAAAGATAAGTTCGTAACCATACTGTGGCACGGTTGATGCTTACTTTTCGGCAAAATATTACACTTTTTAATATGAAATTATTTTCCATTACATTCTTGGCCTTTTTAGTCGTTTGCTCTTCTAGTTGTTCTTCAAGCTTTGGGACGAAGGTAAATGAACCCTTTTCAGGAAACTCATACCTATCGAATGCTAGATATTTTAAAGCCACTGGAAAAGGTGTTAGCAACAATGAAAACGTTTCAACTTCAAAAGCGAATTTAGAAGCTCACAAAGCATTAGCTCAAATGGTTTCAACTTCAATACAGGTAGTTACAGACAACTACATGCAAGAAGTGCAAGGCGAGCATGTAAATCAAGCTGTAGAAGTGTTTAAAAGCCTGACACGAGAGATAACGAATACAACCATTGTTGATTTAAGACAAACAGGCTCAAAAAAGTTCATACAAGATGATGGAAAGTATGCTGTTTATGTTGCGTATGAAATAAAAAAAGCCGCCATGTTTCGTTTCCTGAAAAAAATAGCGAAAGTTGATACAAATATCAATCCCATGGTTAGAACGCAAGTCATTAACATGTGTGATCAAGAAATCTCAAGACTCGAAGAGTAGCTTGAGTCTAATCCGCGTCTTTCAAAAGTGATGCGAATTTTAATTTAAATTTCTCAAGCTTTGGTGTGATGACAAAAGAACAGTAAGAAGCGTTGCTGTTCTTTGCATAATAGTCTTCATGATAATTTTCAGCCGGGTAAAATACACTTAATTTCTCAAGACTTGTTACAACTGGATCTGGAAATTCGCCGCTGCTTGTTGCTGCATGAATGGCCATTTCAGATTGTTCTTTTGACATAGGAGAGTCATAAAATATGACAGATCGATACTGTGTTCCAACATCGCCACCCTGTCTATTTAAAGTTGTGGGATTGTGAGTTGAAAAAAAAACAACAAACAAATCAACGATGTTTAAAATATTTTCATCGTAGGTGATTTTAATGACCTCAGCATGACCTGTCGAACCTGTGCATATATCTGCATACGTTGGGTTTAACGTATTTCCTCCTGTGTAACCTGGCAGAACCGATATCACGCCTTTAATCTCGGAAAAAACTGCTTCTGTACACCAAAAACAACCACCTCCTAATATTAACTCACTCATCACACTGGGATGTTCCAACCATGCTTATCCTCTCCTGTACCAAGCCTCACTGAATCAAGGGCTGATTTAATTTGAGGAGCAATGATCCAATCGGCAATGACTGGCAAATCATAATCGAATTCAGCAAATCCTATTGTACAAATAACAGACACCGTAGCTGCTGTCCCCAAGCCAAATGCCTCTTGTAAAAGCCCTTTCTCAGCTGCTTCTTCAAGTTCTTGAACTGAAATGACTCTAGATTCAACATCAATTCCTAAATCTGTAGCTAAAGTAAGTGCACTATCTCTCGTTATTCCGGCAAGGACTGTATCACTTGTTGATGGCACAAGCAACTTTCCATCTACTACAAATGCTGCATTCATCGTTCCACACTCTTCAATGTTTTTATGAGACTTGGCATCTGTCCACAACAGCTGATCATAACCTTCATCCTGAGCGAGCTTTGTAGGCAACAATGCCGCAGCATAGTTTCCTGCTGCCTTAGCTGCCCCAGTACCTCCTCTAGCAGCTCTAGTGAAGTTTGTTTCAACCTTCACTCTCACTGGCTTGTTGTAGTATTGGCCTACAGGACAAGTGAAAATCATAAATTTATAACTGAAGCTTGGCCTAACGCCTACATGTGAATCTGTTGCAAAAAGAAAGGGTCTAATGTAAAGTGAAGATTGGGGATCATCGGGCACCCATGCTTCATCCAAGCTAACAAGTTCAACCAAAGCCTGCATGAAAACATCTTCAGGAACTTCAGGCATGCAGATTCTTTTTGCACTTCGATTAAACCTTGTAATATTGGCACCAGGTCTGAACATACTCACGCTACCATCTTCTTGACGGTAGGCCTTCATACCTTCAAAAATAGCTTGGCCATAATGCAGAGCCATTGTTGAAGGACTTAAACTCATCGGTCCAAAAGGCTCTATACTGCCTCTTTTCCATTCACCATCAACATAATCCATGACAAATACGTGGTCTGAGAATACTTTTCCAAACGCAATATTGTCAAAATCAACTTGATCAATAGAAGATGTCTTTGAAACATTTATCTCGAAGGTAGAGTCTTTTGTCAACATGGTTATAGTCTCTTTGGTGGTGTGCAAAGGTCTTCATTTTAATAAGCCCATGCAAATGATATGTAAAACTACTTACGCAATAATATATAAATCATTAAATACTTCAACAAAATAACATACAACTATCTGAATATCAAGAAGCAAATAGAAATTTGTTGGGGCTTACAATTCCGGATTTAACGGCGTACATAACAATACCTGCAGTATTTTTAACTCCCAGCTTAGACATAATGTTTTTTCTATGCGTCGTAATTGTATGAGAGCTCAGAAAAAGCATTTCAGCAATTTTACTGTTGGTGAGGCCTTCGGAAATTAGTGCTAGAATTTCTTTTTCCCTTCTGCTTAAAACCACAGCATCACAAGTCAAATCAACATGGTTCATCTCTGAAATATCAATCGATTCTTTTCTGATCTTTTCTAGAATTTTACCACAGTAAAAACTTCTACCTTTTGAAGTGACCTGAATAGCTTCGACAACTTCTGGTATATCACATGATTTTTTGATGTAACTGTCGACACCTGCACGAAGAGCGTTAACAAGCGTGTTTCCATTTTGAAGGGGCGTAATGGCAAGAAGGAAAACATTTGGAAATTTCTTCTTGATATTCATGACAGTTTCAATGTCAAAATCATCACTTAAAAAATCAATAATCACAATTTTAGGCGATTTGGCAACAATTAAATCGAAAACTGCGTCTGAATTTTCAGCTTCACCAACAACTACAAAACCATCCATCTGATTAACGATAGCATTTAAACCCAATCGACTAATTGTACTACTGTCCGCAATTATAATTGATGTTTGAGATGTTTTCATTGATCTATTTGGAATCATTCTAGATAACAAAGTTAAGTAATTCTATCTAAAAATATTGTTTTTCCTTCAACAGCTAATACAGTTTTTTTAAAAATCTCAACCGCTTCCAAATGGAGACCACTTAAGTCTCTGTATCTGTTGGAAAAATGTCCGATAATTAAGTTTTCAACACCTGATTCAAGTGCTACTCTACCTGCATCTGAAGCAGTTGAATGCATTGTTTTCTTGGCAATCTCTTGTTCCTCTTCCATAAATGTCGCCTCATGATACAGCAGAGTGGCGCCCTTTGCGGCCTCGACAACCTTTGGAGTATATGCAGTATCAGCAGCAAAAACATAAGACCGTGCTTTTTTAGGTGGGTTACAGCATTTACTAGGATCAAGGATGTCACCATTGTCTCTGATCACCTTCTTCCCCTTTTTCAATACAATAATTTCCTGCAGACTCATCTTGTTTTTCTGCTTGCTGTATGGCTTGATATTCCAAGCTAATTCCAACTCCTCCAATCTAAATCCACAGGTTGGTATTCGATGTTTTGTTGGAAAAGACTGAACTTTATAACTGTTGGTTCGAAATAATTCCGTCGGATTTTTTGAATCCAAGACCAAGAAATTTACTTGAAAATCAACATGCGTTTCTGTTTTATGCCAAACACCCTTTACAAACCCTTCTAGCTCCTTGGGACCATATACATCCAATTCTAATTTTCGACCTAAAAGATTCATGCTTGCAATAAGTCCAGGCAATCCCATGACATGGTCAGCATGCATGTGACTGATCAATATTGTTCGTATTCTTTGAAACTTTAACCTTTGTTTTCTAAGAGTAAGTTGGACTCCTTCTCCAGCATCAATTAAAATCAAATGGTCGTGAATGTTGACCAACTGAGATGTCGTTAAAAAATAAGGGGTGGGTGCCGCAGCACCACACCCCAAAACGGTAAGTTCAAATTTCCGCACTGATTCTTAAGACT
>DDJR01000033.1 GCA_002339135.1 Flavobacteriales bacterium UBA2619 | reverse complement strand
GGGTTAAAGCGGGTACTTCAAGTTGCCCCCCCACAAGTGTCCAAATTGTATGGGGTCCGTCATAGAACTCTGTGCTGCCAATTTCAACGCCGCCAGATGTTAAAAACAGCAAGCGCATCTCAGGAAGGTCAGCTCCACTCCAGTCTGACATCATCGCTCCGAAGCTTACCTCGAGTATGCCCAAATCAATAGAATCTGAATATGCGGTGACATCAATGTCTTGATGCATGATTGCGATTGCGCTTTCTGAGCACAGACCTCCAACGCAGAAATAATAGGCTCCTGAATGGGGATTGGTTCCAGCACAATCGCCTGCAAGCATCGCCTCACAAACACCTTGCTCTATCACCCAAGCACTCATCCCCTGCTCCGCTCCTGGATTTTCAAGCAAGTTATCACCCAAAGGAGACGTGCCTGTTGAGAATGCCGATTCCTCACTCCAGTCACTCCAATTTAACTCCTTATCTCTGTACCTAACTCTCCACCACAATTGAGTATTCTCTGGCATTCCTGATATGTACTCCTCTGTCAACAGTTCTCCTTCTTGGGTGTCTTCGTTGAAATATATGTTTTCAAATTGCTCCCAAACCTCGCCAACGGGATTGCTATACGATCCAGAAGTTTCTGTAACCTGCCAATGAGACGCTCCATGCATCGCGTCTATATTGAATGTTGATCCTCGAAGAATCACACATTCGGGAGCAACTTCAATATCAACTGGATAAATCGGAGTGGGCGTAGTGACCGCATAATCCGCCTTGCTCACTGAAAAGCTATCGGTTAAAGCATTGTCTAATTCCACATTCCCATCTCCTCTGCTTAACCTCTTGACAGAAAACTTGGGGTCAACTCCTGCCTCTACTTCAACAAGTACAAACCCCCAATCGTCTTCAGTCACTGAGAATTCATCGTAATCAGTCTGAGGCCAATCACCCCAATAATCAATTGCGCCGCCTGCTGTAGCCACATTCATCCAAACGTGTTTGTGATCTCGGGACTGACCTCTCGAATATCCATGGGTGTGACCGAAAAAGTGAATGCTCGGCTTTCCACAATTTTCTGAAAAAGCTTCCATTTTCTCGACAACACTACCTGTAAAATCACTCTCCCCGGGAGTCCAAAGTTCAGATTTATACGGGTGGTGAACTTCAGCAAACACAAAATCGATAGAATCCGCTTGGCAGGTATTTTCTAACACACCATCTAACCACTCTAGCTGCAAATCTCCATCATACGGCCCGTTTGAATCAAGGCCCACAAACCTCACATTGCCATAATCCTTCCACCACCAGTGTTCTTCATATCCAACCGTTCCATTCTCCGGCAGATGGAAGTATTGAAAATAGTACTGTGTATTCGTTTCGTGATTCCCCAACACTGGATATACAGGAACCTTGCCAAAAAGATCTGTAGAATACTGAAAGAAATCCTCTTTCCATTGATCATATATATTTCCGGAATCGACAAGGTCACCGGGAATTAAGACGAGTGCCAAATCTTCCGAGGCTACGCCGGTCAAATTCTGTTCTAAATAATCTAAAACTCCGTCGTGAATAATCTCATCATACTTATCCGGGTCAGAACCGCTTTTTTGCATGTCACTCATCGCAACGAATCTAAAAGACTGCTCATCAGATGCAAAAGGGGGTGTTTTAAATGACTGAATCTGAGCACTTGCTTGTCCCGTAACAGCCCGATAGTAATACGTTGTAAAACGGTCTAGACCCGTAAGATGAACTTCGTGCATCATGGCCGATCCTTGAGTGGAAAAGGATGTTCCGCTGGAAGAATTTCCTAGGGTTTCATCTGTTCCCCAAATGACAACTGACCCTTCCCCTGCAGAAGTTTCCCACATAATCCTGATCGAATGGGGAGTGGCATCTTGAAGGTAAGGCTGAACAACAAAGGTTTGAGCTTGGTTGTTTCTAGCCGTTAAAGTTGTGGCAACAATAAATAAAACTTGACAAATTTGTTTCATGGTCCCCAAATATATATTCTAAATGGGTCATCCGCAAGCGGGATGATTTGTTGTCGACAAGCCTGGTTAAAAGACAAGATTCAACAAAAGATTAGTTTTTTAACCAACCGACAAGTTGCGTTCTTTGCTCCTCGTTTAACCTCGATTCTTTGTGAATGATTTTATACGTTAAAATCGGCATCCACTTCTTTTCTATCACATCTGCACTGAGTCTTTTTAAAGAATCACGTTCCTCAAGAGTGTATTTGTCCCATTCCGCAAAATTCACTTTCTCTCTTCCGTGATCCACATGTCCCTGTATCCACCAACTTACTGGCGCAATGTTGGCATACCAAGGATAATGAATTGTGTTAGAATGACAATCGTAACAAGAAGTTTGTATCAATCCAGCCAACTCTTTAGGGGCTTTTTCAATCAGCAAGAAATCCGAAGCAGGGTTCATCTCAATCTGAGTTGGGTCTATCCCCTTTAACTGCATAAGCGCAAATACAGCAAGAGCAGCGATGAGCAGATTGCGTTTGTTGATTTTTTTAACCATCTCAATGTCAAATGTTTTATTGTTTCCAAAGATAGAGCAGCATATGAATAAATCATGTGAATATCTGGATGTCAATGCTAATATTTACTAATTATATCAACACATATTTAACGATCATGATGTAGTGCAAACAGCTACCTGCCATCACAAACAAATGCCATATAAAATGTGAAAACTTCAACCTGGTATCAATCAAATAAAAAACGATACCTACTGTATATGAAATACCTCCAGCCAGCAAAAGAGTTACTGCCGCACTTGGAATCGATTCAACAAGGTCCTGCCATCGCAGCACAATCATCCACCCCATCAACGCATACATCAGAGTTGAAATTACATTAAATTTTCCTGTATAAAATATTTTCATTGCAATACCCATCAATGCCACCGTCCACTGGATACCGAAAATCATCCATCCCGTTGTTCCACCAATAGAAACTAAGAGAACAGGTGTATACGTGCCTGCTATAAGTAGATAGATTCCGCAATGGTCTAGGATGTGAAAGATGTTCTTTGTCTTTGCATTTCTCGCGCCATGATAAATCGTTGAGAAAGTGTAAAGTGAAACCAGACTTACTCCAAAAACGATGGAACTAAATAGCGTGAAGCTCAGCTCAGAAGAATCTCCAAGTATCACCAAAAGTACAAATCCCACTGACGAAGCAAGAGCTGCGATACCATGAGAGATTGTGTTGAACAATTCTTCTGTTTCTGTTTGAAGCTTTCGTATCATTTTCCGTCAATTGTTTACTTCTTAATTTCCGCTGTAAAATTACCACTTCGTTGCTGCTAGATGAGATATTGCCACGCAGAAATATGTCATAACTTAATAAAAACATAAAACCATCTGAGAAAGAGAAAAATATTGTTGTGAGATAGACAACAATCAAGGAAACTGAAATGACCTGAGAAAACGTGTCTTGCGTTTAGCCAGAAATGGGAGTTCTCAAAATTACAAGAAGTGCGAATGTGATGCTTATTGCACTTCGCAATACGACCCAAATACAGACAAGAAGGTTAAAAGATCTGCAGAACTCACGAGATCATCACCATTTAAGTCACCAGGACAGCTGGAAATATCAGGACAGATGACAGAATTAATCCCATCTTCAAACCCCGAGTTGTAAACGCCTTCGGAATCAAATTCTTCAAACAGGCATGTGCCATCATCCAAGGTGGCTTCCGAATTGTAATTTATCGCTGAACTGTAAGTACAATTGTAGATACATGACCCGTCATTTTCTGTAGCAACAGCATCAAAGTTTAACGCCATGAAATGATCACATCCAAAGACTTCAAACGCATTGCAAACTCCATCGCCATCTTCATCGAGCAAACAAACACCATTGCAATCATAACCGGACTCAGCATAAACACAAAGCGCATTGTTGCCAAACAATCCGTTGGGGTCAAAATTACAAGCTGAAATAGATGTGCAGACTTGACATGATGTATACTCACACAAATTAATATCGTTAATGCTCGCTGTAGGATCATAGTTGCATGCAATCACAATTGGACACCCAACATACTCACAATCATTGTTGTTAATTGTTGCATCAGAGTCGTAGTTAAATGCCTCCGAGTCCATGCAGCCAGCGCATGATGAAGACTCACAAGAGCCGTCGTCTTCTGTAGCTTCAACATTGAAGTTGCAAGCTGAAAAATCCGTGCATCCGGGAACCGAATCTATGATACAAATACACAACCCTAAAGCTTCGTCGAACATGTATAGTCCACCAGCCTCAACTTCACACTCAGCATCGTAATTCAATTCATTTGTTTCATCACATGCATGGTGGACAAAAATATCAACTTGGGAAAGTGCCGAGAAACTTAGGGCGAAAACAAAGGCCACAACAAGCAAAATGCGCAACAAAACACTTTGTAAAATTTGGATATTAATCATCTTGAAAGAAATTAAAAATAAGATGGTGTTACTAATTTGTAATTCAGATACTTGAAAACAATTTTAAAACCTTAAATTC
>DDJR01000041.1 GCA_002339135.1 Flavobacteriales bacterium UBA2619 | reverse complement strand
CAATGTGTCATATGGCTTGGATGTTCTTATGAAATAGTTGGTCATCAGTCCGGGTAGTGTCAGTCCTCTGGAAAGCTTTTCTCCACCAATCCTGATGGAGGTCAGCCCATTTGGATATTTATCTTCATCAATAATATCCTTCGAGTCACCGTTTATGGCATAAACGTGGCCTTTTACCAGTGAAGAGGTGGCAGGAAGCATATCGAGCACACTCTCCCAGTTGAACTCACACAATCCATACTCTTCTTCAAACACAGCTCGGAAAACAGATAATATATTTCCGGACTTTTGGGTAAACTGTTTGATGCTCAGCTCTGCATAAATTTCTTCGATATATTGTTCGGTTAATTCATGAATACGGTTCTGGATATCTTTGAACCTCGTGACATGGATGAGCATAGTTTTATGTTCAAACTTGTCCCCCCTCAGGTTTCTGATCGTAACTGCAAGGATAAACGCCTGGATCGCATACTCGAGGCTTCCTGGCAGGCCATCAATTTTAAGGTCTTTCTTGTGGCGTGTAGGCACAAACATCCAGTCCTGTTTAAAACGCGGGGCGTCAAGGTTCCTAAACCAGTCAACGGCTATTGCTCGCTCGTTGATCGATACTGGCGCTTCACCACCTTCATCTTGATCATCATTGTCTGTTTGAGTCCCGTCATCTTCTACTGAACCAAATACTTCTTCAGGGCCTATGTAATTATCAGGCCTTCCTAGACAGGTTATGAAATTACGGGGGAACAGATCATCCTCCTCTTCAGGGTTCATAAGAACATTGGCAAATGGCGTGGCCGTGTATGCTATGTATGCATGTCTATCAAAGAGATTGAGTAACTCCTTTATCAGCCCGTTTATTTTAGATGCTTCCTGAAGCTCTTTGTTCGTGTTTATAGACGCGTGATCAGCTTCATCATCAATGAGCAGCATAGGGGTTTGATGGCTTAAGTTGTTGCCTTCTCTCTGTGTTTTCAGAAACTCAATAAGGTTAGTCAACGTGCTATAATTTTTTTTGTTTATCGAATAAATGTCCACGTCGAGGAGGGTTCCAGGGTCTCTTTTTGATTTGAAATCCCCACTATCGTCGCGTGCAGTGAGGTTCATCATTTTAAGGCTGGCTACATTTTCGGTATCAATGAGTGCAACGCCGCATTGTAATGAAGCTGGGGGATCGATCTTTTGTGTGTTAAAACCCGTAACTCCTTCCTCAAAACGTTTCTGGGTCTGGGTTCGCAGGCTGTTGTGAAGGCCTGAAAGAATAATGATTATTTTGTATCCGGCATCTACAGCCTTGTTTATCACACCAAGAAAATTGGTTGTTTTACCTGACTGGACATCGCCAATGACAAGTCCACGTGACTGCCATTTTCCGGGACGATTTGGGTCTTCGATGCTTCCTAGGATGCTATCTGTAGAGCTGCTAAGTTCTTCTATCTGCCCCTCAGATATAGAGCCACTCAGAAATAACTTAAATGCAGACCAGTGCACTCCGTTTTCGATATCAATTCTTCGCTGATCAAGCCATTCCTGATGCTGTGAACTGCTGCCCTCTAGGGTATTATGACCTGAAGTCCCCGTTATGATTTTTGTGTTAACCTTTTCAATTAGGGCTTCAATATTCACATCCATTTCGACAAGTAATGGTTGCGTACGCCTTTTTAAATTGATTTTGTATTCGATAGACTCACGGATTATCTCTCTTGTAGGGATAATTTGTGCTCCCCTGAACTCCAGACAGACCTCGAAACAGACCTCTTCTACAAATTCTTTTGCGCTGGTTATCATGACAGTTCACTTTCAAGTTCGTCCTTGTAGAAAGAAAAAGGTTCAAACATTAAGAGGTCCTTGATAGCCATTGCTTTGGGCTTTCCAATTTCTGTTACCAGTTTTATAGCCAACTTAGCGTCAGCCTTAATTTGCTCGTATGGTATTTCAGGTACGTTGAGCTGTCCCGAAGTCTGCTCAACCTGTATAGCCTCTGTTGGTAACGTTCTTTCGATCATGATAAGAACACGTTCGATGTCACTCTTCTTGCCCGCGTAGCACTCCTCAAGGTGTTTAATAAGTGGGTGTATACGGTTGACCCTGAATTCCTTTAGACCATTATCCTTTTTGATAATCTGCCAGACAAAAGAATCTCTTGAGGCCACGCTTCTCGAAACCGTCTTTCCTTTCATTCGATAGACTTCTTCGGCTTCTTTGCGGGTTGCCTTCGCTATCGCTCCAAGCATCTCACGGACGCCGCCAGCTGGAATTGATGCACGGCTTTTTAGGACATTGATCTGCCAGTCCTCGTCCAGTTCTGAGCCAATATCTACTATAATTCTTGCAAGTTTTGTATGCTCATCTTTCTTGATTTTCAGGCCCAACCACCCTCCACTGACAATCAGGCGGTTTTTCCTGAAAACATAAAACCCCTGTTGAGAGTTCCAGCCTTTTATTCCTCCAGCCGCTCTGAATTCATCGTCATTAGGAAACTTGTTTTTGTGGGGGAGCACATAAGGATTTATGGTAATCTGACCATGGTGCTGTGTCGAAAGGGATCTTGATCCCTCGGGGATGGGAGACCATGGTTCGACTTTACTTCCGTTTACTTCAATCGATATCTGGGCTCTTCCAACTAGAAATCGCGAGAAAATAACTCCCAAATGGCTATTTAGCTCGACGGCTCTTTGCCTGAGCGTTTTGAGATCTTTTGCATACTGTAGTATGCGGTCACAGGTTTTCCATACTATAAGGGTGCCAGATTCGGCCGGCTTTAGTTCATCTGGAAACTCACGGAACCATTCGGGCTGCTTTTTTGAAATCAACCACTTTCCCGTTTGTTCCACTATATCCAGATCCCATGATCTGAAGCTGATGCTTCCATGCTTTTTAAGGCTGAACACATTGAGCTGTCTTGCCATTGACAATGAGGCGGTTTTCATACCGAGCCCAAACCTTCCAAGATCGGAAAATTCTCGCTCTTCATTGGGATTTTTTGAGCCAAGCACAATATTACGAGACAGTTCTACGTCATTCATGCCTTCGCCATCATCCGTTATAGAAACAAATGGTTCTCCATTATTCCATTCTAGGTGGACCCTGATTTCCGTGGCATTGGCAGTGATTGAATTGTCAACAATATCTGCTATCGCGGTATTAAGATCATAACCAAAACTCCTCACCGACTCGATAAGAGAGGTGGTAGGAATGGACTCTTCATAATCCGACAAGTCTATAGACAAAATCCACTCCAAACCCTAGCTAAAATTGTATTTCAGAACTTTAGGAAAAGCGTAGGCTTTAAATGAGATTAATACAATAATATCACTAGTATCTAAGTGATTAATAATTAATCGCTTAGTTTTTAATTCTTAAAGATCAGGTTAATCAGCTAATGGTGAATGGCACAAACAGGAATATGTGTTGGAAACTGACGCCCAATACTCCAAAAAGATTTGCTTCATGGTTTGGGGTGATAAGATTGATCAATTCTCTATCAAGCAAGAGGAAACCCTAGCGTTCTCAATAGACCTTGAAAGTCGAGAATATATCGGTTTCTGGTATACAGATCTAAAAGCTTGGAAAGTTTCACGGGATGGTATTCAAGCAGCGGTCAAGATCGCTACGAAGTACCAAATGTAAATGTTCCTACACTCGACAATGATGATATTCCATTTTGAACGAAGCTAACCTGACGCGCAATCTTTTTCGAATCAAGGATGACCTGGTGTGCACAGAAGCGGATCACACGGGTTGCCGTGACCTAGAACTGCAGTGTCTACTAGCATGATAGTGTGGTCAGTATAAGCCCGGTTAGAAGCAGGGGAAGGACTATACGTACAGTTGGAGCTTTAAACAATTTTTTTTCCAGTTGAGTGATCTGAGTTGGCACTTGGCGCGGTCATTTTTTTGTTACATTACCAAAGGCGACTTGTGCCACCCGTTCTGGAAATAACTAATGTCACCCTAATGCGTCCATAAACTACATACTAAAATTATCTATAAATCTAATTAACATTTTTCCACCAACTCAAATATCCGAACCATCGCCAAAGTATCCAGCTCACAGTATTCTAGCATTGATTTGCGCAGGTCATCTTTTTCTTCACCAACTGGCAAGCTGATTAGCCTCTGCCAAGCCTCCATAGCATCAGTGCCACTGGCAACATCCAGGCCAGCATAATCGAGATCAGGAGCTAAAACTGGTAGGACTTTCTTAATAGAAGTTGAACCTTGGAATTTAATATCAACATAGCCTTCCTTGAACAGGTCTTCCAAATCCATTGTCCTGTTTATTAATCCGTCTAAGAACTCATGTTTAGTGGGATACATTTCTATCATGTTTCTATTCTGTGTATTTTCAAAAGATGCGTGCCAAGACACTATACTTCCTAACTCACCAATGTGTTTTTCCATGTGTTCAATCATAGCAATGGGCATCCCAGCTTCATTGGCTAGATACTCCACATGTTCC
>DDJR01000057.1:5449-5650 GCA_002339135.1 Flavobacteriales bacterium UBA2619 | reverse complement strand
TTTACTAGGCTATAGAAAATATGGGCACAACGAAGGAGATGAGCCGAAATTCACTCAACCCAAGCTCTATAAAGCAATCGCTTCTCACAGTTCTCCATATGACTTGTACCTTGCTCAACTCATCTCCGAAGGCATTTTAACAGCTGACGAAGGATCTGTCTTGAGGCAGGCTCAAGTTGATAAAATGGAAGATGGTTTCAC
>DDJR01000057.1:0-5099 GCA_002339135.1 Flavobacteriales bacterium UBA2619 | reverse complement strand
AGATCAAAACAAAAGGCCACCAACTCAGTTGTGGATTTTTTATCTGATATCTGGAAAGATTATCGCACAGCAACTCAAGAAGAACTCACCACCTCTCCTAACACCAGTTATTCTGCAAAGAAGATTAAAGAGATTGGGGTTTCTATAAGTACACTTCCTGAAGGAAAGAAATTTTTCAGAAAAGTGGCAAAGCTTCTCAAGGACAGACGTCAGATGATCGATTCCGATAAACTGGATTGGGGTATGGCGGAAATTTTGGCTTACGGTACACTTCTGTTGGATGGACACCCTGTTAGAATCAGCGGTCAAGATGTAGAACGAGGAACCTTCTCACATCGCCACGCTGTTCTTAAAACTGAGGAAAATGAGGAGGAAATCATTCCTCTCAACCATTTAAAGAAAGGTCAGGCTGAACTGAGCATCTACAACTCCTTGTTGTCTGAGTATGCCGTTGCCGGTTTCGATTTTGGGTACGCCTTCGCTCGTCCCAACGGGCTTACTATATGGGAGGCACAGTTTGGAGATTTCAACAATGGAGCGCAAATCATTTGGGATCAGTTCTTAAGTGCTACTGAGGACAAGTGGCGCACGATGAATGGCCTCACTCTTCTTTTGCCACACGGTTACGAAGGCATGGGGTCAGAACACAGCTCTGGCCGTCTTGAAAGATTCCTCACACTTGGATCTGGGGAAAACATGATTGTTGCAAACTGCACGACTCCAGCTCAAATGTTTCACCTTCTTCGCCGTCAGGTTTTACGTCCTTTTCGCAAACCACTGGTGGCATTTACCCCCAAGAAACTCCTTCGATACCCGAAAGCAATTTCGACAGTGAGTGATCTTGCGACAGGAAAATTCCAGGAAGTCATTGACGATCCTAGAATGGAACGCAACGATGCCGCCAAGAAAGTTGATGCGGTCATGATGTGCTCGGGGAAAATATATTACGAAGTCCTCGAGAAATTTGAGGTGTTGGACTCTCAAGTCACGGAAAACATAGCGTTAGTTCGTATCGAACAACTGCATCCCCTGCCAGAAACCGCGATCGATCAGATTGTAAAGCGATATGGAAAGAATGCAAAAGTTGTTTGGCTTCAAGAAGAACCGAGAAACATGGGCGCTTGGCCTTTTATATCGATGCATTATCAAGGAAAATTTGAAAATGCCATAACCAGACCTGCAAGTGGGACGACTGCTTCAGGATCACCCCTTATCTATGCACGTAGACACGACGCCATCCTAGATGCTGTTCTTGAATACGCTCGTTAAATATTGAATCATGCCGATACTTGAAATGAAAGTGCCCAGTCCGGGTGAGAGTATATCAGAAGTAGAAATTGCAGCTTGGCTTGTGAGTGACGGAGATTACGTCGAAAAAGACCAAGCCATTGCTGAAGTCGATTCGGACAAGGCGACTCTAGAGTTGCCAGCTGAAATGGCAGGAATAATTTCTCTAAAAGTAGAGGAAGGTGATGTAGTTCCTGTTGGAGATGTCTGCTGTCTTATCGATACAGATGCTGAAAGACCAGCCGGATCTAGTTCTAAGAAGGTTGAAACTCCAACTCCGGTTGCTCCTCCAGTGCCTGCGCCAGCCGCACCTGCACCTGCTCCTTCGCCAGTCCTTTCTCAGACAGCATCTCCAGCTTCTGCAACTGCATCTTCTGGAGAAACTTCTAGTGGAAGCTATGCTGAGGGTCATACGTCTCCAGCAGCACGCAAAATGATGGCAGATCAAGGAATGTCACAAGGAACAGTTTCTGGCACAGGAAGAGGTGGTCGAGTGCTTAAGCAAGATGTCTTATCTGCTCTAGAAGCAGGATTTGATCCGAGCGCTGCTTTCGCACAAGCTGGATGGACGGGTTCTCGAGAAACACGGGTAGAACGCATGTCCATGTTGCGAAGAAAAGTTGCTGAAAGACTCGTAGGTGTTAAGAACGATACGGCTATGCTTACGACGTTTAACGAGGTTGATATGAAGCCCATTATGGATCTTCGCAAGAAGTTTAAAAATAAGTTTAAGGAGGAAAAAGGAGTTGGTTTAGGTTTTATGGGTTTTTTCACAAAGGCTGTAACAATTGCTCTGGCCAAATTTCCAGGTGTGAATGCCATGATCGATGGAAAAGATGCCATTTTCCACGACTACGCCGATATATGTATTGCAGTGAGCTCACCCAAAGGGTTGATGGTTCCAGTGGTTCGGAATGCTGAAGCCATGTCTCTTGCGGAAATAGAAGGTGAAATCAAACGTTTAGCTATACGCGCTAGAGATGGACAGCTTACAGTTGATGAGATGCAAGGTGGAACCTTCACCATCACAAACGGAGGCGTTTTTGGCTCGATGCTTTCAACCCCAATCATCAATCCGCCCCAAAGCGCAATTCTAGGGATGCACAATATTGTTGAGCGTCCAGTTGCGATCGATGGCAAAGTTGAAATACGTCCTATCATGTATGTGGCTCTTAGCTATGATCACAGAATAGTTGATGGAAAGGAAAGTGTAAGTTTCCTTTATCACGTAAAGGAGCTCCTTGAAAAGCCTGAGCTGATGCTCTTCGGTGGCAAGGATCCACATGAAGTTCTTCTGGGTCTTTAAATTTTTACGCTGAATATGCCCAAAGATGGGTCACTCTTTTCCCGCCTTCCTCAGAATCGTTCAGTTCAATTCACAAGCTTAGTTTGCTTGAGGAGTGCTTTTAAAAGATTGAGATGTCAATATCATTAGAACATCATGAGTCGTTGCGCTGGGCCCCTGGGGTAAAAGGTTCGAGCTTATCTAAGAACGCTCAAACGCTCCCCATCGAGTCTGATTAGAACTGCGATTAGAAACGTAAATCCCAAAAGTGATGAGCCACCATAGCTGAAAAAAGGCAGAGGTATTCCTATGACCGGAGCTAAACCAAGTACCATTCCAACATTGACCAAAAGGTGCATAAACAAAATGCTGGTTACTCCATATGCGTAGATGCGCGTAAACTTAGATCGCTGACGTTCTGCAATCACTAAGATTCTAAGAAGCAAAAGAGTAAATAAAAAGATGACAAAGGCACTTCCTAAAAACCCCCATTCTTCGCCTACGGTACAAAAAATAAAGTCGGTTTCCTGCTCTGGCACGAAGCTGTATGCTGTCATCGGTCCATGCATCCATCCCTTCCCGGCCAGGCCTCCACTTCCTATGGCCGCTTTGGCATGACGAATGTTATAATCTGCATCAGGATTGTTGACATCGATTCCAAAAAGAACATGTATTCGCTCCTTTTGGTGTGGTTTAAGCACCTTTTCCATTCCAGTATGAAGACCCACAGACATTAAAAGTCCAGCAAATAAACTGATGACACCCCAAACGGCAATTCCTTTTCTTTTCCGAGGTACTGCAATCTCCTTCATCAAATAAAGGGTGAGCACACCTCCGATTAACCACAAAATCCAGAATAGACCTATACCCGATCTCACACCGAAATAGGGGTAATGGAAAGATGAGACACCAATCAGAATCGTCGCAATCGAGAGTAAAAGCCCGGCAAATCCGACAATTAAGACATTTCCGCTTAAGCCTTCACGGTAAAGAACGAACACAAAACCAGCAAAGACGAGTACTGTTCCAGCATCTGGTTGGAGTAAAATAAGTCCTGCCGGAAAACTGATCAGCAAGAATGAAACGAAGCGAACCTTGACACTTCTCCATTTAGTCGCGTCACGGGAAAGATACCATGCGAGCATCAAAGCAGTTGTCGGTTTTGCAAATTCACTTGGTTGAAAACTGAAGCCCCCCAAGTCAAACCAGGATCGAGCTCCACCGATTTTCTTACCTACAATTACTACGGCTATAAGTAACAAAATCGTGAGAACATATTGCAGGACAGATGTTCTAATAAAGAACTCACTTTCGATGTTGATGATAAAAAAACCGATGACGGAACAGATGACAATCCACATCAGCTGCTTCCCGCTTTTCCCGCTCCAATCTAGCCAGTCTAAAAGCTCGATGTTCGAAGTTGCGCTTATGATATTCATCCAGCCGATGAACATCAGAAGCAGTACAATTGAAACGGTGACCCAATCAATGTTGCGTCTAATAGATGACTCTCGACGTATCATGGCTGAAATTTGACAATGCGGTTTTCTCTTTGGATGTATTTCACAGAGTCAGTTAAATATTTTTCAATGAGTAACCCTGCTATCGGTGCAGCCCAAGCCCCTCCAGCGCCCGCATGTTCAACATACACACTAAGTGCAATTTGAGGGTTTTCTCTCGGGGCAAAAGCAATAAAAACACTGTGATCTTCAAGATCCCCATTTTGTACAGTTCCGGTTTTTCCACAAATGGTAATCCCTTCAACCTTGGCCCTTGATGCTGTGCCGTGAACATCTTCTATCACATTTTGCATGGCGTCAATCACTGATTCAAAGTGCTCCACATTAACACTCATCTCGTGCATAGAATCTAATCCCAAAGGTTTCCCTCTCCCTCCAACATCTCTGATAGGATGAGGTTCTCTAAAATATCCCCGATTTGCAATAATAGCGGCTAGATTAGCCATTTGTAAAGGTGTTGTCAAAAGCTCCCCCTCCCCAATAGCGATTGAATAGATGGTCCGAAACCCCCAATGGCTTTTTCCATAAATCTGGTCATAATAATGAGAATTGGGAATGGACCCCGATCTTGTGCCAGGAATATGTCCACCCAGTTTCGTCCCAAATCCAAACTCTTTTATTCTCTTGTTCCAGTTTTCTAATCCCAAAGAGGCGTCAATTAGAGGGTTTTCATTTCTCCCTCTTTGTACAACCCGTCTCATTACTTCATAGAAATACGGATTGCAAGAGTGCGTAATCGCTTGAGTTAAATCATCTGCTGTGTGTGGACCATGACATCCGATAATCGACCGATCACAATGAATCATTGTGTTTGTAGAGATGACTCCTTCATCTAAAGCGATTAAACCTTGAACCATCTTAAAAATGGAGCCGGGGCGATATGTTCCTCGTAAAGCTCTGTTGTAAAGAGGTTTCCAATTGTGCTTTCTGAGGCTGTCATATACGAGCCCACGTCTTTTTCCAGTTAAGCTGTTGGCATCGTAAAAGGGCGATGACACTAGGGCAAG
>DDJR01000047.1:1272-4016 GCA_002339135.1 Flavobacteriales bacterium UBA2619 | reverse complement strand
ATGTTGACCAACTGAGATGTCGTTAAAAAATAAGGGGTGGGTGCCGCAGCACCACACCCCAAAACGGTAAGTTCAAATTTCCGCACTGATTCTTAAGACTAGTGCTGAACAACCAGCCTACGTGTCGAAGTTCTATGTTTTCCAGCAAGCTGAATAAAGTATACACCTTCATTCCACATGCTAACATCCCAGTTGTAGTTAGGTGTGAACATTTGAGTTAGCACAACACGGCCGCTTACATCAAGAATTGTAAGCTTGGTATCAACAAACAATTCGCCTTGAATCGAAAAGGACTCATTGGCAGGATTCGGTAGCAAAGACCAAGAGTCTTCTGCGTTAAAGTCGTTGACGTTGTCTATAGATTCATCATTATCTACAACAATTCCAATCAATTCAAACACGCAACCATCTTCATCAGTTACTAAGAGTGAATAAGAACCAGAAAATAAATTAGTCAAATCTTCATCTGTTCCTACAGTAACACCGTTGTTGTCAGTCCAAAGAAATGTTGATTGTCCATTCGCGCCAGAAACTGTAACGTCGATAGATCCAGCTCCGTTGCCATCCACCTCGCCAGTAGTGACGTAATCCGCTGCAAGGGCACAATCAAATGCTAAATCAACAACCACGTTGTTTTCAAAATAGCTTGTGCACTCACCAGAAACAATCGCCAACATGTAGTTTCCTGCAGCTGCATTTGTAAGATCTTCATCAGTACCTACGACATTGCCATTAGCATCAGTCCATGAGAAAGTTGCATCAGTTGTGCTTTCGTTAAGAGTGACATCAATGGTACCGAGAACTCCCTCATCGCTATCTGCGTCAGCAACAACGATGGTGTCAACTAAATCACACTGAACGTTCAAAATAAACCCACTGAAAACAGCAGGTGTTGAAAAGGGTTCAAAGATTGTCAACCACCCTATTACATTTAAATCAATTCTATAAACAGCTGCAGAGTTCGGAACTCCCTGAAGAGCAACGCAATACTGAACAGCTCCTAGAAAAGAACATGACAAAGGTGAGTCATCTAAGTTGTTGCAGAGAAGCTCAAGACCAAGGTCTTCTGGAGAATACTCAATAAGAGTTACTGTATCTGTTAAAACAACACTTTCAAGAGTAACAGAATCTATTGGGAGTGTGGGTGGGTAAGCTGGATCTATATCCGAAGCAAATGCAGGAATAAGAATGTGAATGACATCCAAGTAATCCATATTCACAATCCCTGGTTCTAAGGTTTCACCGAGAGTGGGGTCAGGGGAAATACCAAATCCCACATCGCCAAAATCAAAGTCAACTTCACATTGACCAAATGCAGCACTTGAAAATGCTATCGCAAAAATTACTGAGTAAAATTTATTCATTGTATCATATTTTAATAATTTATCTTAGAGAGACTATGCTCCAAGCTCTCTCTCCTGCTCTTCCATGTAAACCAGGTCAACAGCTTCATTCGCTGTAGGGACGATGTTGAGCACTTTGTCAAGTTGTGCAATAGATATTAGTTTTTTAACACTCGGTTGAAGTCCACAAATCACAAACGATCCATGCAAATCAGTACACATTCGCTTACCAACAAGGATTGCACTCAAACCACTGGAGTCACAGTATCTTGACTTGGATAAATCAAGAATGAGGTTTTTAGTTCCAGACTTGCCTAACAAAAGCAATTGCGCTTTTAAGTCAGGAGCCTGCAAAGCATCTAGCTTCTCAACTTGAGATGCTACTATGGCGAGCTTGTCTTGTTGTGTAATTGAAAAATTCATGTCAGATAAATCTATTCAGGTCAAATATAACAACTTGGAAATACTCTAGGCACGAAAACGAGATAAACTTACTGACGAGCTAATAAATACATCACTGCCATCCTAGACGCTACACCATTCTCAACTTGGTCTAAAATTACGGAATGTTCTCCATCAGCAATCTCACTAGAGATTTCTACACCTCTGTTAATTGGACCTGGGTGAAGTATTGTGAGTTGCTTGTCCAATTTATCTAGTCTTTGCTGGGTTAAACCAAAGCCAATTGTGTATTCTCGTATGGATGGGAAAAAGGCGACAGAATCAACACCTCCTTGCCTTTCGAGTTGAATACGTAACATATTAACAGCATCCGCCCAAACGAGTGTTTCATCAAGATCATGACTGACCTGAACCCCTAACTCTTTCATGTGCTTGGGAATTAATGTCGCAGGACCACAAACTCTCACCGATGCACCCATCAATTGTAAAGCCAAGATGTTCGAAATTGCAACCCTGGAGTGACGAATGTCACCAACGATAGCTATTCTCTTTCCTTCCAAATCATCTCCCAATTTCTCTTTTAAGCTGAACACATCCAGAATAGCTTGAGTCGGATGTTCATGAGTGCCATCACCGGCATTAATGATCGTGGTGTTAACTTTGGTAGATAAAAAGTGTGGAGCACCAGGATGTGGATGACGCATCACCAACATATCTACTTTCATTGCTAGAATATTGTTGACCGTATCAACAAGTGATTCCCCTTTTTTCACAGAAGATGAAGAAGCTGAGAAGTTGACCACGTCAGCAGACAATCGCTTTTGTGCCAATTCAAAAGACAACCTCGTGCGAGTAGAATTCTCAAAAAACAGATTTGCTACTGTCAAATCTCTGAGAGAAGGAACTTTTTTAATAGGTCTATTAATTACTTCTTTAAAATGATTAGCAGTTTCAAAAACAAGGTCGATATCATTTTTGTTTAGGTATTTAATTCCCAAT
>DDJR01000047.1:778-1059 GCA_002339135.1 Flavobacteriales bacterium UBA2619 | reverse complement strand
AAATCTCTGAGAGAAGGAACTTTTCTAATAGGTCTATTTAAAACTTCCTTGAACTCTGCAGTAGTTTTAAAAACAAGTTCGAGATCATGACGGGTCATCCCGCGAATTCCTAAAAGATGTTTAATCGACAATTCGCTCATTCAGGTTTTGAATTAAAAAGTAAAACGCGGTCACTCCCACCATCTTCTTTCCACTCAACAACGACATGCTGCTCACCAATACTATCAACTTGCTTGCCTATGTAAGTAGGTTCTATGGGCAGTTCTCTACTAAACCTTCGA
>DDJR01000047.1:0-480 GCA_002339135.1 Flavobacteriales bacterium UBA2619 | reverse complement strand
GGCAGTTCTCTACTAAACCTTCGATCAATCAACACTGTCAACTCAACTTTCTTAGGTCTTCCGTAGGCTAACAATGCATCTAAACCAGCCCTTATCGTTCTTCCTGTAAAGAAGACATCGTCGACCAAAATCACATTTCTATCATCAACTAAAAACTCCATCTTATTCACTTGAGGTGTGATGGGCTTGTCACGCATCATTAAGTCATCTCTGTGGAAAGTAGCATCCAGCTCACCACACCTTATGTCTTGACCGTCAATAAGTTCTGAAAGTTTTTCCTGTAATCTACGAGCTATTCTAATACCTCTTGGTTGAAGCCCAATGAGGACAGTATTGGAAAAGTCGTGGTGCTCAAGCAGTTGATGCGCGAGTCTGTCTAGGATGAGCTCAAATTGCTCTTCATTAATTAGGACTGTAGAATCCATGGGTGCAAAGATACGAACAAGAAAAAGGGAGGCCGAAGCCTCCCTTTCTTTTTTT
>DDJR01000027.1 GCA_002339135.1 Flavobacteriales bacterium UBA2619 | reverse complement strand
CTTCTTAGCAGCTGGCTTCTTAGCCTCAGCTTTCTTAGCTGGCGCTTTCTTAGCTGCAGCTTTCTTAACCGCTGGCTTTTCTTCTTTAGGTTCTACTGCTTCAACTTCTACCGCTTCTTCAGCTGGAGTCTCCTCCTTCTTAGCTGTTTTCTTAGCAGCAGCCTTTTTTGGAGCTGGAACCTTAGCAGGAGTTGCCTCAACTTCAGGATCTAACTGTGCTGAATCCATCGTAGCTTTTAGTTGAGAAAGAATCCCTAAGTCACCAAGAGTACTCTTTTCAGTGTTCTTGTTTACTGATGCCATCATCGTATTTGATGTAGAGCTTCCACCTCCTCCGCTTGAGCGAGGTTTGCGATCTTTTTTAGCAGGACCTTCTTCATGTGTTCGCAAATGGCTTACAGTAATGCGCTTCGCATTTCGGTTAAACTCAAGAACAACGAATTCAGCAGCTTCATCAACTTTAAGAGCTTCTCCATCAGCTTTGTTAAGATGCTTCAGGTGACAAGTTCCTTCAAGACCATAAGGAAGAGCAACAATAGCATTGCTTCCTTCAACCTTAACGACTGTAGCTTGATGCTTAGAACTTACAGCAAAAACAGTTTCGAACACCTCCCATGGGTTTTCTTCAATCTGCTTGTGACCGAGACTCATGCGACGGTTCTCCATATCGAGTTCCATCACCACAACTTCAATTTCGTCTCCTACATTACAGAATTCAGACGGATGCTTGATCTTTTTAGACCAGCTCAGATCAGAAATGTGAACTAGACCATCGATTCCTTCCTCTAATTCTACGAATAATCCGAAGTTAGTGAAGTTGCGAACCTTACCTTTTTGCTTTGAGTTAAGTGGGTAACGCTTGTCGATCTCGGCCCAAGGGTCAGTGGACATTTGCTTAAGTCCAAGAGACATTTTACGCTCTTCGCGATCGATGCTTAACAGAACACACTCCACCTCTTCTCCAACTTTCAAGAAATCTTGAGCTGAGCGCAAGTGCTGAGACCAAGACATTTCACTCACGTGAAGTAATCCCTCAATACCAGGTGCAATCTCAATGAATGCACCGTAGTCAGCCATAACGACAACTTTACCTTTGACTTTAGATCCTTCGGCTAGTTCTTCTGTTAGTGAATCCCATGGATGTGGAGTAAGCTGCTTCATTCCAAGAGCAATACGACGTTTGTCATCGTCAAAGTCAAGGATTACAACATTAATCTTAGCATCCAATTCAACAAGTTCTTCTGGATGACCTACGCGGCCCCAGCTCATGTCGGTAATATGCACAAGTCCGTCTACACCTCCAAGGTCAACGAATACACCATATGATGTAACGTTCTTAACAGTACCTTCAAGTACTTGACCTTTCTCAAGACCTTTGATGATAATTCGTTTCTGCTCCTCTAGCTCAGCTTCAATAAGAGCTTTGTGAGATACAACAACATTCTTAAATTCTTGGTTGATTTTCACAACTTTGAACTCCATCTGCTTGCCGACATACTCATCAAAGTCACGAATAGGCTTAACATCAACCTGAGAACCAGGCAAGAATGCTTCAAGACCAAAGACATCAACAATTAAACCACCTTTGGTTCTGCACTTAACAGTTCCTTGTATAATTAAATCTTCTTCTTTAGCTTGGTTAATCTTACCCCAAGCCTCGTATACACGAGCTGTACGGTGACTAACAACCAGCTGACCATTTGAATCTTCTGTCTTCTCAACGAATACAGCAACTTGATCTCCTGGCTTTAAATCGGGGTTGTAACGGAACTCTGAAGAGGTGATGATACCTTCAGACTTGTAACCGATATTTACAACTATTTCTTTTTTACCTACATTGGTTACGGTACCTGTCACGACTTGCTTGTCCTCAATGAGGGTTAAGTTCGCCTCGTAAAGGTCTTCTAACGCAATGCGCTCTTCAGCAGACAAATCATCTTTGTCAGCTTCAAATCCATCCCAATCGAAGTCACCTTCAGGAACCGCAATTTCGCGAGGCTCAGTGGGCCTTGGCTCATTTTTTGCTGGCTCCATTGCTGCAACAGGTGCGGCGGTTTCTTCAACTGCTGTTTCAGCAGCTTCTTTCACTGGATTGGGTGTAGCAGCTTCTTCAACTGCTGGTGCAACAACTTCTTCAGTTGCTGGTGTCTCCACTGTGGGAGTGTCCTTTTCGACGGCATTTGTTTTTGCGTCTTCAGGCTCTTGGGTTGCTTCGTTCATTGCGTCCCTTGTTTGTATGAATTGCCTAAGTGAGGATGGCAATTCAGAAATGAATCCACGGATAAATCCTCACATTTAGCCGTAACAAGGGCGCAAAGATAGTTAGTTCTTAATCGAGTAGCAATAAAAACAATTAACTTATTATTCTACAATTAATTTTATGGGACTAACCAAGGGTAGCTCGGCGTCATTTTCAATCAATAGATACAAACCAGGAGGTACAGCGACATCATGAATGCCTGAAAACATAAACCTTTGAACTATCCTTCCATTGAGATCAACAAGAAACGATGGATGGGAAACGACGATTGATGTGTTTTCTAACACCGGATTGGGGTAACAAACAAACGCAGTGGTGTGCTCAACAACTTCAGCAGAACTCGATACTGCACAAACGTTGCAATATTGCGGAGTGGTCTCCCCTGTGCTGAACACTCTCCAAGCTCCTGTATGATCCAGGTCTCTCCCCCAGCTGGTGTCGAGATTTAAAAGAGGGAAATGAACAGAGTCTGCAATGGAAAAACCATCTACAGACCTCAGAACCAATACTTCACCCGAACTGTTGAATTTAAAATTCGTGTGATTCCAACCTTCAGAGCTATCTTCATCTGCAAAAATCAACACATATCCGCCCGGGGCAATCACTGTTGAATCCGGAATACCTAATGGAAATTGATACTTCATTGGGTTATTCAATCTGTCGGTCACATAATAACCTGCTAAATCTACTGGGAAATCTGAGGTGTTGACAATCTCAAACCAATCCTCATGCATCCCGGTTGCATCAGTAGTATCTATAAGATTTGCAGACATCAATTCATTAATCACAAGCGGTGCAGGAGGGATAATCAGCAAGGTGTTAGAAACTCTTGGCGTGGGTGTACTGAACCATGAGCTTGAAGGCGATCCATCAGCTACTCTTCCCCAGCTGTTGTTCGGCAGTTCTACTTCATAATTATACGAATCAGCTGTAACATCGTCAGGACCAGTCAAAGTAAGTGTCCCAGAAGAAATTTCCGGCACGATGCCCAGATGATGACCCCCTTGCTCTGTATCGCCGTCTAACCAAAACAGAAGAAAACCACCACCTTCAACAGTCGTCTCCCAAGGCAAGTTATTTGGAACTGTATATGAATCACCTTCTAAAGTTGAAAATGAATATCCCCCCAAATTCACTTGAAAAGAATTCGGATTGTAAATCTCCACCCAAGAGTCAGCATCAAAATTTTCATCCACAAGGTTGGTAGAGTTTAAAATCAAGACTTCATTAACATACAAAAGTGGTGTTGCTGGAAGCGATTGCTCATTGCTTGCTGATGGGGTTGGTGAATTAAAATACACCCACTCCTCACAACCATCGCACTCACGGCCATAACTGATGTCTGTTTGCTGTTGAGGGAAAGTTAAAGAATCAATGACTGTTGTCCCATTGGGTTGGGTTAAATAGACCCCTTCTCCATCAGGAGACAGCTTAAATGTAGCATGATCAGCACCTTGCTCTGGATCATTGTCAAGCCAAACAATCAGATGTCCACCAGGCAAAACAGTAGTTGTTCCTGGATCATTCATGGGAAACTGCCATTTGGTAAGGCTGTCGGATCGATCACTTAAATAGTAACCTGCTAGATTTAAAATTGGACCTTCATGGTAAATCTCTAGCCAATCTTCAAATTCGAAAAAATCATCAAAATTTGCCAATTGATTGGATGCCAGTATTTCATTTATTTTTGTTTGAGCATTACTTAAATAAGATGAAGTCAAAATGCTTATTATAAGCATAGTGCAATTGAAAAAAGTGTTTTTTAAATTCATCCTAATTACTCACTGGGTTTGGCAACAACATTGAATATATCTTTAAATCCAGCCTCAATGAGCTGTTTCTTAAATTCAGCCCTTTCATCTTCGCTTTTGTATGGACCCGCGAATACTTTATACATACCATTCGGTAAAATTAATGTGAAAAGATTAAATCCAAATGGAAGTTGACTGACATCTGGCTTGTTACTGAAAACACCTATTTGAAGAGACAGG
>DDJR01000112.1:10350-11142 GCA_002339135.1 Flavobacteriales bacterium UBA2619 | reverse complement strand
TTCTGGATTGAAGTTCAGGGCGGAATCATCCATACATCCTTCAACTCCAAGATCAATATTTAACGACCCAAACAATTGTTCTTCACCGTACGCAAAACCGAAAACTGTTACATAGCCTTTAATCGTGAGATCTGCTCTGAAGTTTCCGGACATTGTTGGTGTACCATAGATGTCAACACAATATTGACTACCTCCATTGAAAGAACAAGAATTTCCAGAATTGCCATTGTTGTTGCATGCAATACTTAGACCCAATTCTTCAAAAGTGTATGAAGTCAATGTATCATTGAGATCCACCATGATAAAACTAATCAACTGTATCGAGTCGAGTGGAGTAGTGGGAGAGAAGGGAAGGGTAGAGTCAATGTCAAGGACATATTGCGGAACTAAAAAGTGCAGTATGTCTTCATATGGTTCATTGACAATTCCAGGAGCAAAGGATTCATCTAAGGTTGGGTTTGGCGAAATGCCAGAAACCTCATCGCCAAAATCAAAATTGGCTGTGCATTGGGCTGACATTGGTGTAATTAACAAAAATGTCAAACAACAAATAAATATATTTTTCATCATATTATAATTTTTCATCTATTTAATAAACTAACAAATATTGCCAAATGCAGTAAGCATCAACAGCATGTCCACAACGTTGGTGATGCCATCACCATTTAAGTCAATTTCACAATTTTCAGAGCATCCATATGCCGTTAGAAGAGGTAATAAATCAGGAATTGCAACACTAAAGTCGCCATCAAAATCTCCATAACATCCCAAACAAGATCCATCATCTATGAC
>DDJR01000112.1:0-9968 GCA_002339135.1 Flavobacteriales bacterium UBA2619 | reverse complement strand
ATGTCAATGTACATTGATCCGAAAAGTTGTTCTTGACCAAATGGGAAACCAAAAACCAGAACAAACCCTTTGACGATGATGTCGGCTCGATAGTGCCCAGAATTAATCGGTGTTCCAGAAATCGTTGCGCAATATTGATTTCCACCTAAAAAAGTACATGGGTAACCAGAGTCACCATTGTTGTTGCATGTAATTTCAAGTCCCAACTCTTCAGGTGTGTATTGAGACAACGGGTCTTCAAGGTCTACCATAACGAGACTAACAAGCTGAACAGAGTCAAGTGTCGTTGTTGGAGAAAAGGGCAAGTCAGGGTCAACTTCTAAAATAAACTCAGGAATGAGCATATGTAAAATATCTAAATAAGACTCACCTAGAAGTGCAGGGTTAAAGGACTCTCCTTGATAGGGGTCTGGTGCAATTCCAATCACATTGTCACCGAAATCATAATCTGCAGCACATTGAGACGTACCTGTAAAGCTAAATAGCAAAATGAAGAATGAGCTAAATAAAAGTCCTTTCATATAAGTGTAGTCATTAAATATTAAGTGTGATCATTTCATTAATCACATAAAGTACCAAAAATAGATAATATTGACAACAGATCAGCAACACTCACATAATCATCTCCATTTAAGTCTGTATAGCAATCGTCAGAACAACCAAAGTCAGAAAGCAAAAGAAGCAAGTCATTGACGGTAATTGCCCCATCAAAGTTAAAGTCTCCTGGACAATCAATATAGATGCAGCTTTCATCTGACACATTGGCCAATGGGTTATAGTTGCTTGCCAATGGATCTAAACATCCTTCTAGGGCAATGATTTCATCGCCATCAACAATTTGATCGCAATTGTTGTCTAAGCCGTCAAATGTTCCAGGTGCTCCTGGGTATATGATAGCTTCATTGTCATTGCAGTCTTCCCCGTTGTAAGCGAATTGAGTCGATGAATCCAACTCACAACCGTTGATAGGAAGATCCCCATTTCCAAAACCATCACCATCGGCATCTGCCCAAACTTCCAATTCACTAAATACAGAAATATTTTCTGTGTCATAAAATTCAGCGCTTAAGGATTCTTCTAAGGTTATAATTGCTACGTTCCCTCCACCATAGATTGTGTATGCCCCAGGACCCGTTGCATAAAAACTTGCAGATCCCAGGTTGTCATTGCTAGTGAACGGGCCATCTTCATCATAAAAAGAAATCTCATAATAGCCTCCATATGTTAATGTAACACTCAGGTTGGTGAAATCGGGAGTGGCTTGATCGTTAACTGTTGACGAAGTGAAAGCAACGTCACCATTTAAAACAAAGAAAGGGTCAGGACTTCCCAATCCAAAGAAATCTTCAACATCATCACCCCAACCATCGCTGAGTTCAACAATGTTAAGAGCTGTTAGGTTCAATTCAGTGACAGTTGTTGTGAGAGACATGGTGTATGCTCCAGGTGCATCATAGACAACATTTGGATTGGAAGAATTGATGACACATCCACCAACAAGATTTGAAGAGTCTATGGTGAATGCGTTGATTGCTTCGGCCCCAAAATCACCACCATCAACAATTTGGGCTAGAACATTACCTCCTCCATCTGTCAGAATATAGTTTCCAGCAACACCTTCAAATTGCATGCCGTCTCCATAGCTGTCATTGAATGTCAACGTGTAGGATCCTTGACCCAAACAAATTTGTTCAACATAGACAGTTTCAGCTTCAGAATAGGGACCACCAGAAGCAAGGAGGTTGCCGTCGCTGTTATTGATCAACCATGTTGTTTCTGCAGGATAGCCATCTGTGAGGATTTCGAGAGACATAGTAGAACCGTTGGAAGGGCCTCCGAAATCCCATGAATAAGTAACACCAGCACCAGATATGAAATTTTCCACATCTATATTCAAAGGTGCACATCCAGTGTTTGCAGAAACACTGAAGCTTGCATTGGCAACACTTTCACCAGGATCAATGGTTAGTGGCAAGGAAAAACTCTGAGTAAGTGATTGCTCAAAACCAAACGCAGATGCGATAACATCCACACTGATTGTCACAAAATATTCGCCAGCCGACAATGGTGTTCCACAGATCGTTGCACAGCCGTAATTGTCACCGTTGTTTGGATAGTAATATCCATCAGCATTGTTGGGTGCAAGCTCTAAGCCGAATGGAAGTCCAGAAATATTAGCGATATAAACACTCTGCAGCGTAGCATCAAGACCAGACCCTGGGTCCACAACATTGCCCGGCAAGTTAAATGTAGCAATGCTCTCATAAAATTCACCTGCTGTGCCGTTTGGTAAGACTTCAGGGCACAGTGTGGGAAAACCATCAATGGCCTGACAGCTTTGGTCAGGAGTACACTCATTGCATTGAGAAAAAGCTGAAGAATAGATCAGAATACTGACTACCGCTCCAATTAAATGAAGATTTTTACGTACCATGAAAACAGTATAATAGATATATACATCCAAGATACTTAAAAAAATTTGGTTATAACTGCTTGGAATAAACAATGATAACAACAACAGTAAATCACAGACGTTGATAAACACACCTTTATTGCAATAAAATGAGTCCCGTTTGGACAATACTGAATTGATTCCGAAATTAATGATGTAATAAAAAAGGGACACTCGTTAGAGTGTCCCTTGAATAGACATTATTGCCACTTAAATCTAGTTAAACATTAGCAAGTAGTACCAAATGCTGCAAGCAGCAACAAGATATCTTGAACGTTTGTTGCAGCGTCATCATTTAAATCAACGCTACAATTCTCAACACAGCCAAATTCACCTAGCAGAAGAAGGATGTCGGCTACGGAAATGACCCCGTCTCCATTGATGTCTTCAGGACAAGAGCAAGATTCATACTCACAAGATCCATCGTCATTTAAAGCTGCTTCGTCGTAGTTGCATGCCGAAGAATCTGTACAGCCATCGCATGTATCTGATTCTCCACCGCAGATACCGCAAAGGTCAAGTTGTAAACATGAGCCATCGTCAATAGATGCGTTAACGTCATAGTTGCAAGCTGCAGCATCCGTGCATCCAAATCCACACGACTCTGTATTGATAGAGAAGTAGTTTTGGCCATTTGATAAACCATCTCCATTGGTTGAGGTGTCAAGGTCTCCAGAGCCGATAATGTCACCAGTCACAGTGTTTGTAATCGTGTACAAGGCATCATTCCATCCGTCTCCATAGCTGTCTTGCATGTCGAATGTAAAGCAACCGTCACCAATACATATATCGACACTTCCAGAAGTTCCATCAGCAATGACTATATCGCCATCTTGAACAATCGACCATGAGATTTCCTCATCCCAAGACCCACCACCAACAGTTATGTTTACACCTGTTCCGCCTATGATACAAGATCCGTCATCTATTGTAGCATTGGGATTGTAGTTACAAGCTTCAGTGTCTGTACATCCTTCGCAAGATGAACTATCACCACCACAAACTCCACATTCGTCATTTACGAGACATGATCCGTCATCCTGTGTCGCTGTAGCATCATAGTTACAAGCAGTATCATCAATACAACCAGCACAATCAAAATTACATGTGCCATCATCATTAATGGCCGCTGAATCGTAGTTGCAAGCTGAAGCGTCAGTACATCCAAAGCCTTCACCTATACAGAACGAAGTTGATTCAGTTGACTCAAATGCGCCTCCAGTTGTTACTACGGTACCATCGACGGTTAAGTCATATGAGCCAATTCCATATCCACAGCATAGACCATCTCCAAAAGAATCTAATATTGTGAAAGTGAAACACCCATCTCCAACACATACTACCTCCTGAATGGTTGTTGCAGCATCCCCATATGGGCCTCCAGACGCCACAGAAGCGCCGTCAACGTCATTCAAAGACCAAGTTGTCTCAGCTGGGTAGTTGTCTGTCAAAATATTAATGATTACTCCTGTACCACCTATGATACAAGACCCATCATCTATAGTAGCATCAGCGTTGTAATTGCAAGCTTGAGAGTCTGTACATCCGCCACAAGTTGAGTTGTCTCCACCACAAACAGCACAATCGTCATTGACTAAACAAGAGCCATCATCTTGAGTTGCGAACTCATCATAGTTGCAGGCTGCAGAATCCATACATCCGTTACAATCGAAGTTACAAGAACCATTGTCAATCGATGCATCAGCGTCATAGTTACAAGCAGCAACATCCATGCATCCAAATCCACAAGACTCTGTATTGATAGAGAAGTAGTTCTGTCCATTTGATATTCCGTCACCATTTGTTGCAGAGTCAAGATCCCCAGAGCCGATGATTTCACCAGTAACAGTGTTCGCAATGGTATACGTGGCACCATTCCATCCGTCTCCATAGCTATCAATCATATCGAAAGTATAGCAGCCGTCACCTATGCATATATCTGAACTGCCAGCTATTCCGTTAGCAACAATCATATCGCCACCTTGAACAATAGACCAAGCAATTTCCCCATCCCAATCTCCACCACCAACAGTTACATTAACACCTGTACCGCCGATGATACATGAGCCATCGTCAATCGTTGCATCCATGTTATAGTTGCAAGCATCAGCATTGGTACATCCTGTACAACTTGTGCCATTTCCACCACAAACATCACAAATATCGAACTCTTGGCAAGATCCGTTGTCAGATGTAGCCTCTGGGTCATAGTTGCATGCAGTTTCATCCATACAGCCAGCACCTGGAACGGCGTTAGTTGGATAGCTATCTAAAACAGAAACACCGGTATTAAGTGGGTCTAGATATTGAGATGCACCCAATCCCCAGCTCACATTGAACCGACCATAAAAGTCGTAGGCTCCATTGTTAACAGAACCGGAGCAGGCGGCAGCACCACCATAAAGTTGACCAATTATTCGGTGATTGTTATCAAACAATGGTGATCCAGATGATCCAGGTTCAGTAACACCCAATTCCCAAGCATCAATCCACCATACTTCAGCGCCACCAGTACTTGATTGGTAAGGTGCATCATTTTCAAAACAGATTTTCTTCAAATCTCCACTTGGATGATGAATGCCTACAGCGGCTGTTGGAATATTACCTGAATTGTCCCACCCCGCGTATTCAACATTGTAGCTAGCTGGAGGTGTCGAGCTTAATTCGATTAAAGCAAAGTCAGAACCTCCATTTTGAACAAGAAGCGTTCCTCCAGAGATGCTTTGGTCTGTAGGTCCAGTATTTCCAGAACAATCAGAACTTTCATGGTTAAAGTAGTACACCCATGTGTTAGGTGTTCCAATACAGTGGTTTGCAGTTAGAAAATAAGGTGTTTCGTCGTTCGCAGTATTGTTTACAAGCGAACCTGTGCAAGTAGCGTATCCACCATTAACAATAAGTGCAACTGATCTCTTTTCAACTTGCCAATCGTTACCTTCTGGACAGTTGACGTTGATGTTGCACGCACCAGAGTTTCCGAATGGACCCATTCTGGCAGTCATTTCTTCAACAATTGCATCTTGGTGATGTAACAAAGATCGGTAGCCGTGAACAATGGTTCCGATTTCAATCGAACCAAGACCATGAGAAGCCGGAGACTCGTGATACTCGAGAACCATTCTTGAGCCATCAAGAACACCTAGAGACAATCCGCCCCATTCCTTGTTATTCTCTTGGGTAAAAGATCCTAAGAAAGCTGTTCTGTCTGAATTGTAGACATACAAAGCAGCTTCTGATGGAAGATCAAACGAAGAAAGCATGAAACTAATGCTAAGAGCATTTGGGCAATCAACACCCAATCTCCAAACGTGATTTCCATTTTCAAAAGTCCAAGTTCCTGAATTTTCAAGATTGAAAACAACCTCTCTTTCTAAACCAAACCTCCATGGAGCGTCTTTAAATTGATCTGTAATTAGATCTTCCGCAGCAGCAGCAGCGATATCAGCGGCAGGCATGCTTTTAAGTTCGAAATCGGGGTGATATGTAGCATCATCCCAGTTTACAGGGAATCCTCCATGTGAGATTTGCGCGACACCCACAGAAGAGGCAAGTGCGGCAAACAAAAACAGAATCAAGTGTTTACAATGGTTCATTTTAAATTTATTTTAAGCGATTATATTATTGATCAGTAGACGCGTACAATATACATAAAGTTGCATGATCGATGATTAAAAACTTAGACCTAAACACGTATTTCACTGGTTGTATGTATATTGCGTCTGATATGGCAATGCAAAATCAATACAATAGAGCTCTAATTGCTTGTCTTTGCATTAAATTCTTGTCTCCGGAGGTGCACGCTCAATTTGTTGATGTGTCAAATTCACTGATGTTAAACACAAATCACACCAGTGGTTATTTAGGTACAGGAGTGAGTTTTGCCGATTTTAACGGTGACGACCTTGATGATCTCACGTTTGGTCACCATGGTGGACAAATCAGATATTATCAAGGGGATGGTTTGATCTTTGAAGAGGTTCAATTTAATATAGACAATGATTTACATGAATCAAAATCTATACTTTGGGCAGACATCGACAACGATGGAGATCAAGATTTCCTGATAACCAATAGAAACGCTTCCAACAAACTTTGGATGAATCAAGGTGACATGGAATTTCTTGATGCAACGGCTTCATGTGGTATTTCAACATCTTTTTTATCAAAGAGTTATGGAGCATCTTTTGGAGATTATGACAATGATGGATTCATCGATTTATATATCTGTAATTATCATACACCGATTATCAATCACCAAAATGAACTTTATCACAACAATGGGGATGGCACATTCACAGATGTTACTTTGATATCAGGTGCAGGCAATGGACTCCAACAATCATTTCAAAGTACTTGGATTGATATTGATCATGACGGTTTTCTTGATCTTCATGTTATCAATGATAGGGTTGACTTTAAAAACTCTTTTTACCACAACAACGGTGATGGTACATTTACTGACATGGCTGACGTTTGGGGAGCGGATTTAGGCATATATGCAATGAGTTCTACATTTGGTGATTATGACAATGACGGTGATATGGATGTCTACGTTACTAACGGTCAAGAAGGGAACAAGCTTTTAGCCAATCAACTTCATGAAGGAATGGGGTTTGTAGATGTGACAAATCTTGAAGGTGTTGAAGTTCAACAACTATGCTGGGGAGCTTGTTTCATTGACTCTAACAACAATCGGTGGAAAGATCTATATGTAGCTACCGGGATAAGTGTGTTCTCTGATTATCCTAATAATTATGATTTCTACCCTGCATCTCCCAATGCCTTTTTCTCATATTCCGGAATTTCACCGATGCAAAATTTGACAGATGATATTGCACAAGTTGAACATCATGCGTTTGCAATCGCAAAAGGTGATTTTAACAGTGATGGATTTCCGGACCTTGTATCCCATCAATTGGGAATAAACGCAAGTGTGATCACTTCAATTCCAACGGAAAATCACTTTGTAAAAATCAGACCTCAGGGCACAATCGCAAATCGAGATGCCATTGGCGCAGAGGTTAAAGTATATCACTCTTTAGAACAGAATCAGGGAGCGAATGGATTTGAAGTTGATGTCGTCTTTTGTGGTGACAAGTATTTAAGCCAAAATTCCCGCCACCTTCAATTTGGCTTAGGCTCATGCACTCAGATTGACTCCGTTCAAGTGATATGGCCCGGAGGAAGCAAAGAGGTTTTTACAGGTGTTCTGATTGATACAACTGTAGTCTTGATCGAAGGAACATCAACTGATAGCGACATCAATGACGAATGTCCTGATCCATCGTTTTTCTGTGGAAACAATACTTTTTGGGATGAAACTACTTTCACTTGTATTTCAATATTTAATGAAGATGGCTGCCCCTCTGATGTAAACAACGATGGATTTACGAACGTTACTGATTTGCTTTTGTTGTTGCTTAATTTTGGGACAATATGTGCTGAATAGCAGTCTGGCTTGGTAATTCGTTTTAGCAACCCGATATTCGCGAAAACACATTAAAGATGGGAAGAGCATTTGAATTTCGTAAGGCAAGAAAAATGAAGAGGTGGTCTGCCATGTCGAAAATATTTTCTCGTCTCAACAAAGACATTATAATTGCAATAAAGGACGGCGGTAATGCAGATCCTGAATCCAACTCGACACTCAGAGCTGTCCTGCAAAACTGCAGAGCTGCAAATATGCCGAAGGACAATATTGCTCGTGCAATTAAAAAGGCAACAGACAAAGACACTTCGGAGTACAAGCAGGTAACTTTTGAAGGTTATGGGCCTCACGGAATTGCTTTTTTTGTTGAAACAGCGACTGACAACAACAACAGGACAGTTGCAAGTGTCCGGTCAGACTTCTCTCACAATGGAGGTAATCTTGGGACAACAGGAAATGTGGAATTTCTATTTAAAAGGGTCTGTTTCTTTAACATCTCATCCGAAAATCAAGATCCAGAAGATCTTGAGTTAGAACTTATTGATTACGGCGCGGAAGAGATTGAGGTAGACGATAACACAGTTATTGTAACTGCTCCTTTTGAGTCATTTGGCGCGCTTCAAAAAAAGCTTGAGGAAATGAGTCTCGTTATTCAGGAATCTGGGTTTGATCGTGTTCCTTCTACAACGTCTGAGCTTGGAGAAGCTGAAACACTTGAGGTGGAGAAACTACTTGAAAAACTTGAAGAAAACGAAGATGTTCAACATGTTTTCCATACAATGTCATCGTCTTCAGACGGTTGATCTATTGAGGCTTGAAAAGTCAAATTTTTGGGGCTTAGATTAACTCTCAATAAATATTTATTTTTAGAAAAAGACGTTATGCTCTACAAAAGGTGGGGGTGGGCTTTTAAACCTTCAACTTACAGCTCTAGCAAACAGGTTTGCTGCTCCTGCGATGAACATGTTATACGTAGCTATAATTATTTACTTAGGCCTAACTTTGCAACATGGAAGGATTTGAGGTACGCCACCCAGGCACGTTAGTTGATGCGCTTACTATGCAAGGCGGTTACACAACTAGAACAAGAGCAAGAAAAGCTATTAAAAATGGTGCTGTAAAAGTCGAGGGGAATGTTGTTAAAATTCCTTCAACGGCAGTTGAGCCTGGAATGAATGTAACACACGACAGAGGCAGGCATACAGTTAAGAGCTCATCAGTACCAGGCGAAGAAGGCAAGCGAGTTAGACTCTACGAAAGACCTGACCCAAAGTTTACAAAGAGCACCAAGCCCCCTTTTGATGTTGTTTTTGAAGATGATAATTTTCTTGCCTACATCAAGCCATCTGGATGGATTGTGGCAGCACCCAATCCAAATGTAAGAACTGCCTATTCTAGAATGAAGCATTGGCTTGAGCTACAGAATCGAAATGTCGATTTGCATTTTGTGAATAAGATCATGAAGGACATGAGTGGGATTTGCTTAATTGCAAAAAACCGAGTCTGGCGAGAGCACCTTCAAGAAAATTGGAACGATTTTAGACAAGGTATTTATATTCTTGTAGAAGGTCATCTACCTCCGGATGACGAGTTAGAGTGTAGAGAAGAAGATGGAGAACCAGTTCAAGTTCAATATCGAACAATGCGTGCAACCCTGAAGCATACTTTACTTAAAGTTGATGCCCCAATGGAAGCAGTCCATCTCATTATGCCATCACTGAGACGCGAAAGTTGCATTATCATCGGGAAAGGTAAAACCGCCCCAGATCCTTTGAAAAGAGAAGGAGTGCATATGTTTGCGCTTGAAATCACAGGTCCCAAAGGCGAAGAGATTATGATTAAATCGAGAGTTCCTAGAGAATTCTTAGGTCTAATGAAAGGGGGAGACGTTCCAAAACCAGGAAAACGCAGAAATGCAGAAGTGAAATTTGGAAGTGCTGATCGAGGAAAGCACAAGTTAACTCAGCGCAAGGTCATAGCCGCTAACCCTGACAAAACTTCCGTTGACGCTGCTGTTGATTCTGCTGCTGACGCTTCTGTTGACTCTGCTGTTGACTCTGCTGCTGACGCTTCTGTTGACGCTTCTGT
>DDJR01000014.1:20829-21018 GCA_002339135.1 Flavobacteriales bacterium UBA2619 | reverse complement strand
CAGGATCAAACTCTCCATTGTAAGTTATAATCCATAATTGACTCTCAAGATAAAAATTAACGTTGGTACACCTTCTCCGAAAAGAAGATGTTAAAACTACCAGTAAGATAAATCTTACTCGTAGACCTATCTCAACCAAGAGATAGGATTTGGGCTGCTGCATCAAGTCAAAGAACTTTATATTATGTC
>DDJR01000014.1:20273-20461 GCA_002339135.1 Flavobacteriales bacterium UBA2619 | reverse complement strand
CAAAGGTAATACAGGAGTTTAATTCTGCAACATTAAAGTGATTTTTATTTCAACTTCAATAAGCCATCCGTTTGTCAAAAAACTAGCCTTCCTTCGAAAGCGGGTGCAAATGTACAACAGCTTTTTCCCTAGGCAAGCAGATTGCTATTCTTTTTTTGAAGTTTCTGCAAGAAGGCTGAGAAGGTCCA
>DDJR01000014.1:0-19972 GCA_002339135.1 Flavobacteriales bacterium UBA2619 | reverse complement strand
CTGCAAGAAGGCTGAGAAGGTCCACGTACAACTGAGTGATGGAAGCTTCTGCTGTACCATCGTAAAAACCTCGAAGGCGCCCCTCAGTATCTATAAGTACAACATTCTCAGTATGTACAAAGTCTTGATAACCACCATCTCCTTCGTCAAGACAAGCGAAATAACTTTTGCGAGCAAGTTTATATATCTGCGCTTTGTCACCCGTAAGAAACCACCATTTGGTGTGATCGGCACCATAACTATTTGCATAATCAAGAAGCACAGAAGCACTATCAGCAATTGGAGTCACAGAATGACTTAGCATATGCACACCTAATGGCAACTTATTCTGAATGAGAGATAAGTTTGAAGTCAATACAGGACAAATCGTATTGCACCTTGTGAAAAAGAAGTCGACAATGAGGACTTTACCTGAAAGATCCGACAAAGAAACTGTGTCACCAAGCTGATTAATGAGGGTGAAGTCGATAATTCTATGATCTTTTTCTTGGAGCAAAGTCGGATCGACGAGAGCTGGATTAATTTGAGAGGGTTGATAAATCGGCAATCTATCTGGCTGTTTAAAATAAAAAAAATAGGTGTATAATATCGCACAAACAGCTATTAAAGCAAAAATTGAAAAGTTGTATCGGGTTCCCATGGTTAATTGTCTGAATTGTAAGTCTCGATTCCGGAGACAAAAGTGCGTAAAATTTTAGCGTCTAAGATAGATTCAGGGGAAGATGTCAATAGATTTCTGTCTAAAACAACCAAGTCAGCAAACTTACCTACTTCAATAGATCCAACAGATTTGTCCTGAAAATTGGCTATTGCAGCCCAAAGAGTCATGCCGTGAAGGGCTGATTGCCGTGAGAGGGATTGGTCCTTGTGATACCCCTCTTGAGGAAATCCATCTGAGTCCTTTCTTACCGTTGCAGCATAGAAGGTCTTGATAGGGTCGATGTCTTCAACAGGCATATCTGTACCTAAAGGCAAGAGTCCTAATGCTTGTTCAAGATCTTTGTAAGCATAAGCATGTCGCACTCTATTGCGGCCTAAGCGTTCACCTGCCCAGTACATGTCAGAAGTGGCATGGGTTGGCTGGACTGAAGGTATGACACTGGCTGAGGTGAACAGGGGTAAATCTTTAGGATTAACGACCTGCGCGTGTTCTATTCTCCACCGTTTGTCATTTTGACCTCCCAGGATTTCATTGTACACCTTTAAAACATTTCTTACAGCAGAATCTCCTATACAATGGGTTGCTACTTGGAACCCTAACTCATTAGCTTTCATAAGAGATTGATAAAATTCGTCAGGATTTTGGAAAATAAAACCACTGTGTGAAGGACGATCTGTATACGGTTCTAAAAGAGCAGCACCTCTCGACCCAAGTGAACCATCCATGTAGAATTTAATTGAACGGGCGAAAAGTCGACTCGTGCTGTAGGGCCCTATTTTAAATGTCGAGTCTAAATTAGGTCGAGTGCCGCTTGCCATGGCAACGACACGTATTGAAAGAGTGCCCGACTTGTGAAGCGAATCGATGAGTTGAATGTCCGCGAATTCAAGACCTGCATCAACAATTGAGGTTAGACCTCGGGCAAAGAGATGCTTTTCTGCTTTAATAAGCGCTGAAATTTTCAAATCTGTTTGAACTTTAGGGATTACAGTCAAAAGAGAGTCCGCAGCACCATCGATTAAAACACCTGTTGGTGAACCATCATTAAATGTGAGCATCTCCCCTCCTTCTATGTGGCGAAATGTTGATAGACCGGCCAAGCGAAGGGCTGCTGCATTTGCGAGCAAAGCGTGACCATCAATGCGGCGAATTGCGACCGGCCTTGTTGGGAAGAGTTCGTCAAGATATGTCCGTGTGGGAAATGTGGTTGTGTCCCAGTCTGTTTGGTCCCAACCTCTTCCAGTAATCCAACCTGATGGGTGCTCTAAAGCAAACAACTCAACGCGGTTAAGAACATCTTGATATGAAGTTGTTCCTACAAGATCAACCGTGAGTAAACTCAATGCATAACCGGTGAAGTGCGCATGAGCATCAATAAAGCCTGGGTAGATTACAGCTTGCTGAAGGTCAATCTTTTGTTTTGACGTGAATGAATTCAGAATTGCTCGCTCAGGACCTGTGGCTACTATCAGACCATCAGCAATCGCAATTGCCATTGGAGTTGCTTGCTGAAGTGATCCATCGCATGTTAGCGCTACAGCATTGTGCAATATCAAATCTGCTTTCTGAGACTTAAAGTTGCATGATAGGAGCAAGATAGCAACAAGGGCATAAAAAAGTGGATGTGGTTTTTGAAAAATATGCATATTGTATAATAATGAAAGCCCAACTAAATACCTTGCAAATATGACAAACTATTCACTAAATTCGAAGACATTTTAAAACCAAAAATATGCTACATACAGTACGTCATTTTCTAACCGCCGCAGGGATTTTTGCAGCCACTTTTGCATCCGCACAAACAATAACCCATACCATTGCAGAGGTTCAAGGAGAGCTCTTTGCATCTCCTTTGATTGAACAAGTAGTCACCATCTCTGGGATTGTTACTGCTTCAACGAATGAGTACAGCTACTTTATCCAAGATGGGTCAGGTGCTTGGAACGGTGTTTATATCTACGACAATACAAATTTACCTGCTGTTGGTGATGAAATTATTATTGAAGGTGAAGTCATTGAGTATTATGACCTTACTGAAATCACCAACATTACATATTTTGAAACTGTAAGCTCAGGAAATGAACTTCCAGCCGCAGTTGAGCTTTCTACTGGATTTATTGGAACATCTGGAGAACCTTACGAAGGTTGTTTAGTGAAAGTAACAAATGCAGCTTGTACGAATCCAGACCTGGGTTTCGGTGATGGATATTTTGATGATGGATCCGGAGAGTGCATGATTGACGATATGTTTTATTCTTCTGACCCAACATGGATGGTAGGTGAGTATTATTCAGTAACAGGAATTCTTACATACACCTATGAAGAGTACAAAATTGAGCCACGTGATGCGTCTGATGTAAGCATAGGCATGTCAGTCGGACCGATTGCATTTGTGGAAATTAATCTGTACCCCAACCCCACTGTTGATGCAGTGAATTTCTCTTTACACCTAGATGCAATCGCTCACGTTTATGACATGAGTGGCCGCCACGTATTCAGTAAAAATCTTGTGAATGGAACGACTTCTCTTGATGTAAGTGGACTTCATCCTGGAGTATACACAATCGACTTCGTCAATGCGTCTTCTATCTCAAGAGCCAGCTTTGTAAAGAAGTAATTTTTAAGCCTTGTCCGTGTAGCGAGAGCCCGCGTATAAATCATATCCTAACCACCGACATTCTAAAGGGCCATTGTGCACTTTGTGTCGGTGGTTACTTTTTAAACCTATATGCTTGATTGCTTCAGGGTTGGATGAAATAATCCAAGCCTTAAACCCTGGCCAGTTAAACTTAAGTCGGTCACCCATAGCTCCGTACATCTCATCGATATCTTCCGGCTCCATTCTCTCACCATAGGGAGGGTTAAGAACGACCATTCCTCCTTCAGTTGTATTGGGGTCTGATTTGAAAAAATCAACCAAAGACACACTCACATCGTGCGATGGAAGATCGAGTTGAGATAGAGCATATTTTGTTTGAGATATTGCATCTGGATTGACATCCGAAGCATAAATAGATGTGGGAATAGGTTCGTTAAAATTCATAGCTTCATCACGAATCGTCATCCAAGCAATTCGGTTAAAGTTTTTCCATTCCATGAATGCAAAGTGAGAACGATTTGCTTGAACAGGTAGACCTGAAGCCCAAAGTGCTGCTTCACAGGCAAAGGTTCCAGAGCCACACATTGGATCATAAAGTGTGGTTCCCGGCTTCCATCCACTAAGTGCCAAAAGTCCTGCTGCAAGAACTTCGTTCAAGGGTGCAATAGCCTTCCTTGATCGATATCCTCTTCTAGAAAGTGGCTCGCCACAGGCATCAAGTGAAATCGTAACGTCTTGTTTGCTGATATGAAGATGAATCCTTGCATCTGGGTTTTCTCTATCAACAGAAGGCCTCTCTCCTGTCTTTGCTCGAAATCTATCCACGATCGCATCCTTGAGACGCAATGTTGCAAATTGATCGTGCGTAAAATGGTCTGAATAGATTGTCGAGTCTATTGTAAATGAACCATCGTTGTTCATGACATCTTCCCAAGATTTTCTTGCGGCAAGCTTATAAAGCTCATCTGTGTGACTTGCTTGAAATTGATATAAAACACGAAGAACTTTTAAGGTAAATCGAGCATGCATACAATGACGGTACATCACCTCAGCTGAAGCTGTGAAACCCACACCTCTTCTACCTAATTTAATTTCTGTTGCACCATGTGATTCTAACTCATTTGCAACAAGCTGTTCCAAACCTGAAAGTGTTTTTGCATGGTATTTAGCAGTAGGTACGTTGGGAATATTCATATTATCTGACTTCTTAAATCTAACTTTTACATGGGACTAGCCTCCCTTTCGCTTTACAAAATAACCTTCTTTTTCTAATCTTAGAACAACTTTATCTCTGTGGTCGCCTTGGATTATAATGCAACCCTCCTTGACTGTTCCTCCAACTCCACACATAACTTTAAGGGCTTTCCCTAACACGAGTAACTCTGAAGCAGGACCATTAAAGTCTTCGATAAGAGTCACAGGCTTCCCGGCTCTTTGCTTGCGGTCAAGACTAACATACAGCTTGCAATCTGATGGTGTCCAAGTTGAATCACCTTCTACTTGGCTGTCCTCATCCCAGCTGAAGCTAGAATTGGTGCTAAAAACCATTCCATCGTTATTGAGTCTTCGTTTTGCCATTTTGTTTGCAAATATTGCGCAAGGTACGAGGTAGATTTGCAGCATGGCACATTTCGAGGACGCAACAAATGAATATTCGACAATTCACTCTTCTTTTGAGGGAGAAGTGTTGTCTCGATTGAGAAGAGATACTTGGCTATCAACAACAAAACCTCAGATGTTAAGTGATCCTATTCAAGGTCGGTTTTTATCTACGATAACTAAAATGATTCGGCCTCTAAAGATTTTAGAGCTGGGTGCCTTCACAGGATACTCTACCATATGTCTGTCAGAAGGTCTTGAAAAAGGAGGTGTTATTGATACCGTCGAGATTAATGACGAGCTCCAAGACATGCATGAAAAATATTTTCATGAAGCAGGGATTGTAGAATCTGTCAATATACATTATGGCCACGCCTTGGACGTAATTAATTCAGGAGAGCTAAAAGGACCGTATGACATGGTGTGGATTGATGCTGATAAGGAACATCAAATCGAATATGTCAAGTTTGCTATTTCTAAACTGAGGGTGGGTGGATGGCTCCTGGTAGACAATGTGATTTGGGGAGGGGCTGTGCTCGATAAAAAGAAACTTTCAAACCTTGATTCAGGAGCATCCAGAATACACCGACTTAATCAATATATATCATGCTGTGAAGATGTTGAGAATGTACTTCTGCCGGTTTGGGATGGAGTACAGATCTTAAGAAAACTCTAAGCGACTACAGCAGCAACCGCATCAGCAGCCTCTTGAAGGAGAATAACAGAAGTCACTTCAAGCCCAGATTCATCAATGAGTTTCTTAGCTTCAGTAGCATTCGTTCCTTGAAGACGCACGATGATAGGCACGTCGATCGAGCCCATGTTCTTGTAAGCATCTACAACCCCTTGAGCGACACGGTCACAACGAACAATTCCCCCAAAAATATTCACTAGGATAGCTTTCACTGCTTTGTCTTGTAAAATAATTCTGAAGGCTTGCTCAACTCGAGCAGCATCTGCAGTACCTCCAACGTCTAAGAAGTTTGCAGGCTCTCCTCCACTTAGTTTAATAATATCCATTGTTGCCATAGCCAGTCCAGCACCATTCACCATGCAACCGACATTTCCATCAAGTTTAACATAGTTAAGCCCGATCTCATCAGCCTCCAATTCAGCAGGATCCTCCTCAGACTTATCACGCATCGATGCGTAATCTGGATGGCGGTAAAGTGCATTTGCATCGAGACTCACTTTAGCATCAACTGCAATGATTTTATTATCTGATGTTTTGAGGACAGGGTTAATCTCAAACATCGAAGCATCACATCCTATGTACGCATCGTAAAGCTTGAAAATAAACTTGGACATTTGCTTGTAAGCCATGCCACTTAAGCCCAAGTTAAAAGCAATACGGCGAGCTTGAAAACCCTGAAGACCTACTCCTGGATCTACCGTCTCTGTATAGATTAAGTGAGGTGTTTTTTCAGCAACCGCCTCAATGTCCATTCCCCCTTCGGGAGAGTACATGATGATGTTTTTTCCTGAAGACCGATCCAGCAAGACAGACACATAAAACTCCTCTGTTTCAGACTCCCCTGGATAGTATACATCTTGGGCGACAAGTACCTTATTCACCAACTTACCCTCAGCTGAAGTTTGAGCAGTGACCAGATGACCTCCTAGTATACCAGAAGCAACAGCTTTGACTTGATCTAAACCCTTCGCCAAGACAACGCCATGAGATCCTGTTTCTGTAACAGTACCCTTTCCTCGACCACCAGCATGAATTTGAGCTTTGAGAACAAACCACTCAGTGCCTGTCTTCTCCGCTAGCATTGTAGCAGCATCGTAAGCTGATTCAGCTGATTCAGCTACTAATCCTTCTTGAATGGCTACGCCAAAACTTTTGAGGATTGTTTTCCCCTGGTACTCATGCAGATTCATATTCTTGCTTTTAAGAGATGATTTTCGGGGGCAAAGTTAGTCGATTTTCGGGGGTTGAGTACTAGATTGCGCACGTGATTCACGTAAATAATATTCATAAGTCTTTCGGAGACCTTGAAGTGCTTAAGGGCATTACAATAAATGTAGCGAAAGGCGAAGTGGTGAGTATCGTAGGCGCATCGGGAGCTGGGAAGACCACATTACTACAAATACTTGGTACGCTTGATACACCTTCTTCAGGAAAGCTAGTGATTTCTGACCAAACGGTGTCGAACTTGTCTAGAACAGAACTGGCTAACTTTAGAAATAAAAACATCGGATTTGTGTTTCAATTCCATCAACTACTGCCAGAATTCACTGCATTGGAGAACGTAATGATGCCAGCTTGGATTGCCGGTATTAAAGATGATGAAGCTGAAAGACGTGGCAAAGAAATATTATCTGAATTGGGTCTTACAGATAGAGAAAGTCATTTACCCTCTGAATTATCTGGTGGTGAGCAACAACGTGTCGCTGTAGCCAGAGCTCTAATCAACAAACCAGATGTTCTATTTGCGGATGAGCCTTCGGGGAACTTAGATTCTGAAAATGCGAAAATGCTTCACGATTTGTTTTTTGAACTTCGAGATAAACTTGGACTTACCATCATCATAGTCACCCACAACGAAGATCTTGCCGCAAGAGCAAATCGAACATTGAGGATGGCTGATGGTCTGATTGTATAGGTGTCTCAAACTTAAACCCAAACGAACTCCACATCAATCAACACAAACAAGGAGTTACATCTAGGTTGGTGGTCGTGGTTTTCTTAATTTTATGAACTCGATCTATTCATTTCACAATTTCTGATTCACGACCCTCAAATGCAAAAAATTAATTCCCTTGAAGAGTACAGACGTGAGTATGATCTCAGTGTCAAAGATCCTGAAAGATTTTGGGATAAAAAAGCACAGGATTTTACATGGAAGAAGAAGTGGGATAGCACCTTAGAGTGGAATTTTGACGAACCTAAAGTGAAGTGGTTTGTTGGCGGAAAGATGAATGTTACCGAAAATTGCATAGATAGACATCTTGAAAATCGAGGAGATCAGGTGGCAATTCTTTGGGAACCAAATGACCCGAAAGAGGACCACATCACAATCACCTATCGTGAGTTGCACCAACGTGTTAATGCATTTGCAAATGTGCTTAAACGAAATGGTGCTTCGAAAAGAGATCGCATTTGCTTGTATATGCCCATGACACCCGAGCTGGCGATTGCAACATTAGCTTGCGCTCGGATAGGCGCAATGCATTCTGTGGTTTTTGCAGGATTTTCAGCTAGATCGCTAGAGGACAGAATAAACGATGCCTCTTGCAACATTATTGTAACTGCTGACGGAGGTTACAGAGGTTCGAAAGTGATTGATTTAAAAGGAATTGTAGATGTGGCTCTGAAAAAATGTCCCAGCATTAAAAAGTCGATCGTTTTAAAAAGAACAGGCGGAAAAGTGGAAATGACCGCAGGAAGAGATGTCTGGCTTCATGAGGAATTAGAAAAAGTAGATGACATGTGCCCAGCTGAAAGCATGGATAGCGAGGATGAACTTTTCGTTCTGTACACGTCTGGCTCAACAGGCAAGCCAAAGGGCGTAGTGCACACGTGCGGAGGATACATGGTGTATGCTGAGTACAGTTTTCGCAATGTTTTTCAGTATCAAGAAGGAGATGTTTATTGGTGTACTGCAGACATTGGATGGATCACTGGCCATACTTACATTGTTTATGGACCTTTGCTTGCGGGAGCCACAACGGTCATGTTTGAGGGAGTCCCTACTTACCCTGATGCTGGACGTTTTTGGGACATCTGTGCCAAACACAAAGTGAATCTTTTTTATACAGCTCCAACAGCGATTAGGGCTCTTCAAGCGTGTGGTCTCGAGCATGTGAAAAACCACAATCTAGATTCTTTGAGAGTGCTCGGTTCAGTGGGTGAACCCATCAATGAAGAAGCTTGGCACTGGTACAATGATGAAATTGGAAAAGGAAAATGCCCCATTGTTGACACATGGTGGCAAACTGAGACTGGTGGAATCATGATTTCGCCTCTTGCAGGCATCACCCCGCTTAAACCCAGTTATGCCACGCTTCCACTGCCGGGAATACAGCCATGCCTTGTAGATGCTGATGGAATAGAACTTGAAGGAAATGATGTGCAAGGAAACCTGTGTATCAAGTTCCCTTGGCCCAGCATGATTAGAACTACATATGGAGATCACGAACGATGCAAACAAGTATATTTCTCTACATACAAGGGGAAGTACTTTACTGGAGATGGTTGCAGAAGAGACAGGGATGGTTATTATAGAATCACTGGACGAGTTGATGATGTGATTAACGTGAGTGGACACCGATTTGGCACAGCAGAAATTGAAGCCGCGATAGATGAGCATGAAAACATTGTGGAGACAGCTGTTGTCGGATTCCCTCATTCAATCAAAGGCCAGGGAATATATGCTTACGCTATTTGCTCAAAGCAACCGAAAAACATGGAGGCATTCGTTAAAGAGGTGAATGCCGTGGTGATTGAAATGATCGGACCCATAGCAAAACCTGACAAAATTCAAATCGTTTCAGGACTCCCTAAAACAAGGTCTGGAAAAATTATGAGGAGAATACTCAGGAAAATAGCAGAAGGCGATGTAAGTAACCTTGGTGACACATCTACATTGCTAGATCCAAGTGTTGTAGAAGAAATTAAAGAAGGAGCAGGCCTGTAAGTTGTTTTCAGGTTAAATAATATTTCTTTTGTTGAAAATCGCTGTCTTTGCAACTTTATCATGAAGAGCCTGTTTGTCTTCTCCTAGGGCTAAGAAGCAACCTAAAAACACAACGAATCCTATTATCGAACCTAAGGGTTGCAGTATGATTGCCCCTGTTACCAAAGCAAGCATCGAAAAAACACTAGACGCATTTTTAACAGCCCATCTTTTTAAATAAAGAGATATCTCTCCACCTGAACCATCTGAGTTTGCAACTTTATATCCGAGAATCATTTTTGCCGGGCTTGCACCCGTCAAAGCTTCTATAATCGAGTAAATAAAATAGCCAATGATACATCCACCTATCATTCCCATCACAGCACCTATTCCTGCTCCTACTCCAATGGCCTTAAGAGAATTTTCTAGCTCAACTTGCTCATCAATCGCCAATCCCAATACACCACCAGCTCCAAAACCTAAAAAGGCAATAAAAATACCAAATCCACTGGCAAACACCCCTCCCAATAAGATGTCAAGGAGATAGGCTCCCATGCGAGGACCAAAGCCAATACGGGTGGTTTCAAAAATTTGCATTTTAATCTATGATTAATGTTGTGGTGAACAGAGATTCTCCACTTTGTGAGAACAAAGTTAGCATGAAACATCCTTTTGATTCAGGGACATCTACCACCAAAAGGGGTGTAGATATCGTCACATTTTGTGCAATTACCGTTCTTCCAGATGAATCAGAAATAAGGACACGACTCACTTGATCTACAAGAGAGTTAAAGTGAATTTTGACACGACCATCAGAAGGATTGGGATACACAGAAGGATCACTGAGGTTAATCTGAGAAACATCAACCGTGGGACAGTAAATACCATCGGGGGCAAGTTGCGGCAATTTGTAAGCTGGGTTGTTTACAATCGCATGCATCATCACATCAACATCCTCAAACAAGCCTGGGGAACAAGGCTCCCACTCCTCTTCAATTGCAGAACATATGTCAGGAGTATTTAACACACCCATATCTGTTGCAATGCACCAATATAAATACTCAATCGCCATGCATTGGTAATCACAAGTAACATCATCATAGTGGTACCATGCCTCTTCTGGATAAGATCCTGGAACTCCGATAAATTGTCCTCCTCGCGCAAAATCCATGGCTTGACAAAGTTGAGAAGCACCAGGTGTTTCAAGCGCGAAAGTTTCTGGGTAGATCTCAACATGGCCACAAGCATTGATGGTATGTAGAATTTCTTCCAAACATGCATCTTCAAACCAATCAACTGGAGCCCATGGTGATATTTCATCCGAGTATAAAACTGCCGAGAGACAAAATGTATCATCCCAATTGTCCATCATTGCATCTTCAGCAGGGGATCCTTCATGAACAAAAAGAGGCATGACGGAATTGACGCTTTGCAAGTGCTCGCCTAGTTCAAGATCGTCAATGACCCCATCCTCATTGTTGTCTAACAACTCAGCACCGATGGATGCAGCATGAACCATTTGAGCATCACTTACGCCCTGCTCTGCATAAAACTTCAGAGTCCCTAACACAATTATATATCTGTCAAATTCTGAAAGAGCAGGGTTTTCTGTATCTGGATTGGGAAGGATGTCAAGGCATGAAGAAGTTTGGGCTACAACAAAAAAGGAAGTAAATACAAGAAATATGGCAACGAGTTGGGGTTTGATAAACATGTTGTAATGTACACAATAACTACAACAAGGCAGACAGTTGTGATTCTATTATTTTAATGATTCAGTTGTTTTAGAGTCTTAACTTGAGAAATGATTCACTTATATATTGTGATTCTCTGCATCTATAAAACATCAGTTTCCGAACTCCGTAATGAAAAACTGCATTCTCATTCCACAATTGCAATAGAATTAAACAGTTATAAATCTCAATAATTAAATCACCTCTAATATGTTATGCGTGCATAGGAAGTTTGTTGTAACTTGTGCGGAAATAATGACAACTCAAGAAACAATCGATTTTAATTTACGGTGGGGCTGGGCAAAGCTCGCCCGTCTATACTCGTCTGAAGCAGAAAGACGAGGTATTACAATGTCCGTTGGTTACGCTCTCTTAAGTATAGAAAGAGAAGGAACACCCAGCACAAAGCTGGGGCCAAGAATGGGGATGGAACCCACATCACTATCTCGTACACTTAAAGGAATGGAAGAAAAAGGATTAATCGAAAGACGCCCTGACCCCAATGATGGTAGGTCTGTCAGAGTATTCCTAACACCACTTGGAGTAGACTCACGTCGACAAGCTAGAGATCTTGTAGTAGGAATTAACAAACGCCTTGCCTCCATGCTTGGCTCTGAAACATTAAAAGAACTAAACGAAGGACTTCAACGATTAAACACAATTCTCGAAGATCCAGAACATCTAATGCCATTAAAAAAATGAGCTTACCTATTAAAACACATCAGATTCGGAGGGTTGCAGTCCTGGGCTCAGGAGTTATGGGCTCGGCTATCGCCTGCCATTTAGCCCAAACAGGTTCAGAGGTACTCCTCCTTGATCTTCCATCAAAAGAAGGTCCGAGAAATAGCCCGGCCGAAGGAGCGTTGAAAGCTTCCCTGAAATCCAAACCATCCCCCCTCTATTCAAAAAGATTTGTTAATCGCATTGAATGTGGAAACTTTGACGATGACCTCAGTCGAATTTCTGAATGTGATTGGATTATCGAAGTGGTTGTAGAAAGGCTAGATATAAAACAACAGCTTTTTGAGCGCGTTGAGAAATACCGCAAACCAGGAACATTGATTTCATCCAACACAAGTGGAATTCCCATTTCTCACTTAAGTGAAGGGCGTTCTGAGGATTTTCAAAAACATTTTTGTGGCACTCACTTCTTCAATCCTCCTCGTTATTTACAGCTTTTTGAAATAATTCCTGGACCTAAAACAGAATCAAGGGTCACTGAATTCTTTGTGGAGTATGGTGAATCTATTTTAGGTAAACAGAGTGTCTTGTGCAAAGACACGCCTGCATTTATTGCAAACAGAGTTGGCGTATTTGCCATCCAAGCCCTTTTTCACACTGTTGAAGATATGGGGCTGTCAATAGAGAAAGTAGACAAACTAACCGGCCCAGCAATGGGCAGACCCAAGAGTGCCACATTTAGGACTTGTGACGTCGTCGGATTAGACACGCTAGTTCATGTTGCGAATGGTGTCGCATCCAATTGTCCCAATGACGAACGATCTGAATCGTTTGTAATTCCTGGGTATGTTGAACACTTGGTGGACAACAACTGGCTAGGTAGCAAGTCTGGTCAAGGTTTCTACAAAAAGACAAAAGATGGAAAAGGGAAAAGAAATATTCAAGTTCTCGATCTGAAAACACTACAATATCGAGATCAGGAAAAAGTTAAGTATGCAACGCTAGAAGCCGCAAAACAAGTTGACGACCTCAAGCCTAGAACTCAACTTCTTTTTCACGGAAAAGACGAAGCTGGAGAGTTCTATCGCAGAATTTTTACAGATGTATTCTCATATGTAAGCTACCGCATCCCAGAAATTAGTGATGAAATCTACAGAATAGACGATGCACTGAGAGCCGGGTTTGGCTGGGAGTTAGGTGCTTTCGAGAGTTGGGACGCAGTGGGCATTCAAGAAGCTAGTAAAATAGCTCATGAACGTGGACATGGTGTTGCAAATTGGGTTGGCGAAATGCTCGAAGCTGGACATGACACGTTTTACAGAGTTGTAAATGGTTCTCGAGAGTGTTATGATCCGAAAAGCAAAACCTACAAGGTGATACCAGGCCAGGATGGCAGAATAAACCTTGACTATTTGAGTGACGATAAGGTTGTTTGGTCCAACAGCGGAACAACAATTAAGGACATTGGTGACGGAATTTTAAATATAGAATTTCACACCAAGATGAACTCAATCGGTGGTGAAGTACTTCAGGGCCTTAACAAAGTCATTGACCTAGCTGAAGAAGGGTACAGAGGTGTTGTAGTTTCTAACAATGGTGGTAATTTCAGCGCAGGCGCGAACGTAGGAATGATCTTTATGCTTGCTGTGGAACAAGAATGGGAGGAACTCGATGCGGCAGTGAAATACTTTCAAGACACGATGATGAGAATGCGTTACTCTGGGATCCCTGTAGTCGCTGCACCTCACAACATGGCTCTTGGTGGTGGATGTGAACTCTGCTTACATGCAGATAAGGTGATTGCGCACGCTGAAACATACATGGGACTTGTTGAGTTTGGAATAGGTGTAATCCCAGCTGGAGGTGGCACCAAAGAATTCGTGCTGAGACTGTCTGATTCCTTTAAAGAAGGAGATACCAGAATCAATGCCATGAGAAACAGCTTTCTGACAATAGGGCAGGCAAAAGTAGCTACCTCTGCATATGAAGCTTTTGAGCTGGGGTATCTTGTGGAAGGTGTAGATGAAGTTTGTGTAAACCGCCGCGACCTGCTTGCAATGGCTAAGGCTTCTGCTATTCAGCTCGCAGATTCTGGCTACACGAAACCTATTGAACGAAAGGACATTACTGTATTAGGTTCTGAAGGAATGGGAATTGTCTACGCTGGAGCTAGCTCAATGGCAGCTGGAAAGTACATCTCTGACCACGATAAACTGATTAGCGAAAAACTTGGAAGAGTGATGTGTGGTGGAGACTTAACTGCCAAGCAAGAAGTGAGTGAACAATATTTGTTGGGTCTGGAAAGAAGGGCATTTGTTGAGCTATGTACAGAGAGGAAAACGCTAGAGCGAATGCAGTCTCTGATTCAAAAAGGTAAAATCTTAAGAAACTAAACGATTATGGACGCATATATCATTGGAGGATACCGCACGGCGGTTGGCAGATCAGGAAAAGGAGTTTTTCGCTTTATGAGACCTGACGATTTGGGTGAGCAAGTCATCCGACACCTTATGAATGACTTTCCTCAGCTTGAGAAAGAAAGAATTGACGATGTCATTGTCGGAAATGCAACACCTGAAGCTGAGCAAGGTCTCAACATTGGGAGAATGGTTTCATTAATGGGATTAGATACTGAGAAAGTTCCAGGCATGACAATAAACAGGTATTGTGCTTCAGGTCTTGAGTCTATTGCGATTGCCTCAGCAAAAATTCATGCTGGAATGGCTGATTGCATTCTTGCAGGAGGAATTGAAACCATGTCTCCTATTCCTTTTGGAGGATGGAGATTGGTTCCCAACGCGAAAGTTGCAAAAGCGAATCCAGAGTGGTACTGGGGGATGGGACTTACAGCTGAAGCTGTTGCAAATGAGTACAATATCAGTCGCGAAGATCAAGATGCATTCGCGGTGGAAAGTCACATGAGAGCTGCAGCTGCAATTGACGCAGGAAGATTTGCTACTGGAATAGCTCCGATTACTGTGGATGAAACATACCTCGACAAAGACGAGCGACCAGCGACACGAAGTACTGTTGTCGACACGGACGAGGGAGTTCGAAGAGGAACAACACCCGAAGCATTGTCAAAACTCAGACCTGTATTCGCACAGGGAGGCTCAGTGACTGCAGGAAACAGCTCACAAACATCTGATGGAGCGTCGTTCGTTTTAGTTGTCAGTGAAAAGATGCTGAAAGAGCTCAACGTAGAACCCATTGCAAGACTTAAGGCTTATCACGTGAGTGGTTTAGAGCCCAGAATCATGGGAATGGGTCCGATTCACGCAGTTCCGAAAGCCTTAGAAAGGGCTGGACTTACAGCTGGAGACATCGACTTGTATGAACTTAACGAAGCGTTCGCTTCGCAAAGTGTTGCTGTAACGCGTAAACTTGGATTGGATCCAGCCATGGTTAATGTCAATGGAGGTGCAATTGCACTAGGCCACCCACTCGGTTGCACTGGATCAAAGCTTACCATTCAACTCTTAGATGAGTTAAAACTTAGAGAAGGAAAGCACGGTATTGTAACCATGTGTGTTGGAACCGGGCAAGGAGCCGCTGGTGTATTTGAATACTTGAAATAAAATATGATGAGCGACGAAATGAAAAATATTGAAAAACCGATTACAGGCGGAGAATTTATTATCCGAGATGTAAACTGCGATGAGATTTTCACACCCGAAGAGTGGACGGAGGAGCATCTAATGATGAAACAAACAGCGCAAGATTTCATTAGCGCACGGATATTGCCTAACCTAGATGCTATTGATGCTCAAGAGGAAGGTCTGATGGCTACTCTCCTTGAGGAAGCAGGAGGCCTAGGGCTGCTAAGCAGTTCCATTCCTGAGTCACTTGGAGGTATGGGTATGGACTTTAAGACCTCGATGATCATCACCGAGGGTACAGGTGCTGGCCATTCCTTTGCTGTAAGCTACAGTGCACACACTGGTATTGCAACGCTTCCTATTCTTTATTACGGAAACGAATATCAAAAAAACAAGTACATTCCGGGTCTTGCTACGGGCAAGATAAAAGGAGCATATTGTCTTACTGAACCCAATTCTGGATCAGATGCAAACAGCGCAAAGTCTCGAGCAATCTTAACCGAAGATGGTAAACATTACAACCTTAACGGTCAAAAAATGTGGATCACGAATGCTGGGTTCGCAGATATATTCATCGTTTTTGCAAAAATTGATGATGACGAGAATCTCAGTGCATTTATTCTTGAAAAAGAGTACGCAGGAATCACAATGAATCCTGAGGAAAAAAAGATGGGAATCAAAGGATCTAGCACCCGTCAGGTGTTTTTTAATGACGTCAAAGTTCCGATTGAGAATCTCCTTTACGAAAGAGGAAAAGGCTTTAAAATCGCTGTAAATATTTTAAATATAGGACGTATTAAACTCGGAGGAGTTGTGATTGGAGCATGTAAAGAAGGGATCTCAATATCTACAAAGTACGCCAACGAAAGAGAACAATTCGGTCGATCTATTTCAAAGTACGGTGCAATTCGTCACAAAATAGGAGAAATGGCAATCACAACTTTCGCTGCTGAAACTGCAGTATACAGAGCGACGCAGAACATCGATGATGCCATTGCTGCATTAGAAGCTGAGGGAGTAGACCATGGAGAAGCAACATTAAAAGGTATTGCATCATTCGCACCAGAATGTGCCATGATGAAAGTTGTTTGTTCCGAAGTTGCTGACTATGTTGTAGATGAATCGGTCCAAATTCATGGTGGCATGGGCTACAGCATGGAGACCCGAGTTGAGAGAGCTTACCGCGATGCAAGGATCAACCGAATTTTCGAAGGAACAAATGAGATCAACCGTATGCTTACCGTTGACATGATTCTCAAAAAGGCAATGCAAGGGGAAATGGATCTGATGGGACCTGCCATGGAAGTGGCGAACGAATTGACAGGTATTCCAGATTTCTCAACACCATCTTCTGATGTCTACGAGCGTCACCTTTCGTACATCAAAAACTTTAAAAAATCAATACTGATGGTTGCGGGTTCTGCGGCTCAAAAACTCATGATGTCACTGGCTAAAGAGCAAGAAGTCTTGATGAGTATTGCTGACATGATGAACTGGACATATTGCGCAGAATCTACTGTTCTTAGAGTCCAAAAACTGCACAAAACAAAAGGTGAAGATGCTGCAGCTCTTGCACTTGACGCGATGCAAACCTATGTTTATTCTGTAGCAGACAAAATCAACGTTGCAGGGAAAGATGCTCTTATAGGCTTTGCTGAAGGTGATGAGTTAAAAATGATGATGATCGGAATGAAACGTTTCACGAAAGTGGAACCCTTTAACTGTAAAGAAGCAAGACGAAGAGTTGCCGTAGCTTGTTTTGAAAAAAATGACTATTGCTTCTAGCAGAAACTGCAGTCTAGAAAAAGTATTTTCAAAGAATAACAACATGAAAACCGCCTCTAAGATTTCGAGATCTAAGAGGCGGTTTTATGGTACATATAGACCTATTTTTACGACATGGCAAAGCAACAAAATATTATCACGAAAAAGTCGGAGAAATTCTTCGAAAAGTATTTAAACAACCCTTCACCTACTGGATTTGAAGCTGAGGGACAAAAAATTTGGCTGAATTATCTGAAGCCCTATATCGATGAGCATTTTGTTGACAGCTATGGATCAGTGGTTGGTGTAATTAACCCCAAAGCAAAGTACAAAGTTGTCATCGAAGCTCATGCTGATGAGATCAGTTGGTTTGTACACTACATCAATCCACAGGGATTTATTTACTTGAGGAGAAATGGAGGTAGTGACCATCAAATTGCACCCTCAAAAAGAGTGGTGATTCACACCGACAAAGGACTTGTGACAGGACTCTTTGGTTGGCCTGCAATTCACACCAGGACACCAGGAAAAGAGGAGACTCCAAAGGTGAAGAACCTGTTTCTAGATGTGGGAGCAAAAGATGCAAAAGAAGTAGAGAAGATGGGGATTCATGTAGGTTGTGTTGTCACCTATCCTGACGAATTCATGATTTTAAATAAGAAGTGGTATGTTGGCCGAGCTCTAGACAATCGTGCAGGTGGATTTATGATCGCTGAGGTAGCGAGAATGCTGAAAGAAAACAATGTGGAGTTGCCATTTGGGCTGTACATTACAAATTCAGTTCAGGAAGAGATAGGTCTTAGAGGGGCTCAAATGATCGCAGAGCGAATCAAACCAGATGTTGCCATTGTAACAGATGTATGCCACTGCACACATACACCAATGCTGAATAAAATAGAACAAGGTGACACAGCTGCTGGGAAAGGACCCGCCTTAACGTATGGACCAGCTGTTCAAAATAATCTTCTCAAGCGCATTATTGAAACTGCAAAAGAAAACAAAATTGACTTTCAAAGAATGGCTGCATCGAGATCGACTGGTACAGACACTGATGCATTTGCATATTCAAATTGTGGAGTACCGAGCGCGCTCATATCGCTGCCTTTGCGTTACATGCACACAACGGTTGAGATGGTGCACAAAGACGATGTTGAAAGTTGCATCAAACTCATCTATGAGACCCTTCTTAAAATAAAATCAGGCGAAGATTTTAAGTACTTGTAAGCAGGTAGTCTGAAATCCGCTTCTCAAATCATCTTAGGGACATCTAACATTTTAATGAGTTCGTCAACTCTTTGAGCGTATGATTTTCGGGAATCTTCTGACAACTCATCGCATGAAGCTAAATCTTTAGACAAAGCGATTAACTTTTCCTGGGACTCATAAAGCTTCAATCCATAATCAGTAGCTTGAGCTTCTGAGTCAGTTCTGGTTTTATACAGAGCGCTAGCTTCCTCCACAAGCTTTCGCAGCTCTGCTTCATTCCAAGGCTTACTGATATACTTATAGATTCGACCTTTGTTGATTGCATCTATCACTGCGTCAATATCGGCATGGCCGGTAAGTAACATTCTAACTGGATTGGGAAAATCTGGCATAATTAACTCAAAAAACTCTACACCACTGATGGAGGGCATTTTTTGGTCTGAAATAACAACTTCAATGGGATGTTCTCTGAGTATTGACAAAGCTTCAGAAGGCTCTGTCGTTACATAAACCTTAAAGTCCCTTCTGAAAGCCGCCCTGAAAGAGGTCAGGTTGTGCTCTTCATCATCTAAATACAACACATTTATCATGTTGGAAAGCTAAGGATGAAAACAGTACCCTCACCCATCACTGAAGAAATTTCTACTTTCGCATTGTGATCTTCAAGAATTCCTTGAACTATACTCAAACCGAGACCAGTTCCCTTTCCAACATCTTTCGTGGTGAAAAAAGGAATGAATATTTGAGATTGTGTTTGCTTGGACATACCAACACCATTGTCTGAAATTTCTACCTGAATCATCTCAGCGTTATCAACCGTGACGACACGCGTACTCACCTTGACGGATCGTTCAGATCTTTTTAGGTTTGTTTCAATCGTAGCATGTGCAGCATTGGTGATGATATTCATAAAAACCTGATTCAACTTACCTGGCTGACAATTAATGTTGGGAAGATTATCCGACAAATCAACATCCACATCCACAACAAGTTTTAGATTGCTTCTTAAAATAATTAACGTCGAAGATAGCAGCTCATTGATGTTGGCTTTTATCTCTTGAACTCCGTCCATTCTTGAAAATATTCTCAACCCTCTTACAATCTCTGCTGTTCTTTGGGCACCGTCCTCAACTCCTTCAAGAAGTTCGTCAATCTCAGTAACTGTAAAAGCAATATCCAACTCTAGCAACTTGATTTTAACGGCTTCGATAGAATCGCTTAAAGATTCGCTTTTTGGATCAAGATTGACAATCAACGACAATATTTCCTTAACATCAATAAAATCACGTTTTAAGGAAACAGCACTTGAAGAAACATAGTTAATCGGATTGTTTAACTCATGGGCAATGCCGGCAGTAAGTTGACCAATAGATGCGAGCTTTTCTGACTGTATCAATTGTTCCTGAGTAGAACGTAAATCTTGAAGTGTATCGGACAATGACTCATTTGTTTTCGTCAACTCACTTGTGCGTTCCTCCACATTCAATTCAAGTTTTGCATTTTGTTCT
>DDJR01000071.1:75762-80823 GCA_002339135.1 Flavobacteriales bacterium UBA2619 | reverse complement strand
ATATTTAATTCGGCGGAAAGCCGAGACATCCAATGTAAAGTTTCACGGGATTCCCAAGAATCGATTTTCGCAAGGTTCATCGTGAAACCTGTTGTGAACACTTCTGGTAAGACGATGAGGTCAGTTTCAGGGAACTCGAGCAATCTGCTCCGGATTTTCTGTTCGAACTTTACTCGGTTAGATTCCGGATTTTCCCAGACTATATTAGATTGAATGCCCAGAATGTGAAGCTGCGATTTAGAGCTGTTACTACTCACTCTTTCCGTGCTACTCATCTCGTAATAGCCAGCTTCGTAGTTGCTGAAGTCTTTCCATCACTGTCGGTGGCGAAGATGAGGTAAACTCCGTAGGGGGCTAATCGTCCGTCATCAAACCGACCATCCCAAACAGCACGCCCTCCCAAGGATTCGACTTTTGCTACTAAACGCCCAGCCGCGTCCGTGACGTGAACAGTGCTTTCATAGTCTAGGCCATCTATGGTGATGGGACCGTCGTAGTTTTTTGCTACGGGGTTCGGGAAAACGAAGATGTCTTCCATAGAGCTGTCCCAGTTGGAGGCCTCGCCGAGGTACGAGATGGTTCCTCGGGCAGTTGCGATGAAGACTTCACCGTTCGCTTGGTTAATTGCGATGTCGAGGATGTTGTTAGAGGGTAAGGGACTGTTTTCCGAGGAGAACTGATGTTCGATGGTGAGGCCATCATCACTGAGGACGTATACACCAGAACCGGAAGTGCCGATCCATTTGCGGTTTCCCCCATCTACAATGGTGGCGGTAACCGCCTCCGTAGCTAGAAGGTATTGGTAATTTCCATCCTGTTGAATGAGAATTTGAGAAGCTGTGGTTTCGCTGTCGTTTTCAAAGAGGGAGGCAGATCGATAAAAAATAGCGGGACCTGAACCCGTGCCGACCCAAATTTCACCGTCGAGGTCTTCTTCTAAGGAGTAAACCCAATTCGACGGCAGGCCGCCTTCGTCTGGTTCTGTAGACAGGAAGCGCCAATCGTCATCGGAAGTGTTGCTTGGAGTTTTGTTGGGGTCGAAAACAAGAAGTCCACCTCCTCGGGGTAGGATGACCCAAACATATCCATCTCGGGTGACCATCACATCAGCGACATTGTCTGTTGGCCCTAAAGCGCTTCCAAGCTCCATGGGGATGAATGTGCCATCTGCAAGACGAACTTGGAGTGGTGTAGCACTAAAGGAGTTAGAAAACCAAAGATTGCCGTTGTTGTCGAAGTCGACTCCAGAAACTCCCGTCCTTAGGCTTCCTCCAAAATTTCCCTCAGATACAGTGCTGTTAGAGGAGTTATACAGACCCACCATTTTGCCATCTAAGACTTCGATTAATCCTTCTTCATAAGAACCGAGCATCACGTGACTGGGATTTGTGGGGTCGATGCTCACGGCGATGTAGTCTCGAATCCCTGGGATGTCATTTTCCCCTTCTCCGTCTTCGACACTTACCCAGTCTCCATCCACAAGACCGTGTATGCCTGCCGAGTTGTAATTTCCATCCCAAGCGGCATCCACTCCTCCTGTGGCAAACCAAAGGTTAGCGTTCCAACAATCGATTTTACGCACATCGGCTTTAGGGGGTCCTTTGGGTGAGAAGATGGCGTTTTCTAGCGAGCTTTCTTGGCCATCAAACACATGTCGAATTAGCCCCCCTATCCTGCTTGCAATCCAGATGTCGCCTGACTGATCGTACGCTACATCTCGGATTTGCATCCAAGTTCCAATCGCGTTGTTCGGTGGGATGGGAATTTCATTAGAATCAAACTGTGCGATGCCGCAACATCCACCAATCAACAAGGTGTCGTTGTGCACATCTAAGCCCCACAGATCATCTCCCTCTGACGGCCAACCTTGAAACAATTCCCAGACCTCCTGATTTGTCCATTTCCACAGCCTGCTGAGAGGTCCTTCGCCCAGGTGCAAAAGGGTGTGGTTTCCGAAGAAAACCAGCTCGGAGACAGAAGAGCTCGCAGATTCAGGCATGTCTTCCCATCTTGTCCACGCTTCAGAGCTGGAAAGAAACGGGTGCGAGATGGGAGCTTCAAAAACTCCGGCGTCAGTACAGACGATCCACTTTTCACCATGTAAATCAACATCTAACACTTCTCGGAGGTCGGCAGACCCAGTGATATACCACGTGTCTTTTACCTCAAACTTTTCAAGGTCAATGACAACAACGCCGAAGGCGCATGCCAAATAAGCGAAATCTGCGATGACATGAATGCTTCTGATGCTTTTGTCTCCGATTAAATTGCTGTTGAGGATGTCTGGCATGTTGAAGGTTCCAGAAGAAGAGACGAGGTCTAAATTTCCGTTCGAATAGCCAATTAAGAGTATGCCACTGAATTCATATAAACCTATTGCGGTGGGGTTGGATTGGGAAAGTCCCTGCACTTGGCTGTAACGCGTAACTAAATTTGTTTCAGAGTGTACTTGAAAAACAGCGAATTCGGTGCGACCATATGCGACGTTATCACCCTGAAGGTCACTCCCGGTGATGACTTCAAGTACTTCGGAATAAGGGAAGTAGTCCTTCCAAGTACCAACAGGTCTGTTCTCTTGGGCGGAGAATCGACTTAAAAAAACAGCGCATAAAATAAAAGGTACAACAAGCTTCAAATTCATGAAATAAAGATATGGCAATAAATCCAACGTTATTGTAGAAAGATTTCGTACTTTTGCTGCGGATTTAAAGTGAGAGGGGAGAAAATTGAGGGGCAACAGCCCCATTTTTATGCTCTAAACTTTTGCTACGTTAAAAAGAACAATCGCTGTGATAAACGCAAAGAAAATACAAGCTTTAGCTGAGGAGTTCCTTGAGGGGACTTCTGGTTTTATTGTAGACGTGAAGGTTGCTAGTGGCAATGTGATTCGAATAGCTCTTGAAAACGACGAACGCACCTCCATCACGGATTGTGTTGCATTGAGCCGGCATATTGAAGGGTCTTTCGACCGTGAAGAAGAAGACTTTGCATTGGACGTAGGGTCTCCCGGATTAGACCAGCCTTTAAAAGTGTTGCGTCAATACCTAAAAATAGTTGGGAAAGAAATCGCGGTCAATCCAATTGATGGAAAGAAAATGCAGGGTGAGTTGGTGAGTGTGAAAGAGGAAGCAGGAGAGTTCGCGGGTTTGGTTTTAAAGACACGAGAAAAAAAACGTATTGAAGGTCGAAAGGCCACTGAGTGGGTGTACGAGGAGCACCAGTTACAAGCTGGAGATATAGAATGGACTAAAGTAATAATTTCTTTTAAATAAGTAGCTATGCAATTGAACTTGATAGATTCGTTTCGCGAATTCAAAGAATTCAAAAACTTCGACAAGGAGACCATGATGGCCATCCTCGAAGACGTGTTTAGAAATATGATTATAAAGAAGTATGGCTCAGACGAGAACTTCGACTTGATCATCAATCCAGAGAAGGGTGACCTAGAGATTTGGCGAAACCGTGAAATTGTTGACAATGGAGCTGTTGAGGATGAGAACGAACAAATTTCTTTGAGTGACGCCTTGAAAATTGAGGATGACTTTGAAGTGGGTGAGGATGTCTCTGAGGAAATTAAACTTGAGTCTTTCGGCCGTCGTTCTGTATTATCCCTCCGTCAAAACCTTGTCGGTAGAATTATGGAGATTGAAAAAGATACGATTTACCAGAAGTACAAGGAACGTATTGGAGAGGTGATCAACGCAGAGGTATACCAAATCTGGAAGCGTGAAATTCTACTCGTAGATGACGATGACAACGAGGTGGTCATGCCAAGGGAGCATCAGATTCCTGGAGATTTCTTCAAGAAAGGTGATTCTGTTCGTGCTGTGGTTGCGGCCGTTGAGTTGAGAAACAACACTCCAAGGATTATTTTATCGCGTACTGCCCCCGAATTTTTAGAACGTCTCTTTGAACAAGAGGTTCCTGAAATTTACGACGGACTTATCACAATTAAGAAGATTGTGAGGTCTCCAGGTGAACGTGCTAAGGTGGCAGTAGAGTCTTATGACGATAGAGTGGATCCAGTTGGAGCTTGTGTAGGAATGAAAGGTTCTCGAATTCACAGTATCGTTCGTGAATTGCGTAACGAGAACATCGATGTGATTAACTGGACTGAAAATGAAGAGCTTTTAATGGCTCGCTCACTATCTCCAGCTAAAGTTTCATCAATCACTCTGAAAGCAGATTCTGGACGTGCAGAGGTTTTCCTCAAGCCTGACCAAGTTTCTCTTGCGATTGGTAAGGGTGGAAACAACATTAAATTAGCTGGTTTATTAACAGGTTACGAAATTGACGTGTTCCGTGAGGAAGATGAATCAGAGGATGATGTAGAGTTAATGGAATTCAGCGATGAAATCGATGAATGGATTCTCAAAGAGTTCATCAAAATCGGTTGTGACACAGCTCGTTCCGTGTTAGATTTAGACGAAGAAGGTCTAATTTCCAGAACCGATTTGGAAGCAGAGACTGTCAAAGAAGTGATCAGGATATTAAAGAAGGAACTCGCATAATTCTATGAAAATCGTCATGTAATCTGCTAAGTTGTTAGCTGTTTACCTCGCGATTTACTCCCCCTATAATCTATCCTTACCTACCTTCCCCCAACGATAACAAAGCACATGGCCGACGTAAATAAACCAGTTCGATTAAGTAAAGCAGCCCGCGAATTCAATTTGGGGATAGGCACAATTGTGGATTTTCTTGAATCGAAAGGAATCTCAGTTGATGCAAAACCCAACACGAAACTTGATCCGGATGTTTACGCCATTGTGCGTGGAAATTTCCAAGGAGATAAAGACGATAAGGAAGCGGCTCAGCGCTCCTCAGGCACGAAGGTTGAAAGGGAAAGCATCAGTCTTGCAAGCGCTCGCAAGCCAGCTCCGGCTGCCCCAGAGCCCGAGCCAGAGGCCATTGATTTAAGCATTTTTAGAAAGAGCGATGCTCAGCCAGAGGTGAGGCGTTCAAATGGAGAGGCGGAAAAAGAGGCCTCTATAAAAGCTGCGGCAGACAAAGCCTTGGCTGAAAAAGTTTCTTTAGAAACAGCCCAAGCTGAAAAAGCTG
>DDJR01000071.1:39194-75393 GCA_002339135.1 Flavobacteriales bacterium UBA2619 | reverse complement strand
GCAAAGCAAGCAGAAGCAGAAGCAGAAGCTGCAATTGCCATTGCAGAAAAGGCAGCTCAAGACGCTGCGGAACAAAAAGAGGCGTCTGACAAGGCTGCCAAAAAAGTTGCCGCAGATAAAAATGTCATTAAGGCAACAGCTCCAGCAGCAAAAGGAATAAAAGTTGTAGGCAAGGTTGATTTTGCTGCTCAAGCAAAAGAAGCAGAAGAAAAGAAAGCCGCCGCCGCAGTTGCTCGTGCAAAAGCAAAAGTAGAAGCAGATAAAATCGTCGTAAAATCGGCCATTCCATCCTTTGTAGTACCGCCAACAAATTCAGAGAAAGTTGCTGAAACTCCAGATGATTCAGTGATGAAAACCAAGGTCCAGAAATTAACTGGCCCTAAAGTCGTTGGAAAGATTGTTCTCCCTGTCGAGAAGAAAAAGACGAAAGACGATGGCAAACGGAAACGTGTCAGAGTAAAAAAGATAGACGTTAAAAAACAAGCTAACGCTCCTGGTGCAGCCCGTGGAGCAGCAGGAGCTCGCCCAGCTAGACCTGGGACACGTGGGCCGGCAAGAGGGACGAATGCGAGGGGTCCAGCAAGAGGAGCAGGTGCTGCAAGAGGAGTTAAAAAAGAAGTCACCCAAGACGACATTAAAAAAGAGATTCGAGATACACTTGCACGTCTGTCAGGCGGTAAGAAATCGAAATCGTCTAAAATGAGACGCGCCAAGCGTAAAGACATTCGTGACCGTTCAGATGATGAGCAGGTACGCCAAGAACTTGAGGATACGATCCTTAAACTCACTGAATTTGTTACCGTTGCTGAATTGGCAACGATGATGGACAAGTCAGTGAATGATGTGATTTCAGCTTGCATGATGCTTGGCATCATGGTTTCGATTAACCAAAGACTGGACTCAGAAACAATCACGATGATTGCTGAAGACTTTGGTTTTGAGGTTGAGTTTGTAAGTTCAGATTTAGAAGATGCAATCGAAGTTGAGGCAGATAGCGAAGAGGAAATGGTATCTCGTCCACCGATTATTACAGTCATGGGCCACGTTGACCATGGTAAAACATCACTTCTTGACCACATTAGAAAAGCAAATGTGATTGCTGGAGAGGCTGGAGGTATCACTCAGCACATTGGAGCATATTCTGTTGAAGTTGACAGTGGGCAGCAAATAACGTTCTTAGATACCCCTGGACACGAAGCCTTTACTGCGATGCGTGCCCGTGGAGCTCAAGTTACCGACCTTGCGATTATTGTCATTGCATCTGACGATGCGGTTATGCCCCAAACAAAGGAAGCGATCCATCACGCGCAAGCAGCAGAAATCCCTATGATTTTTGCGCTTAACAAGATGGACAGAGAGGAGGCTAACCCAGACAAGATTAAAAATGAACTTAGTGAGATGAATATTCTTGTTGAGGAATGGGGAGGAAAATACCAATGTCAAGAAATTTCTGCCAAGCGCGGAACCAACATTGAAGAATTGTTAGAAAAAGTTCTTCTAGAAGCAGAAATGCTCGATCTGAAGGCCAATCCTGACAAGCGTGCAATAGGTACTGTTGTTGAATCAACACTTGACAAGGGTCGTGGTTATGTAACGAACCTTCTCGTAGAATCAGGTACACTTAGGGTAGGGGATCCGATACTTGCGGGTCAGTACTCCGGTAAAATTAGAGCCATGTTTGACGAGCGCGGAAATCGTGTGAATGAAGCAGGTCCTTCTGCCCCGATCTCTGTTCTTGGATTTGATGGCGCGCCCAATGCCGGTGACAACTTCAATGTATTTGAAGATGAAAAAGAAGCACGTGCGATAGCGACGAAGCGTCAACAACTTCAACGAGAGCAAGGAGTTCGAACTCAGAAGTCAGTCACACTAGAGGAGCTTGGTCGTCGTATTGCGGTGGGTGAGTTTAAGGAGTTAAACCTGATTGTGAAAGGTGACGTTGATGGTTCTATTGAAGCCTTGAGTGATTCATTAGAAAAGCTTTCTACTGAAAAAGTTCAGGTAAAAATCATCCACAAAGCTGTAGGTCAAATTACAGAATCTGATATTCTTCTTGCATCTGCATCTTCAGCTTACATTATTGGTTTCCAAGTTCGACCTTCAGCAACAGCGCGAAAGCTTGCTGAAGAAGAAGATGTTCAGATTAAACTGTACTCAGTCATTTACAAAGCCATTGAAGAAATGCGCGATGCGATGGAAGGTTTGTTGTCTGCGAAAATTGAAGAAAACATTGTCGGTAGTGCTGAGATTAGAGAGACATTTAAGATCTCTAAGCTCGGAACCATTGCTGGGTGTATCGTCAATGAAGGTAAAATTCTTCGATCTAGTAAGGTCAGAGTCCTGCGTGAAGGAATCGTTGTTTATACTGGACTTCTTGGATCTCTCAAGCGATTTAAAGACGACGCTAAAGAGGTTGCGAAAGGCTACGAATGTGGTTTAAACATTGATAAATTCAACGACATTAAAGTTGCCGATGTAATTGAAGCATACGAAGAAGTTGAAGTTAAGCAGACCTTGGACAGCTAGCTTCGCTAGATGAATTTCTAAAGCTTTGGGAGCTCAATATCTGTTGGTATAATTAAGGCGCTGGGATATCGTTTTTTTAAGTTGGGTAATGCTGACTCTGCTTCCCATCTGTTTCGGAAATCACCCACAACTACGCTGTAGTTGGGTGCAATTGACTCAAGGTAGACATTTCTTTCTTCCAATCGCTTTCTGCATTGTGCTTTAACAGCTCTTGCAGTCTCCAGATCGCCAAAATAAATTTGGACTCTGTACCCTTTTAACACATTTCTTTTTGAAAGCGCTTTCAGCTCAATTTCAGTGACTGCATCTTCCATTCTGACCACAACGATTCCCATTGTGTTTCTGACAGGAAGGGCGGGCAATATGTTCGCCCCATATACTGTGTCACTTTGAACCTCCAAGAGATCGCTAACAATAAGTATTGAATCCGGATTTTGGGAATTGTCAGCTTGAACTAGTGTTGTGTCACATTCCGTTCTAAAGATGTTCTTCCACCACGATTTGTCACTTTGTGCTGCTATTCCAGTTGCGTTAAAGCAACAGAAGTAGATGATTGCTAACAGATTTATTCGACGACACATATTTGTTGCTGTTTTTTATATCAGGGCAAAACTACCTATAATGAGTCTGTTAAAGCTACGTAAATGTGTATTCTTGTTTGGAAAGATTCTAAATAAGCATACGTTGTGACATTGCTGTGACATAGTGCATGAAAAGCGTAAAATTCATCGTAATTTTACACAAGTGTTGAGTGTCCTCGATTGATATGAAAAAGCCGATGAATAATCGTATGAAAAGACTTCAACATATAGCCCGCGCTATATGTACCATCTTAGTATTTCAAGTCTCTGGGCTTGCTGGGCAAAGTATTTTTGAGGGTGGAGATCCTGTAAATGGTCAATCTCTCTTCAACGCAAATTGTGCCGCATGTCATAAGATCACTGACGAGATGCTCGTGGGTCCCGGCCTAGCAGGGCTTCAAGATCGTTGGACATCTGGAGATGAGATGCTTGTAAAGTGGATTCAATCTCCACAAGAGGCTGCGGAGTCAGGAGACAAGTACATAAAATCCCTGGTAGACCGTTACGTATCTACCTATGGTTGGATGACTGGTCAGGCAGTATCTAAAGATGAAATCTCAGATATTCTAGCCTATGTTTCATCTCCTCCCGCTGATGTAGGTGGTGCAGCTGCTTCCCTCAGTGAAGATTGTCCTACAATAGACTACGACGCAGAGCAAGAGTCAGATTCAAGCGATGCAATGTGGTTCGTTTTTCTTCTCATTCTTTTCCTTGTTGTCGCTCTAAGCGCAGCTGGCATAAGCCGATCGCTTACGGATGTTATTTCAGAAAAAAATGGAGAGCCCTATTTGCCGGATACAGGATATTTCACCAGATTGAAAGGGTGGGCCTGGAACAATCTAGTTATGGTTTCCCTCATTGGTTTTTTCTTTGTCATTTATGGTGTTGTTGTAGGTTATTCTGCCCTGATGGGTATCGGTTTGTACACGGATTACAGTCCTGATCAGCCGATTGCATTTAACCACAGCATTCACGCTTGTGAAAACGAGATCGACTGTAAATACTGTCACAGTACAGTTTACGATTCAAAGCACGCAAGTATCCCAAGTGCGAACGTTTGCATGAACTGTCACAAGGCTATTAAGAAAGGATCTCGCACAGGAACTGAAGAGATTGAAAAAATATATGCATCTATAGGTTTTGACTCCAATTCAGGAACGTATTTGGATGGAGAAGGAAACATTGGTAACGCTCTCCCTCAGGACAGCTACGATGGAGAGCCAATTAAGTGGAACAAAGTTCACAATCTTCCAGACCACGTCTACTTCAGTCACCAACAGCATGTCACAGTGGGAGGACTCCAGTGTCAAAATTGTCACGGAGACGTATCTACATATAGTGTAGGAAGAATTGCTCCAGTTGAAGAAATCAACACACTTATTGATGCTTATCCGGGAATTATTCAGCTTTCTAAGCCCACATTAACGATGGGATGGTGTCTTGAGTGCCACAACAAAGCTGAAATCGATTTGGCATCGGGGGGGTACTATGAAGAGATACATGAGCGACTTCTGAACTCAGAACGAGGAAATGAGGAGCTGCGACGTTACTTGGAAGACGAAAAAATCACCGTGCGAGAACTTGGAGGCTGGGAATGCTCTAAGTGTCACTATTAACTATTGATTCTTACGACACATGGCTAACACGAAAAAACAATACTGGTCTGCTTTGGACGAATTGGAACAAACAGATGCTTTTCATGAATTGCAAGGCAAGGAGTTTAAAGAAAAGATACCCGTAGATAAGTTTTTAGCAGATGAGAAGCTCGATAGTTCTACTACCGGCAGACGAGATTTTTTAAAGTTCATGGGGTTTTCTCTAACTGCCGCAACCTTGGCTGCGTGTGAGACCCCTGTCATAAAATCAATTCCATATATCAACAAACCGGCCGAAGTAACACCTGGAGTTGCGAATTATTACGCGTCAACATACTACGACGGTTTGGATTATAGTTCTGTGCTTGTAAAAACAAGGGAGGGACGCCCGATTTTTGTTCAAGGTAACGACTCTACTGGTTTGGGTAAAGCGAACGCTCGTGTTATTGGTTCTGTCTTGGGTGTTTATGATAGCGCGAGACTGGCAGGACCTTCAGTGTTAAGGGAAGATGCTAGCTGGAGTGCTCTTGACTCAGCGGTGAAAGATGCTCTTGCATCCAATTCGGGAAGACATGTTATCCTTTCAAAGACGATACTTAGCCCCTCTTCTCAGAAGGCAATCGATTTGTTGGGTATCGAACATGTTCAGTATGATTCTATTTCATATTCAGCATTGCGAAATGTACAATTGGATGTGTTTGGTGTAAACGCGGTTCCAGCTTACAAATTTCACAATGCAGAAGTGATTGTTAGTATAGCAGCAGACTTTTTAAGTTCATGGCTTACTTCTACAAATATTGAGTCTGAGTATGCATTGTTAAGATCTCCAGAAAGAGGCACGCAATCGAAGCATTTCCAATTTGAGTCAACAATGACGATGACAGGGACCAATGCGGATGTTCGCACAATGATTAAGCCTTCAGAAGAGGGCATGGTTGCAGCTGGTCTTCTTGCTGCAATTAGAGGTTCAAAAGTTACTAATTTAGATAAAAAAGTTGTTTCTAGAATTACTGCTGCGGCCAAATCACTCAAAGCTTCTAAAGGTAAATCCATCGTTATAGCAGGGGCGAATGACTATGCTACGCAAACGATTGTTGCGTCCATTAATCAGGAATTAGAAAACTACGGAAAGACGATTGATTTAGAAAATCCTCTTAATGCTTGCAAAGGAGATGATGTTGCAGTAGCTAAGCTTATTGCAGACATGAATTCCGGAAAGATTGCCACGTTGATAACATACGGCTGTAATCCATCTTATGATCTTCCGAACGCAGTAGAGTTCAATTCAGGTCTTGAAAGAGTCAAGACTTCTGTTTGTATGAATGGGTTTTCTGACGAAACAGCAAGCCGTTCAACATTGATTGCTCCAGACCACCATTATCTCGAAAGCTGGAATGACTTGTGTCTTAATTCAGGAAGAATTGACATCGTTCAACCTTCTATTGAGCCAATGTTTAAAACAAGAGCGGCCCAAGAATCCTTCTTGATTTGGGGTGAATCGGAAACGCCAGATTGGTATACATTTTTAAGAGAACAGTACAACTCATCTTATAGTCCAGAGTCTATGAACTCTGATGCTGATTGGAACATCGCAGTGCATGATGGAAACATGGTCACAAAGCAGACACTAGAGTCTCCTGATTACAAAAGTTTTATCGACACAACTTTGGCTGTTAAAGAGGTCTTAAATCGCAAAGGTGGTTCTATGGAACTTGCTACTTATGTCAAAGGAGCGATAGGCGTTGGTCACCATGCAGCAAACCCGATTCTTCAAGAGACACCGGACCCTGTAACAAAAGTGACCTGGGACAACTATGTAACCATGGCGAAAGCAGACATGGATGTCATGGGTTTGAATACATACATTGCCCAAGAGAATGCGGCTTCTGTAGTCAAGGTGACTTCTGGATCCCTTTCTGTCGAGCTTCCAGCGTTCATGCAACCAGGACAAAAGCCGGGCACGGTTTCAATCGCGCTTGGTTATGGCAGAGGTTCAAATGGAGAAAACATTGGAAAAGCAGCATTCCAAACAGGAACAAGAGGAGAGCATATAATTCTTGATTCAGGGTTGCCGATGCCAATTGGCGCTAACGTATTTCCTTTTACCGCGCTTGACAATTATGATATTACTGTTGAGCCTACAGGCGCAGAATACCCTCTTGCGAGCACCCAACTTCACAGCACCTACATGGGTCGTGAGTCTGTTGTAAAAGAAACTAGTTTAGAAGAATTTTTAGCTGAATCTCACAAGAACAAAGGAGATGCCTCCTGGAACAAAGCTCCTAAATTGGCTGTCCATGAAGATGTAAACAAAGATGGTGTTATTGACGCAAGAGACAAAGTTGACACAAAAGAATTCGACTTGTGGAACAGTCATCCAGTTGAGTCAGTAGGTCACAGATGGGGAATGACGATTGACCTAACTACATGTACGGGTTGTTCTTCATGTGTTACAGCATGCCACATTGAGAACAATGTAAGTGTTGTTGGAAAAGATGAGGTACTAAAGCACCGTGACATGCATTGGATTCGCATAGACCGTTACTACTCGTCTGATTACTCTCTTGAAAAAGGAGAGGACGAGGGTGTTGGTGTCATTGAGAGCTACGGGTTGATGGAAGATCCTTCTGAGAATCCTCAGACAGTGCATATGCCGATGATGTGTCAGCATTGCAACCATGCTCCATGTGAAAGTGTTTGTCCTGTTGCAGCAACCACTCACAGCAATGAGGGTTTAAACCAAATGACTTACAACCGTTGTATTGGAACACGTTATTGTGCGAACAACTGTCCATATAAAGTGAGGAGATTTAATTGGTTTAATTACAAGGGATATGCCAAGTTTGAAAATGTTAACCCTGCACATGACTCTCTGGCCAGACTTATTCTTAACCCCGACGTCACAGTTCGTGCACGTGGAGTCATGGAGAAGTGCTCATTGTGTGTTCAAAGGATACAATCAGCTAAACTTGATGCTAAAAAGAAACAAGTTAAATTAACGGATGATTTAATCTCTTGTGCTTGCTCAGATGCATGTGCTGCTGGGGCGATTTCATTTGGAGATTTGAATGATACAGATTCAAAAGTGTACAAAGAATCTAAAAACAATCGTTCTTATCATGCTCTAGAAGAAATCGGTGTAAAGCCCAATGTCTTCTACATGACTAAGGTAAGAAATTCTTGACCTAACGAATATGCAAAGAGAATCAGCAATAAGAGAACCACTTATCCTAGGTCATAAAACGTACAAGGATATTACCGACGATGTTGTAGGACCTATCATGGGGCCTGCTTCGCTTGGATGGAAAATAATGATTACAATTTCGTCAATTATTGCAATTTATGGAGTTGGGTCGATTTTATATCTTATCAGTACTGGTATTGGAGCATGGGGACTGAATAAAACCGTGGGTTGGGCTTGGGATATAACGAATTTTGTTTGGTGGGTGGGTATCGGTCACGCCGGAACACTTATTTCAGCAGTTCTCTTGTTGTTTCGGCAAAAGTGGCGAATGGCCATTAACCGTTCAGCGGAGGCGATGACCATTTTTGCAGTGATTATGGCTGCGGTGTTCCCCGGTATTCACATGGGACGTATTTGGCTCGCCTATTATGTATTTCCTCTCCCAAATCAGTTTGGTTCGCTGTGGGTGAATTTCAACAGCCCGCTTCTTTGGGATGTATTTGCCATATCAACTTATTTTTCAGTTTCACTTGTGTTCTGGTATGTAGGTTTAATACCAGACTTTGCAACGATTCGAGACCGCATGGTTAAGCCATTGCCTAAGAAAATCTATGGAATACTTAGTTTTGGATGGAGTGGTAGAGCCAAGCACTGGAACCGTTTCGAAGAGCTAAGTCTCGTTCTTGCCGGTATTGCTACTCCTCTTGTTTTCTCAGTTCATTCGATCGTATCGATGGACTTTGCGACTTCTGTTATTCCAGGTTGGCACACCACAATATTCCCACCCTACTTTGTGTCAGGAGCAGTATTCTCTGGATTTGCGATGGTGCAGACCCTCTTGCTTGTGATGCGTAAGGCCTACAAACTTGAGGACTATATCCACATCAAGCACGTCGAGTACATGAACATTGTCATTATTGTTACAGGTTCTATTGTAGGAGTTGCGTACTTGACAGAGTTGTTTATTTCTTGGTATTCAGGTGTAGAATATGAGAGCTATGCGTTCATTAACCGTTTTTCAGGGCCCTACAGTATGGCCTATTGGACCATGATGACATGTAACGTAATCAGTCCTCAATTGTTTTGGTTCAAGAAAATTCGAAGATCTTTTGTTGCTACGTTTGTTCTGTCTATTGTCGTAAACATAGGGATGTGGTTCGAGCGTTATGTGATTATCGTAACCTCTCTCCACAGGGATTATCTACCTTCTTCTTGGGGTGAGTTTATCCCAACCGCGACAGATGTAGGAGTTTTCTTAGGTACTATCGGAATATTCCTCACACTTTTTCTATCATTTACAAGGTTCTTCCCTGTGCTTGCTTTGAACGAGCTGAAGACTATTTTGAAGTCGAGCGGTGAGTCTTACAGAAACGAACAAGCAAAATAATACCATCATGAAAAAGGTATTCCATGTCATGTATGACGACGACGACAAGCTTTTAGTAGCTGCTCGTGAACTTGTAGGAAAGGGAATTCATGTTAATGAAGTCTACTCTCCATTCCCTATTCATGGAATCGATCCTGTAATAGGAATTAAGAGAACACGTCTTGCGATTACATCTTTTATGTATGCTATGACAGGGTTGACTCTTGCGGTTTCCTTCATGTGGTATACAATGATCTCCGATTGGCCTATGAATATTGGTGGAAAGCCAAGTTTCTCTCTTTTAGAGAATCTACCAGCTTTCATTCCGGTTTCTTTTGAGTTTTCAGTTCTTTGTGCTGCCCATGGTATGGTCATTACATATCTTCTTCGCAATGGAACCTTCCCAGGAATGCCTGCAACGAATCCAGATCCACGAACGACAGACAACATGTTCGTGATGGAGATTACAACAGATTCCAACAGCATGAATGCTGAGGAGTTGGAGACTGCTATTAAAAACACTGCGCTCTTTGAGCTCAGCATTAAAGAAAGCAAGTAATCATGATGTATAAGATTACACTTTACACAACCACACTCTTGGCAGCGATTGCCATGATGACGTCTTGTACGACGAATCCCAACAGTCCCGGTGTTGAGTACATGCCCGATATGTATCGTTCACCAGCTGTTGAGGCCTATGTAGATTATGGAGAGGATCCATACTACGTAACTGAAGAAGTAGCGGTAGCCCAAAGAAACACCATGAGTGCACGCAAACCTGCAGCAGGTTCGATTGCGTTCAGAGGTGATGACAAAGTATATGCTCTTCCTTATGCTTATCCGAATACACTCGAAGGGTATGAGTTGGCAGGATTGGAGTTGAAGTCACCCCTTGTAACAACTGCTAAAAACATCGAGGCAGGTGCAGCAAATTTTGAGCTCATGTGTACACATTGCCATGGATTAGAAGGGAAGGGTGATGGAGCTATTTCAAGAAACGGTCACATTATGGGTATACCTGACTTTTCGAACAAGTTGAAAGATTTGCCAGAGGGCAACATGTACCACACATTAATGTACGGTAAAGGACTAATGGGTTCACATGCATCTCAAATTTCGCCGAAGGGTCTTTGGCAGATTGTGCAATACATTCAAGTTCTTCAGAAGGGAGGGCAGATGCCTACTTTTGATTCAGAGGGTGTGGCTGTAGTAACTGAAACTGAAAATAACAACTGATCATGGAATTCAAATTTGAAGGACGTGCTAAACTAATTACTCAGGTCTTAATGGCTCTGGGTCTTGTAGCTCTTGTTGGAGGATACCTAACTGACCATTCAGACCACCACCAAAGATGGTGGGCAAACCTGCTTGTAAATGGATTTTTTTACTTTTCGTTGTCGCTGGCAGCGCTGTTCTTTTATGCGCTACAATACATTACTGAAAGTGCTTGGTCTGTAGTAATTAAGCGATTTTTTGAGGCGATGCTTGGTTTCTTGCCCTACGGTTCCGCGGTGATTGTGATTGTTCTTCTTGCCGGCCAGTTTCACCTTCATCACTTGTATCATTGGATGGATACAACCCTCTATCATGAGTTTATGACAGTTGAGGGTGGTGTTACAACCTATTTGGATGACCAGGTTGCTGGAGCTGTTAACAACCCCAACTACGATTCTATTATATCCGCAAAAGGAGCATATTTCTCAACTTGGTTCTTCTGGCTTAGAACAATTATTTATTTGTTTACCTTCCTTTTGTTCGCCAAGTTGTTCCGCAAGTGGTCTCTTCAAGAAGATGCAGAAGGTGGAACGGTGATCCATTTTAAAGTCTTCCGTCGCAGCGCACTATTTATGGTATTTTTCGCCTATTTCTCCTCAACACTTTCTTGGGATTGGTTGATGTCTATTGATCCTCATTGGTTCAGCACCCTGTATGGATGGTACTTGTTTTCAGGGATGTGGGTTAGTATGATTATTTTTGCTCATGTGACGATACTTTGGTTAAAGTCAAAGGGGTATTTCACTGAAATTACAGAGAGTCACATGCATGATTTAGGAAAGTGGATGTTTGCCATTTCCATGTTGTGGAGCTACTTGTTCTTCAGTCAATTCATGCTCATTTGGTATTCTAATATACCTGAGGAAGTTACTTATTATGTAAGTCGAATTTTCACGAACTATAAAGTTCCGTTTGTGGCCATGTTCCTGATCAATTTTGTAGTTCCTTTCTTGGTTCTTATTTCCAGAGATACAAAAAGAAATCCAGCATTCTTGTTGCCAGTTGCGTTGCTTATTTTTATAGGTCACTTTACAGATGTATACCTGCTTGTGATTCCAGGCACCATGTTCAATCACAATGTATTTGGACTCTTTGAAATCGGTTTGTTTCTTGGCTTCTTAGGGTTATTCATCAACAGAACACTAACATCACTGTCTAATGCTCCACTGATTGCAAAGAATCATCCGATGCTGCAGGAGTCAAAAGATTTGCATTACTAAAACCTATAAAGAAAACTGACGTATGAAACTTCTCATTCTCTTAGTCATCGTTGTAGGCGTTATTGCCGTAGCACAACTGGCTAAAATCTATCAACTCTCGGCACACATGCGGGGCCTTCGTGAGGAAGAAATTTCTGAAGCGGATACACGGATGAACAGCTCGCTCTGGATTGTCTTCATGTTTGTCTTTTTTGCAACAACCATTTGGCAATTTATTCGGTATGGAGATTACCTGCCACCTTCAGCATCTGCCCATGGTGAATCTGTAGACACGCTCATGAATTACAACCTTGCGCTGGTAATTTTCGTGTTTTTTGTTGTCAATACACTCTTGTTTGTTTTCCCTTACAAGTACCGTTACAACAAAAACAGAAAGGCTCATTTTTTCCCGCACGATACTAGGTTGGAGCTTATTTGGACAGTAGTTCCATCAGTGGTTTTGGCTGTGATCATCATCTTTGGTTTGAAGACCTGGGCAGAAATGACCGGTCCAGCTTCAGACGATGCAATACGAGTCGAGATCTATTCAAAGCAATTTGATTGGACAGCACGGTATGCAGGTGATGACGGACACTTTGGAGCTACAGACTTCAATTTAATCACGCCAGCAAATCCCCTCGGAATCATTACCGTGGAAGGTGTAAAAGTTGTGAATGATAAAGTTTCAGGTAAGATAGCGAAGCTTCAGGCCACTCTTGATATCGAGAAAGGATACTTGTTAGCTCAGAAATCAGACATCGAAGCAACCCTTCATGGAGGAGATAGTCACGGTCACGGAGATCACGAATCACATGAGATTTCGCCAGAGCAAAAAGCTCATTTGGAAGGACGTCTCCAAAAGATCAATGATGTTCTGTCCTCAGGTGACGCTGTTGTTCTTTCAGACGCTGCCTACGAAGCAAAGGAAGATAAAATCTTCCGTTTAGATCGTCACATTCAGCGTGTGCTTGAGCTTCAACCTTTTGAGTTCAGTGATGGTCTTAATGGTTGGGAAGTAGGTAAAGATGACAGAATCGTCAAAGGAGAATTTCACTTACCCATCGGTCGTGAAATCGAATTTGTTTTCAGATCACGTGACGTGATCCACTCGGCGTTCATGCCACACTTCAGAGCACAAATGAATGCAGTTCCTGGACTGCCTACCAGATTTAAGATTACACCAACAATTACGACTGACAGTATGCGAACGATTCTAGACAATCCTGAGTTTAATTATATCCTGCTTTGCAACAAAGTTTGTGGCGCAGCTCATTTTAATATGGCGATGGGTATAGTTGTTGAATCACAGGAGAAATATGATTCATGGCTTGCTGAGCAGAACGTTTATGCAGCTGAACAGAACTGATTATGGGAAATACCAATCACAAAGAAAGCTTCGTTTCGAAGTACGTCTTCAGTCAAGATCACAAGATGATCTCAAAGCAGTTTCTGATAACTGCAGTATTTATGGGTATAGCAGGTGTTATGATGTCTGTTTTATTCCGTCTGCAGCTGGGATGGCCAGGTGAAAGCTTTGCCATTCTTGAGACATTCATGGGTAAGTGGGCTCCGAATGGAGTTCTAGATAGAAATGCTTACTTAGCCCTGACGACTATTCACGGAACAATTATGGTTTTCTTTGTTCTTACTGCTGGACTGTCTGGAACTTTTTCAAATCTCTTAATTCCACTTCAGATTGGTGCCAGAGATATGGCTTCTGGTTTTTTAAATATGCTCAGTTACTGGTTTTTTGCAGTTTCAAGTGTCATTATGCTTTTCTCACTCATGGTTGAGGGTGGCGCAGCTTCAGGAGGTTGGACGATTTATCCACCTTTAAGCATCTTGCCGCAGGCCATGCCTGGTTCTGGTATGGGGATGACTCTTTGGCTTGTTTCTATGACTTTATTTGTTGTGTCTTCTTTGCTTGGTTCATTGAACTACATCGTGACGATTATCAATTTGAGAACCAAAGGCTTAAGCATGACTCGTTTGCCACTTACGATTTGGGCATTCTTTATCACAGCTATTTTAGGTGTACTTTCATTCCCAGTTCTAGTATCTGCGATTGTGCTTCTGATGATGGACAGGATTATGGGTACTGCGTTTTACCTAAGTGACATATTTATTGGTGGCGAAGCGTTAGATGCTACTGGAGGTTCACCCATTTTATTTCAGCACTTGTTTTGGTTTTTGGGTCATCCAGAAGTATACATTGTGCTTATTCCAGCGCTTGGTATTAGTTCGGAAGTTATTGCGACAAATTCTCGCAAACCGATTTTTGGTTACAAAGCGATGGTCGGTTCTTTGATGGCGATTGGATTCCTATCATTTATAGTTTGGGCTCACCACATGTTTGTAACAGGAATGAATCCATTCTTGGGATCTGTATTTGTGTTTACAACGCTTCTGATTGCCATTCCATCCGCTGTGAAAGCATTTAACTACATCACGACTTTGTGGAGGGGGAATCTAATTTTCACACCAGCGATGTTGTTTAGCATCGGATTGGTAAGTACGTTTGTTACGGGAGGTCTTACAGGGATTATCCTTGCCGATTCGGCTCTTGACGTAACGCTTCACGACACCTACTTTGTTGTGGGACACTTTCACATTGTGATGGGCTTATCTGCCATATTTGGAATGTTTGCGGGAGTGTATCATTGGTTCTCAAAGATGTTTGGACGGATGATGAATACCAAGCTTGGATACGTTCATTTTTGGCTTACCATCGTTTGTGGTTATGGTGTATTTTTCCCAATGCATTTTGTAGGACTCGCGGGTGCTCCTCGCAGATACTATGATTCGTCAAGTTTTGATTTCTTGAGTGCAACTGCAGATTTGCAGCCCATTATTTCAGTATTTGCTATTATCGGAGCTACTTCACAGTTGATTTTCTTGTTTAACTTCTTCTACAGTATTTTTCGTGGTCAGAAGGCAGTTCAAAATCCTTGGAAATCGACAACTCTTGAATGGACTACACCTGTTGAACATATTCACGGCAACTGGCCAGGTCCACTCCCAGAAGTTCACCGTTGGGCTTATGACTATAGCAATCCAGTGCATGAAGAAGATTTTGTTCTTCAAACTACGCCACTTAAGGATGGCGAAGTGGGTCATTAGAGCTTAATTACAATTAATATTGAGAACCCTTCGGAATTGTCCGGAGGGTTTTTGCTTTTATATTACCTTGCACTCATGGAGCCCAATGAAGATTTTGACATGCGAGACAATGCCTCTCAGAGCACAGATAGTGAATTTGAGCAAGCGTTAAGACCTGCACAATTCGATGATTTTACGGGTCAGAGAGCTGCTATGGACAACCTCCAAATCTTTGTGGCTGCAGCCAAACAAAGAGGCGAAGCTCTAGATCATGTTCTTCTTCATGGTCCTCCAGGGCTTGGAAAAACAACCTTGGCATATATTGTAGCAAACGAGATGGGTGTCAACATTAGAACCACTTCAGGACCTGTTTTAGACAAGCCTGGTGATCTTGCAGGTCTGCTTACCAGCCTTGAAGAAAATGACATTTTATTTATCGATGAGATTCACAGGCTGAGTTCTATTGTAGAAGAGTATCTATACAGCGCGATGGAGGACTACCGAATCGATCTTGTAATTGATACGGGGCCTAACGCCAGGACTGTTCAGATCGACTTGAATCCGTTCACACTCATAGGTGCAACAACTCGTTCAGGGCTTTTAACTTCTCCGCTTAGAGCTCGTTTTGGAATCAATCTAAGACTTCAATATTACGATGCAAAAACACTCACCGACATTGTTGAACGATCGGCAGGTATTTTAAAAATCGAACACGAGGCTGCTGCTGCTTATGAGATTGCTTCAAGGAGCAGGGGAACTCCCAGAATTGCCAATGCTCTCCTGAGAAGGGTAAGAGATTTCGCCCAGATTAAAGGGGATGGTACAATCACCTCATCTCTTACAGAATATGCTCTCGATGCTCTTCAAGTTGACAAGAGGGGTCTTGATGAGATGGACAACAGAATTTTGACGGCTTTAATCGATAAGTTTGGAGGAGGTCCTGTTGGAATGACAACTCTTGCTACAGCTATTGGCGAAAATTCGGGAACACTTGAAGAGGTGTATGAGCCTTTTTTAATTCAGGAAGGTCTGTTGATGAGAACTCAGAGAGGCAGGCAAGCGACTAAGGCTGCTTTTGATCATTTAGGACGGACACCAAGTGCACGGTCTGGGAGCCTTTTTGAGTAGTTAGATGTCACGCGAAACCCACTTAGCACAAACCCGTGCAAGTCAACTTAAAGCGAAGGCTTTAGAATTGGGGTTTACTTCAGTGGGGGTGTCGAAGGCTGTTGAGTTGATTGAAGAAGCTCCTCGGCTAGATAAATGGCTTACAGACGGAATGCATGGGGAGATGAAATACATGGAGGGCCATTTTGAAAAACGACTCGATCCTCGAAAGCTCGTCCCAGGTACGAAAAGTGTTGTTAGCTTGCTTTTCAATTACCACAATCCAGATCTGCCTCTTGGCGGGGAAGGAGCACCCAGAATTTCACAGTATGCTTATGGGAAAGATTATCACCATGTAGTCAAATGGAAATTAAAGGAATTGCTCAAGTTTTTACGAGTAGAATGGGGTCAGGTCGATGGGCGGGTGTTCGTCGATTCGGCACCAGTGATGGAACGGGCTTGGGCTGAGAAATCAGGACTTGGGTGGATAGGTAAACATTCGCTGCTCATTTCTAAACAGCGTGGAAGCTATTTCTTTTTAGCAGAAATGATGCTCGATGTTGAGATTGCGGAAGATCAATCTGTGCTTGATCACTGTGGCGATTGTACCAGATGCATTGATGCCTGTCCTACAGGGGCAATTGTCAAGCCATATGTAGTAGACGGTTCAAAGTGCATCAGTTATTTTACCATTGAGCTTAAAGGAGCTATTCCGGAACCTGTGGCAGGAAAGCTAGACAATTGGGTCTTTGGGTGTGACATCTGTCAAGAGGTTTGTCCCTGGAATAGACATTCAGAACGTCACAATGAACCTGCGTTTTCAAACAAGCCTGAATTGCTTGCGATGACTCGGGATGATTGGTTAGATATGACAGAAGATGTGTTTAACAGTACTTTTAAAGACAGCCCCATTCAGAGAACGGGCTTTGAGGGGCTCAAGAGAAACATCGAGTTTATTTCTCGCGACCGCAGCAACAGTTTTTTATAAAACGTTAAGTAAACCTGCTCATGCAGTATGACGAGTCAACTTTAAACTCACGTTATTCGATTAATTTTCCAGCGATGTATCCAGTAGTCCATGCCGCTTGGAAATTAAACCCTCCGGTTATTCCATCGATATCTAGAACTTCACCTGCAAAATAAAGGTCTTTGCATATCCGACTTTCCATTGATGTCATCTTGATCTCTGAGAGCTTGATGCCACCGCAGGTTACAAACTCTTCTTTGAAAGTTGTTTTCCCTTTTACTTCATAGATGTCGTTGAGTAAAATATTCAACAGTTTGTTCCGATTTTTCTTAGAAAGCTCATGCCAAACAGAATCAGGATCAATCCCCACTTTTTCAAGTAAAAACAGCCACATCCTATTGGGCAACTCAAATGGGCAGGCGTTGCTTATTTTTTTCTTTCGGATAGCAAGTAGCTTCTCTTCAATTATTTCGTTTGCAACTTCGTCGCTTTTAATCGAAAGCCAGTTGATTTGAATTTTAAAATTGTAGTTGTTTTCAGCCAGGTGTCTTGCTCCCCACGCGGATAGTTTTAAAATTGCTGGCCCACTCATTCCCCAATGCGTTATTAAAACTGGTCCATGATGTGAGAGTTTTGTGCCTTGAAGATGGACCGTTGCGTTTTCGACAACCAACCCCATTAGAATCTTGATTTGATCTCCAGGCATGTTGAACGTAAAGAGGGAAGGCAGCGGAGGAGAAATGGTGTGCCCTAGTTTTTGTAGCCAATAAAAACCGCTCATTTTAGGACTTCCACCAGTCGCAACGATGATTTTGTCGAATTGTTCTGAACGGCTCTCGAACTGCAATGTATAGCCTTCTTTTTCTTTCACGATTTTTGTAACAGGTGACTGTACCGTGATTGTAATGTTTTTATTTGCGGCCTCTTTGTGAAAGCAATCAATGATTGTTTGAGAGCTGTCCGTGGTGGGGAACATTCTGCCATCTTCCTCAGCTTTAAGTTCTACTCCTCTTTGGGAAAACCACTCCACAGTGTCCTGGGCCTGGAAAACTGAAAATGATTTCTTCAGGTGTTTCCCCCCCCTTGGATATGACTTAGACAATTTGCTTGGGCTGAAGCATGCATGTGTTACATTGCAACGCCCACCACCAGATATTTTCACTTTTGAAAGCAATTTGTTGGACTTTTCAAAAATGGTTACGGATGCGTTTCTGTGGTGTTCTTTTACCGAAAACGCAGAAAAAAACCCTGCTGCTCCCCCTCCAATTATAGCGACTCTCATGTTCGAAATAGATTTACTCATTTACAAGAGTCAAGAAAAAAGCCCTCATGCAATGAGGGCTTGGTTTGAAAATGTTGAGTTAATTAAATCTCCGTAGACTTCTCCATAGCCTTTGATACACCAATCTTGTAAGTTTTGGATTTCAGATCGCTTAAGCCAACGAACACTTTTTTTAAGTTCTTTGGCGAATAAAGCTCGATCGAAGCTAACTTTAGAGAGTACGGATTTGCAAAATTCTAGCATGAATTTGAATGGATATGTTGGTTACCCAGTGATAACGTATAAGTTTCACCAATAGTGTGCAATGGGTGTTTTTCGAAATCAAAACTTATCACAAACAGAATGACAGCTATCAAGGAATATGTTCATGTGCTCCCACCAAGATGTAGTTCATTTGGTAAACATCATCGGCATTTAATTTAAGCTCTCCGGCAAAAGTCAACCTTTCATCAGTTGCATATTCCCGCGGAGAGTGCCCATCAAATTGTAAATCCACAACTGTTTCGGGTCCAGCACCACCACAGAAAAAACAATTGGCAAAGGGGTATCTGCTTAGCACATAAAAGTCTTCATCAATGTCTACTGGAATCACATAACCAGTGATGAAAAATTTTCCGCCTTCTATTTCTTTTACGCTTGGGCCAAAGATGGGTTTCCAGTAGTAGGCATCTAATTCATCTACATAGACATCCTTAAACTCAACATCCGTGAGGTCCTTCCAAGTAAGCTCTGTGTAAGTCGCATTTTTTGAAAAAGAAGAGGCTTCAGTCGATGATTCGGATGAGGCTTTTGCTGTTTGTACAGTTCGGATTTGATCTTTCATTGCAGCACCTTCATCAGATGGGTGACACATGCTGCTCCAGTCGAGAGAAGCAACCGCGACAAGAGCCATGGCTCCCACAATCCAACTTGAACGAAGAACTTTGCTGTTGCGTTTTTTGAGATTCATCATTCGTTTGAGAGAGTTTTTGAAATATCTAAGCGCAGTGTCTTAAATGCCGGAAGCGCTGCCGCAAGAAGTCCCACAAAGGTAGCGCCTATTGCTAGATAAATTTCAGATGTGAGAAGACTCAAGTTGCCCAAGTCATATTGAAACTTGTCTTCGACGGCTGATGCAAGAATAAACAGACCTATTCTGCTGACTAGCAATCCCAGAATGGTACCTCCAAGACTGAGTAGTCCACCTTCTAACAGCAGTAGTCTATATAGTGTAGCGGGAGTTCCCCCCATGGTACGCATGAGCGCCAGTTCATACCTCCGGGCTTGCATGTTGTCAAAAACGGAGATGAAGATGCTGGCAAAGCTTAACGCCATAATCAAAAGAGCGATTGCTCTGAGTGTAGCTGCCCCCAATCCGAATTGTTTGTTTAATCTGTTAACTTCTATTGCTGGAAGCGCGACTTGCATGTTCGTCTCTCTAAGAAGATTAGGGAGCGTGAGGATAGCCATGGGGTTCCGTTTCTTTAAGAGGACAGCTGTGATCTCTCTTGATGCATAAAGTTCCTCTGGTGTGAGGTTTTCATCCTCTAGGTCAGCGTGAACTCCCCATATGCTCTCTATGCTAGTTAGTAGAAGCTGATCAATGACAGAATTGCTTTTCGCTAGGATTCCAACCACAGTAAATGCCTTGTCATCGTGAACGTCTGTGCCGTCTGTAAGCCCGTGAGCGCTAAAAAAAGTGCTACCTACTTTCAATCCGCTTTTTTCCGCCACAGTAGATCCTATTGTTACTTCGAACGCTTCAGACCAAATCACACCCTCTTCAATCACGGCTTCATAGTGGTTGGGGTAAGACTCGTCAGTTCCTACGATTCTATAACTCATGTAATTGTCTCCATACGCGAGTGGAATGCCAGACTCTATGTAGGGGTTTCGCATTACTTTTTCAGCCTCAGCGAGTGAGATGTTTCCTGTTGGAGCATCAATGTGATACACATTGGCAAGGATGAGTTGAAGTGGGCTTCCCTTCGCTCCTAGAACGAGGTCTATGTCTTTAATGTTTCTCTCAAACTGTTGGGACATTTGTTTTTCCGCGAGCATCATTAGACTCACCATCCCTACTCCAAATGCCAGTAGAATGGCACTTAGCGCTGTCTGTAAAGGTTTTGCGGCTAGGTTACGCCGTGCGATGTATGAGAGTCTCATTCGGCGATTGTAAGTGGTTGAAGCTCTACGCGGTCCTTGTATCTGTTTTTCAGCCTGGCATCGTGGGTGACGATAATTAAGCTTGCTCCAACTTTTTCAGTTTCTTCTTCGAGCAATTGGATGACAGACTCGGTGCTTGTATCGTCAAGCGCAGATGTCGGCTCATCGGCAAAGAGGACAGAAGGTTTGTGGACGAGTGCTCTTGCGATAGATGCTCTTTGTTGTTCACCCACACTTAAATCTTTAGGGTAAATGTCGAACTTATGTCCTATGCCAAGTCGGTCCAATAATTCACGGGTCCGTGTTTTTAACTCTTCAGACGTCAAGTTGGACCCAGTGAGCATCGTGGGAAGTGCAATATTTTCTGCAACGGTTAAGCTTTGAACGAAGTGTGATTGTTGGAACACAATGCCAAGTTCTCGCCCCCTAAAACGATCGAGTTCTCGGTCACTTAATGTGTTGATATTTAAACCTGCTACTTGCATCGTTCCACAGTCTGGACGGATTAGACCGCATAACAAATGAAGAAGGGTTGTTTTGCCAGTTCCAGAATTCCCAAGCAAAAGCAACTTGTTGCCACTGTCACACTTGAAATCAGGAAACGTTAAAGAAGTTGTTCCAGAGTAAGAATATTTTAAATCATGCGTTGCAATCATCTAACGAAGTTACGGTTGAAGAGAGAGAGATTAATGTAGTTTTGCTGTATGAATTTTTTAAATCGTCTTTCTAAGTACCTCATCGGAGTGATGGTAGGTATAGGTATTTCTTGGGTCATGTTTTCAGAACGCGGCTGCATGGATTGGTTGCCAGCAAACAGAATAAGCAAAGAGATAGCGATGGCTGGGATTTTCGCGGATTCAAGAGGTCAATGTGTTTTAAAATGTGGTGATTTGACTGCAAGCGATCTTGCAGATTTAGCGAGATTGGGAGAAGTTAACTTTAAAAAAAGCGGGACTAGAGAAAACCCTCGCAGGTACTTTATAGAAGGAAATGGACTGGTTAAGTCTGCAACATATCTGATTACAGATACTGCGAGCGTTGTCACGAATATTGTTTTAAAAGACGTGAAAAACTGCCTCTGTCCTTAGTGTTTGTCTATTCTCCTAGGATGACTAGTTTTCCAAAGTAGAATTCATCAAGTTCTAGAACCTCGATGTTTATACTGTAGACCCCAGCAGGAAAGTCGTTGGTGTAAAACGTCGTGTTGTCTCCTGTGTCGGTGGGGTATAAATCTCGCATCAGGATTCCGGCAGAATTGAACACCCTCAACCGTGAAATTTCTTCACCTTCTTTTAAGTTCACTTGAACCAACGCGTTGGGCGCCGAAGGATTGGGGGAGATGCTTATTTCTTTGCCTTGATTTTGTTCAGGAGGAAACAAGGGGTCAAACAAGAGTTTGTAGACAGCAAAACGAGTGCACAAATAAATTTCACCTCTGTTGTCTTCCCCGAATGCGGATTTTGTTTCTGTCCAAGGTTCAAAACCACCTTCCACTTCTAAAACCAGTGCTTGGCTTATCCATTCACCATTTGCATTCTCTTTTAGGGTGAAAAACTGTGTGTCTCCGAACCCACAATAATCTGACAGTACATAGCACCCATCTAAAGAGGGGATGTTTCCACCTCTGTACATAACGCCACCGATGACACTGCAAAGACCATTCTCATGAGGGAAAGCAAAAATCGGTTGCTCTATTTCATTGTCAGGGTCACAATCTTCAATGGGTTCATAGCAATCGGGTCCCTCCATCAGCCTCCATCCATAGTTAAGTCCGCCCTCACTTTCTCCCGCCTCATAATGGATTTCTTCCCAATCGACTTCTCCCACGTCCCCGATGAACATATCACCATTCTCACTGTCAAAGCAAAACCTCCAAGGATTTCTCAACCCGTAAGCCCAAATCTCCTCATGCACATTGGGCAAACCTACAAAGGGATTGCTTTGCGGTATGGTATACGGATCGAGGCCATGGGTTTCAATTCGTAAAATTTTACCCAACAAAGATTCTAAATTCTGAGCGTTACCGATGGGGCCATGGTCATCTCCGTTAGAACCTCCACCGGAAGCTCCTGTGCCCGTAGCACCACCATCTCCGGTGGAGATGTAGAGGAAGTTGTCAAGTCCATAGAGTATTTGTCCACCATTGTGTCCTTGATCAGGTTGTACCAATTCCAACACTTCAGACCAAACCAATGTGTTCACAGTGCTGTGATTTTCAGTGGTCGCGAAGCACAGAATTCGTTCGTCGATGATCTCTCCAGTGCCGTCAGGACGGTAACCGTTGTACATCACATACACAAGGCCATTTTCATCAAAACCAGGATCTAAGGTCATGCCATTAAGCCCCTGTTCGGGATTCTCGCCGAAATCCAAGATATTCATGCCATTAACTCCCAGATCTAAGAATGGCGTTGTGCGCAATCCAGAAATAGGTTCCCAGTAATGTACAACACCATCGTGGCCTACAATTAAGAGGTCATTGTTGGCTAAGTCATGCGATGCTGATAAAGTCTGAATGGGCTGCTCAACTTCGGCAATTCGCACGGCGTTGATTGCTTCTGGAGCAGATTGAGCAGATAGACTTGAACTGTTAAAAGTCAAGAATAACAGAAATAAACAGGCGAATGTTTGCGCTAAAATAGTAACTTGCTCCAATATTTTTCTCACTCCACAAAGGTATGTCCATGCGCTTGATATTTTTATTTCTTTTCGTTCAATTGTTGTTTTCACAAAACATGTACGCTCAAACTCTTTCGGGACATGTTCAGGATGCAGTCAGTGGAGAGCAGCTTCTAGGAGCTACTGTTTGGTGTGAAGACGCGACCCAGGGAGTCGCTGCGAATATCTATGGATTCTATTCTCTGACCTTGCCAAAGGGCACACACAGTATTGTTGTCACGTATATCGGATATGCGCCTCAGCGATTTGAAATCGACCTCAGCACGAACGTGAAGATGGATTTCAACCTGGTTGCAGGAACGAAATTGAACGAAGCAGTTGTATCATCGGAATCCTTGAATAAAATTGAGGAACAGGTTCAAATGTCGAAAATGGAAATCCCAATGGACCAAGTCAAACGACTTCCGGCCATCGGAGGGGAGGTCGATCTTTTGAAGGTTCTTCAACTTTTGCCAGGAGTCCAATCAGGTGGAGAGGGAACGAGTGGGCTGTATGTTCGCGGTGGTTCGCCAGACCAAAACCTCATGCTTTTAGATGGAGTGCCTCTTTACAGCGTCAACCACCTGTTCGGATTTTTCTCAGTCTTTAATGCCGATGCGGTTAAGAACATGAGTATCACAAAAGGTGGTTTTCCCGCTCGGTTCGGCGGCAGGCTCAGCTCGATTCTTGAGATTCATATGAAGGACGGGCACATGAAAGAATATCACGCCGATGCCACAGTTTCCATTATTTCTTCTAAACTAACCGTTGAAGGCCCAATTGTTAAGGACAAAGCATCGTTTATGCTTAGCGCCCGCAGAACATACCTAGATCTGATCATTAATCCGATTCTTGCCCTATCAAATAGTGGAAACCCCGATGTTACGACTGATCCGAGATATTATTTTTACGACTTGAACGGAAAGCTCAACTGGCGAATAGGTTCAAAAGACCGCCTGTATTTAAGCGCTTTCAAAGGCGAAGATGATTTTGGAATTGCTTCAGCTGAAAACTATGGTACAGCAAGTTCAACTTTAAATTTTGGATTGGACTGGAAAAATGCAATCCAAGCTTTAAGGTGGAATCACGAATGGGGCCCCAGACTTTTTTCCAATGCAACTCTAACACGTTCGCTTTATAATTTTAACACGGGGATTGATATTTCGGAGATTTCAGAAGATTCAGATTCTTTAAGTATGGCTGCACTTTACAGCTCTGGTATTGAAGATTTTTCTGGTCGAATAGATTTCGATTTCGCTCCCAACGCACGCCACTATATTAAATTTGGGGCCAATTGGACGAATCACACTTTCAGTCCTGGAGCAACATCTCTGGTACTTGATTTTGGAGATGTCTCTGCCTTAGACACTTTGTTGGGGCCACCAGACATAAAATCTGATGAGGCTTTTTTATATCTTGAGGATGAGTTTGAGTTGGGCGATCGCTTGAAGCTCAACATGGGAGTTCACAGTTCTATTCTAATGGTTCAAGACACTACTTATCGCTCAATTCAACCGAGAGCAGCGCTCAACTTTCGTATGCCAGGAGGGTATGCGTTGAAGGCTTCTTTTGCGCGCATGTCTCAGTATGTAAATTTATTGACAAATGAAGGACTGGGGCTTCCAACAGATCTCTGGGTTCCTTCGACAGCTCGGATCAGACCACAACAAAGCTGGCAAGTCGCAATGGGTGTGGCAAAAACCTTTGGCAATGTTGAGGTGTCTCTTGAGGGGTACTACAAGGGCATGGAAGATTTGCTGAGTTACAAAGAGGGTGCTAGTTTCCAGTTCAGCCTTGATACAGATTGGGAAGACCAAGTAACGCAAGGTATTGGTAACGCATATGGTACAGAGCTTTTGATTCAAAAAAAGAGTGGCCGTACAACGGGATGGATTGGCTATACGCTATCCTGGTCTAACCGACAATTCGATGACATTAACAGTGGCAACTGGTATCCATATACTTATGATAGACGTCATGATGTGAGCTTCGTGGTGACCCATGATTTCACGGACAAGTGGACTGGATCTGCCGTTTGGTTGTATGGAACAGGTAGGGCTCTTACGTTGAGCGAATCCTCATTTTCAGCCTACATACCAGATGGAACAGGTGAAGGTATTTACTCTTTTTCCGCTGAGGTCCCCTCTGAGAAAAATGCTTTCCGCATGAGTCCTTATCACAGGCTAGATCTTTCATTAACCCGAACGAAAGTTTATGAGAACAGCACAAGGCATCTCATTTTTAGTGTTTACAACGCGTACAACAATCTCAACCCCTTCTTTGCACAAACTGACCAAGACGACGACGGCAACCCCGTGATCAGAGAGTACGGAATTTTCCCCATTATCCCATCTGTAGCTTGGCGTTTCTCGTTTTAATATTCAGCTAATCAACACGTAAAATGAAAAATAATTTCACTCTTTTAATTGCCTTATTTGCTGCAATTAGTTTTGTCAGTTGTGAGCGATTCGCTGAAGGGGTTGTTCACGAAATAGCATTTCCAGAACACTCGCCTCGCCTTGCTGTAACTGTCATATCTGGAGATAGAGACACTCACTTGTTGGCGCAAGTGACCAGCTCTGCTTCTGTTTTAGATTCAGCCGGCCCTCAACCAGTTTCTGGCGCCGTGATTTCTCTCAGACTTGGTGAAGATGCTGTTTTATTCACTCTTGGTGAGGAAGACTTTACAGATGTCGCATACAAACTCAACCTAGAGGATGTATTTGGGCATTATGAAGGAACAATGACGTTGAGCGTTGATGCACCAGGTTTCGATCCAGTGACAGCGACGAACGTGATGCCACCCATTCCGGAAGTATCATTAACATATGAATACCAAGGAGACACTACGAATTCTCCTTGGAATGGAGAAGAGGTAATACAAGACATTTATACTCTTGATTTGGTAAATCACCCTGATTTAGACGATTCTTATCTCGTTTACGTGGATGCGCTCTACATTGATCCTACAACATTGGATACTTTGGGATGGGAGAGAGTGCAACTTCGCAGTCAAGCGGATCAAAGAGTCACAGAAGAATCTACAACGGGAGGAATGATGGTCTCAGATGTAAATGCAGCAGCATGGTCAGATGGTCTGTCAGAGATTACTCTGTTTTCTAAATCACATGATGTTGATCAGAAGTGGGCACCGGTGGCTCTTAGGATGCGCGTCGTAGCACTTAGTCCAGAGCTTGCTAAATTTTATGTGAGTACGGGTGATTATTTGTCTGGAGGTTTCGACCTCTTTGCAGAACCTTCGCTTATTTATTCCAATATCAGTAGTGGATTTGGTTGCTTTGGGCTCTCAAGCCAGACGGTTGTTGAAATAGATTAACATGTTTTTTTCTTTCATTTAGAATCAATCTAAATGTCTGTTGGGTTTGATATCGGCTTCGTTTCGACTAGATTTGTAAGACTTAGGCTACCTATTAGTAAATAAATAACAAAATACCAATACAACATGAAGCACATTTACATGCTTTTCGCAGTTCTAACTATTTCTTCAACTGCTCTTGCGCAATTGCCTTCGGGAAGTATTGCACCAGATTTTACTGCAACTGATATTACGGGTGTCGAGTACAATCTTTATGACCTTCTTGATGAAGGAAATACTGTCATCTTAGATTTCTACGCTACGTGGTGTGGGCCTTGCTGGAGTTATAAACAAACGGGCATTTTTGAAAACCTGTGGGGCACTTTCGGTCCTGAAGGAACTGGGGATTTGTATATATTTACTTTAGAATCAGATGACACGACCACGGAAGCTGATTTATATGGAACTGGACCATCAACTACAGGAAACTGGGTTGAAGGAACTCCTTTTCCAATGTTCGACAACATGAGCAACATCTTCGACGCTTACGGAAACACTTACTATCCTACTATATACACTGTTTGTCCTAATGGAACTCCTAACGATACGACAGGTGAGATGGAATACACATTAGTTGAGTCAGGTCAAGCCTCTTTTGATGGCCACGTTACAGCAGCATTCGTTGATTGTTCAAACCCAATTACAGGAGCAGCTCCACTCATGTCATACAACGGTGAGACTTCTTCTTGTGGCGCAGGTTCTTGGACGGCTTCTACATCTGTCTCAAACCTTGGTTCTGATGATACTGTTTCTATGACATTTGAAATTGAATTGAATGGTGTAGCTCAGGCTGACGTTACTTGGGAGGGTGTTCTTTCAAATGGAGGAGATGAAACGGTAGACCTTGGTTCGTACAACGAAACCGGAGAATTTGACTATACATTGGTTTCTGTAAACGGTGCAGGATGGAGCTCAGAAGAAGCTGTTAGCATTGTGGGATCAACGGAAGCAACTTCATACATTCAGGTCCGCATCACTACTGACAATTGGCCTGAGGAGACTGGTTGGTCAATTGAGTCTGCTTCTGGAATGTACGTCGATGGTATTGCAGAAGGATCTTTAGAAAATCAACCCTACACTGAATTGACTTGGGATGTTGCTCTAGACTTAAATGAGTGTTACGTTTTCACAATGACAGATGCCTACGGAGACGGGCTTTATGCTTCTCAATGGAATGATCCTAACGGAAATCCGTATATCGACGGTGTTGCTTCAATCGTTTCTATGGACGGATTTGAAGAAGTAGGAATCATACTAGATTATGATGGTGCTTCAGGACTCGAGTTTGAAGAATTTGTAGCTGGTATGGAGGTGACATCTGCTAGTGGAATTTCTGAAAACGATCTTACTTCTAGTGTAAACGTATTCCCAAATCCATTCACAAACACTACGAACTTGTCATTTACATCAGCTAAAGCTGGACAAGCTTCTGTTGTAGTGTACAACCTCATCGGCGAGAAAGTCGTTGACATGAATCTTGGTCATATCGCAGCTGGCACACAAAACTTTGAGTTAGACTTCGCTTCTATGGAGGCAGGGATTTACCTTGTAAGCCTCACAGCTGGTAACGAAATATCTACTCTTCGCCTAACAAAAGCGCAGTAAATAAAACTTTTAAACATTAAAGTTTATAGAAAATCCGCATTTTGTACACCTGTACAAATGCGGATTTTTTGCATCCTTTGAGGTTATTTCATAAAACATGAAGCTCCTAAGATTTTTACATCCAGCTGTTGCAACCGTCATTGTTCTGATTTCATCTTGTGATGTTATTGAGAATCCAGTCGTTCCTTTTGCAGGATCATACAACGAAGTCCTGTATGGTAACCCGCCCACTTTTGAATTGGCGACGACAACGGGTAAAAATGTTTTGGTAGAAGATTTCACAGCTCATCAATGTGGGAATTGTCCCCCCGCTGCAGAAATTGCAGAAGGTCTAGCAGACTCGAATCCTGATCGTGTTTTTCCGCTTGCCATACATGCAGGTAATTTGGCGGTGACAAATGAGACTTACCCCACAGATTGGACGAATACGGAAAGCAATATATACTGGGCTCAATTGGATTTTCAAGCTAACCCTCTCGGAAGAATCAACCGCAGGGGAGGAGCAGGCAACTATTATTCTTCCGCTGAGTGGACTGCTGCAGTGGCAGATGAAATAGCCTCTGACACCCCCCTCCAAATTCAAATTAAAACCTTTTGGCATCCCTCTGCAGGAAATGGTCAATTAAACATTCATGTCAACGGTCAATTTTCAAGTGAAGGTGATCCGACGCAAGTTTTACTGCCAGGAGAATGTAGGTTGGTCATACTCATAACTGAATCAGAATTAATCGGAGATCAGCTGTATTACGGACAAGACCCCGAACATGTGACGGATTATCAATTCAATCATCTACTTCGAGGAAGCGTGACAGGAGCTGACGGTTTAGTAACCTTAGACAATGCCGCAGTAGGAGATCAATTTCAATCTGACTACACTTTCAATTGGAACAATGAATGGGTTTTTGAAAACTCCTCTATCCTGGTCGTTGTCACAAAAGAAAATGGAGAAGTTGTAAATTGTCTGTCTCATCATTTATCTCTTTAGTAGAACCATGCGACAGTTCTTCTTGTTATTTTCTTTTTTGCCTTTTTTCCTAGCAGCTCAATCCGACGATTCCGAAGGACATGCTTTCACATTTAATGGAGGACTTATCGGTGGAGCAACGGCTTCCCAAATTCATGGCGATGGAATCGGAGGATTTAACAAACTAGGCGTCAATCTAGGTGCAACACTTGAAATTGGACGAGCTGGAAAAAACAACTTTCAAATTGGCCTCGTTTACAATCAGAAAGGAAGTAAAAAACCTCCCAATGCCACCGCTGGTGATTATACAACATGGAGATATCGTTTTACCTACATCGATCTCCCGCTAACAATCAATTACTCCTATAGATTCATGGACATCCTTGTAGGAATTCAACCCTCTGTCTTGATTGCAGCAGAGGAAGATTTCTATGGAGTGGGATGGGATCCAACGGGACTTCCAATTAAGCCTTATGAACTTAGTGCTGTCCTTGGGGTGAGAACAATGTACTCTGCCCACTCATATGTTTTCATTCGCTTGTCTCAAAGTATCATGGCTATTGCACCACGACCAGAGAATCCAGTTGGAACGGCTCGATGGGACAACCGAATGATGAACATGACTGTAGAGATCGGTCTGAACTATATGATAGGAAGGCTTAAAGGTTAGGGTTTTATTTCCTCAAGCTAATTTTTTGTGAGTGCTCCAAAGGCACCTCAACTTGAATACCCCACGATTTTCCACTGACTGTTCCCGAGGCTGAGAAAGGTACTTTTTCACCTTTTAAAAAATTAAAAACATCATTTTTCAGAATTTCAGCGATAGCTCCTTTCCTTGATACAACATGGAAACTGATTGTGGTTGTATTTCTTGCGCTAAGATTCACCATTTCCAATAAACGAACATCACCAGCATCGGTGTCTCTAACCCTGAGTGAAATTTTTGTTTCGCTTAACTCAATGGGATAGAAATTGGGATTGTATATCTCAACCTCAAGGTTTGATTTGAACCCCTCGAGCCCAATTGATATTTCTGAAAAATCCTTTACGTTAGTAATTTCAAGGGGCTTATAGCATCCTGTCAATGTGGCAATCGAACAAATCGAAATCACAGCAAAAACAGAGAACTTATTTTTCATGTAACTGAGCGAAATGCGAATAGAAATAAGGGATGGTCTCTATTCCTTTAAAGTAGTTAAAAACTCCATAATGTTCATTGGGGGAGTGAATTGCATCGGAATCTAACCCGAATCCAAACAACACTGTTTTCAGCCCCAAGATGCGTTCGAAAGAAGCGACAATGGGAATTGACCCTCCTGAACGAACTGGGATAGGTTCTTTGCCGAATGTGTGCTTCATTGCACGAGCAGCTGAGTGATAAGCAGCGCTATTCGTAGGTGTAATTGCGGGAGAAGCTCCGTGCATTTCTGTTACTTTTACTTTCACACTAGGAGGAGCTATTCTGTTAAAGTGTTTGGTGAAAAGTTGTGTAATGGTTTCATGATCTTGGTGGGGAACAAGGCGCATTGAGATTTTAGCTGTAGCTACAGATGCAATAACTGTTTTTGCACCATCACCGGTATATCCTCCCCATATTCCATTTACATCCAGTGTAGGCCTGATGCTCATTCTTTCATAGGGAGTGTAATTGGACTCACCTTCATGGGCTCCGATGTCGATACTTGCTTTGTGGGATTCTTCACAAAAGGGAGCTCTTGCCATGGCTTTCCTTTCATCTGAAGTGAGTTCAAGGACGTCGTCGTAGAATCCATCAACTGTGATTCTTTGGTCTTCATCTTTCAGAGAAGCAATCATCTCGGCGAGAATGTTAATCGGATTCGGAGCAGAACCACCATAAAGACCACTGTGTAAATCTCGGTTGGGACCTTTGACCTCGACTTCAACATAAGACAATCCACGAAGCCCTACTGTTATCGAAGGGGTGTCGTTGGCAAAAATTCCTGTATCGCTAACAAGTACTACATCAGCAGATAGTTTTTCTTTATTGGATTCAATAAAGTCGTCAAGGTGCGAGCTTCCAACTTCTTCCTCACCTTCAATAATGAACTTGATATTGCATGGCACATTACCCATAGAAACCATAGCCTCAAGGGCTTTAACATGCATAAACATTTGGCCCTTATCATCACAAGACCCTCTTGCAAAAATCGCTCCATCAGGATGATTGTCTGTCACTTTAATGACCGGCTCGAAAGCAGGGTTGTCCCAAAGATTTATGGGGTCTGGTGGCTGGACATCATAGTGGCCATAAACAAGTACTGTCGGAGCATCAACGTTTGTTAAATATTCTCCGAAAACAATCGGATGCCCTGGAGTTTTGATCACCTCCACATTGCGAGCTCCAGCTTGCTTTAAAGAGTCAGCTACAGCCTCTGCACATCTCCTTACATCACTAGCAAAAGCTGGGTCTGCAGATACTGAAGGGATTCTTAAAATGTCGAATAATTCGTCAAGCATACGTTGACGATTTTCTGTGATAAAACCTTTAATGTCCATGCTCAAATGTACAAAGGGAGTACTCATCTATCTTTGCACAGATTGAAAAAAAATTCTCAAAGAAATGAGCAAAAATTCACTGCCTGACTTTAACAATACTGAGCTGGCATTTCGCCACTTGTCAGACAAAGATATTCGTCGTGGCAAAAAGCTTTTTCAATTGTTAAGTCGACCATGGTTAGTCAAAATCGGGAGCCTTTTGGCACGCGTTGCTTTGTTTGTGAAATTCCCAATAGGTTGGGCAGTTAGACCTACAGTATATGCGCAATTTTGTGGAGGTGAAGATATTTTAGAATCTGAGCAAACGATAGATCTTCTGTATAAAAGTGGTGTGCGTACCATTCTAGATTACAGCGCTGAAGGCGTCGATACAGAAAAAGAACTAGATGCGACGTGTTCTGAAATTTTAAAAACAATTGAAGCGGCTTCCAATGACCCCCGCCATGCATTTGCTGTATTTAAACCAAGTGGGCTTTCTCACAATGACCTTCTTCAAAAAGATTCTTCAACATTTACGGCTTCTGAACATGAGGCATGGGAAAGAGTGATTCGGCGAGTTCGTTCAATTTGTGCTTCCACAGCTGAAGCAGGAGGAAGGGTCTTAATTGATGCTGAGGAAACATGGCTTCAGGACTCCATTGATAAAATAGCAGAAGATATGATGTCTGATTTCAATCGAGAAAGAGCGGTCATCTTCACCACAGCACAACTCTACCGCCACGATCGACTAGAATATATACACAGTCTCGCATCACGTGCCCATGAGAGCGGTTTTATCGTGGGTGTTAAACTCGTTAGAGGTGCGTATATGGAAAAGGAACGTGAGCGAGCTGTGAAGAAGTCATATCCTTCACCTATTCATGCTGATAAAGCAGCGACAGATCATGATTTCGATTCAGCTGTCGAGTTTTGCTTAGACAACCTCGATCGGGTGAACTTGTTTTGTGGAACGCACAATGAAGACAGCAATATGAAGCTTTGTGAGTTGATGATGCAGAGAGGGATTTCTGTCGACGACGATCGCATTACTTTTTCGCAACTTTTAGGCATGAGTGATCCGATTACTTTCAACCTCGCTGCCAATGGATATCATGTTGCGAAATACGTCCCATACGGCCCCATACGAGAAGCGATGCCATACCTGATTCGTCGTGCAAAAGAGAATACCTCAGTAGCTGGACAAACAACACGAGAGCTTGCACTTATAAGTGCTGAAATCAAAAGACGCAAGGGATAGAACCCCCGGCAGATCGATCACGTGTACTCTCCAATCCTCGCAGTTAATTTTTATTTTTCTAAATCACTCTCGAGGTTACTGTTACTTTCTTAGGGTCTAAAAATTAGATGTGAAAGTGACTTCAAGGCCACTTGAAGCAGGCACGGCTCTGCAGACTCCTCCAACACAGAAAATACCTTCACGACGTTTTCCGTATCCCACGCTAAGTCTGTGGGAGCCGTTAATGTATCCAGCAGATCCATAGAGGTAGTGGACGCGTTTCGATTCATCAGGATTGCCGAAATTGTATTGATCAATGACGCTTACAAACCAATGGGGGCTCCAGGTGTATTCAGCAACAATTGTAGCCCAGTCTCCTTTATCTTGCTCGGTCAACAGGGCTTGTATTTCTGTTCTCAGACTCTGGCGTTTTGCTGTTTTAATTTGCGTTTCTAGAACAAAAATATCAGCGTATACAATTCCCTTAAAATCTGTGGTCACGGGTGTTGCAAGGGTGTTGAATCTTAGATTCATGTACATTGCTTTTGCCTTAAAGTTCTTTGAAATTTTCCGTTCAATTTCTAAGCTGATGTCCTGAACGTTTAAGGAATTTCCAAATCCCCAGCTGTTGCGTTCGTACCCATAGGTGATGGCATCAACTCCAGAAAGGTGAGTAGTGTCTAAGCTGTATGAGGTTGCAAATACCAAATTCATTTTAGTTCCGTATTTCCCTCCAAGCGCTGATCCCCTTTTAAGTCTGTAGTATAGCTCTCCTCTAAAACTTGACTCACCGTTAATAACAGTCGCGTATGGATACAAGGTGGCAGCTAAATTGTAGGTGTGTGTTTTCGTTATGGTAGGAATGTTATTTATCGGTGCGTCAAAGAGAAGTAAATCTCTGTCTGATCGAAAACTCATGTTGTCAGTCGTAGATCGCTGAAGAAGAAAACTTAAGTCTTTAATGTTTCCCGACAGAAAGTACATGAGCGCCTCTCCTTGTTTATAGATGAAGCCGTTGTCTGCTGAAGGGTCGTTAATTTTCTCGGTTCTAGAAACCCCAAACTTCCACATGTCATATTGCAGAGTCACTCCATAATCCCAAGCACCAACATTTTGGGGGAGCTCTAAAATAAGGGTATCCTTTACGATGTTGCCGCCTTCTTGAAAGCGACTTACAAATGAGTATTTTGGGGTAATTTTGAGTTTAGAATCGGCAAAAGTTGGTATCAGATCGTTCAGCGCTAACTCAAAATCAATTCCTCGAATAATCCCATCACCGTTGATGAGTTCGCTATCGAAATCAAGTCTTTGTTTGCCGTATAACATTTTTACGACAAGTGGTTTGAAGGGGGTTAATATTAGACGCACTCCATCCATTGCATTGTCAAGACCTAGGTTGCGAGCTTCGTAGGACCTGAGAAGTATCCCTGATCCGAATTGCTCGTAGAAGTTTCCAATGGTAACGTCCACTCCTTTTTCTTTGTCAGCCCAACGAGCATAACGGTATCCAATTCCTGAACCCTTGAAACGACCTGGGAAGCCAAGGACGCTATTTAAGTAAGATTCATAGCGGAAGCCAGCTGAGAAATTGCCCTGGTTGTAGTTGATGTTTGAGAAGGCATTAAACCCAGCTTTCGAAGGCGGAACTACGGCTCCAATTAAAGAATCTTCTTGGTACGATTGGAAGAGGATAGAAACGTTCCCTGAGACGATGCCTTGGACTGGTTCCTTGGAAGTTTGAGCTAAAGCATTTCCCGAGAGTAAAATCCATGCCATTGATAACGCAAAAGATGCGATTGACTTCTTCATTTAATCAACTAATTTAAGGAGTTCCTCATACAACTCTTCTTCATCTCCCTCAGCGTAGTTGTTGTGAGACCAAACAAGTTCTCCTTCACCATTGTAAACGAAAGTATGCGGCACATTGATGACTCCCATGGCTCTCTTGAAGTCGCCCGATTGATCAAGCAGAATTTCGAAATCCCATCCGGAGCTCATAATGTAAGGTGCCACACGATTTGTTGACCGAGAATCATCAACGCTCACGGCGATGATTTTAACACCTGTTTCGTCCTGCCAGTCCTGGTAATAGTCCATGTAGTTATTCAGCTCTCTTTTACAAGGGCTACACCAAGTTGCCCAAAAGCAAATCACGATGGGTTTTCCACCGTTGTTGAGTTCACCAGTGTTGACGGTTGAACCGTAAAGGTCTTTGATGTTAACAGATGGTATTGTTTGGGCAGAGGTTTTGCCAACTGCGAGACTGATGAAAAACAGTAAAATAATAGAATTTTTCACGAGGAGAAGCGGTTTAAAGTTTCGGTAGATCATGTTTCAAAATTTCTATTGCGTGTCGCAAAGAAACGTCTTTCTCGATAAACGGAATGTATTACCTTCGTGATCATGAATAAATCGAGAATAAAAAATCTGTTTTTTACATTATCAACAGTAATAGCTGGAACTATCTCCGCTCAACCAACGATTGTGTCTAGCACGGATACCATCTTCGCAGCACTAGATACGATCAGTTTAAGTGAACAGGAAATTGTACTTCATTGGGATCTGGAGAACAACACCAGCTCTGCATTGGAGCTGATGTGCACAAGGAACTTTGTTGATGTAGTTAGTCCATACAATTATCCTTATGCTTATGATTCAGATGCTGGAGAGCCTTTTGAGGGCTCTTATGAAAAATTCTGCTGGGGGCCTATTTGCTATGGCTATGGAGCAGACGCCTCCTCTTTAAATGCATCATTTTTAGTGCAGTTGTCTCCTGGAGAAACAAACGATACATTCGTGGCGTATTTTTATGCAAATGATGTGCTAGGAACTTCGACCATAGAATACTGCTTCCATCCTGTTGGCAATCAGTCAGTGGGTTCTTGTAAAAGCATCACCTATGTTGTTACTGCAACAGCGGTGTCTGATGTAGAGATGGCCTCGCCTGAAGAAGTGGTTTTCACATCGGTGTACCCCAATCCCCTTTGTGGAGATGGTTTTGTTAATTACGAGCTTAACGCTGGTGATGTTGGTGAGGTTGTGTTTAGAGATTTGATGGGACGTGATGTGAAGAGAGAAGTAGGTTTATTTTCAAAAGGAAAATTACAGGTGACAGCAACCGATTTTTCCCAAGGCATAGGATTTTGCACACTTGAAATTAACGGTGTAGCTGTTCGTACAGAAAGATTTGTGGTCGTTAGATAGAGTCAAGTTAGAGTAGTTATTGAAGATGCAAGCACCGAATAAACAAGAGGCTCTCGAGTATCACTCGAAAGGAAGGAAGGGGAAGATTGAGGTAATTCCTACGAAGCCTTACAGTTCTCAGAGAGATTTGTCTCTTGCATACAGTCCAGGAGTGGCAGAGCCTTGTCTTGCGATTGCCGAGAACAAAGATGACGTATATAAGTATACAGCCAAAGGAAATCTTGTGGCTGTCATTAGCAATGGATCCGCAGTTTTAGGTCTTGGAAACATAGGTCCTGAAGCGAGTAAGCCTGTCATGGAAGGAAAGGCAGTTCTTTTTAAAGTTTTTGCAGA
>DDJR01000071.1:27293-38811 GCA_002339135.1 Flavobacteriales bacterium UBA2619 | reverse complement strand
AAGGCTATAGCGCCAACTTTTGGAGGTATTAACTTGGAGGACATCAAAGCGCCTGAGGCATTTGAGATTGAGCGTAGATTAAAAGAGGAGTTAGATATTCCAGTGATGCATGATGATCAGCATGGAACAGCGATTATTTCTTCTGCTGCTCTGCTGAATGCTTTGGAGCTTACTAAGAAGAAAATTGAAGACGTTAGAGTTGTTGTTAGTGGAGCTGGAGCTGCAGCGATGTCTTGTCTGGACCTTTATCTTCAGTTGGGTCTGACGCTGAAAAACATTGCTGTTTTCGATTCAAGGGGTCATGTTCATTCAGGACGAGAGGGACTAGGTGAGCGAAAGCAGAGATTCGCAACTGAGAAATCTTACTCATCTCTCGCAGATGCGATGAAAGGCGCGAATGTATTTTTAGGACTTAGCAAAGGAGGACTTGTGTCAGGAGATATGATAAAGAGTATGGGTGCTGACCCCATTGTTTTTGCACTGGCAAATCCAGATCCAGAGATCCCGTACAAAGAAGCCGTTGAAGCTCGTGAAGATATCATTATGGCAACAGGTCGAAGCGACCACCCAAATCAAGTTAACAATGTTTTGGGCTTTCCTTTTATTTTTAGAGGAGCCCTAGATGTTAGAGCAACCGGGATTAATGATGCAATGAAACTTGCTGCCGTAAAAGCCATTGCGAACCTTGCGAAAGAAACAGTTCCCGATGAAGTTAGCGAAGCCTATGATGAACAATCTCTCGTGTTTGGTCGTCACTTAATTATTCCTAAGCCACTTGATCCACGTTTGATTACTGCTGTTGCACCTGCTGTTGCTAAAGCAGCTATGGAATCGGGAATCGCAATTGAACCCATTGAGGATTGGGATGCATATGACAGGGTGCTTTTAAGTAGGCTAGGGAAGGCTTCTATCTTTTCTAGATCGATCAGTGAAAGGGCTTCTAAAAACCCCAAGCGTGTTGTCTTTGCTGAAGCAGAGCATTACAAAGTTCTTAAAGCAGCTGAACAAGCCGTTGAAGAAGGGATAGCTCATCCAATCTTAATCGGGCGTAAGCACGTTATTTCTTCACTCATTGAAGACAACAACCTAGAGCTAGCTTCAGCAACAATTATTGATCCGCGTGACATTGAGCATACGGAAAAGAGAAAGATGTTTGGGGAAATCTTGCATGAAAAAAGAAAACGTCACGGATTGACATTAATAGAGGCAGAGAGAGCAATGCGCAAGCGCAATTACTTTGGAGCCATGTTAGTAGAAACGGGTGAGGCAGATGCCCTCGTTTCAGGTCTTACAAGAAATTACCCCCGTGTCATTCGACCAGCGTTGCAAGTCATTGGAAAGGCAGAGGGTGTGTCAAAAGTTGCTGGAATGTATATTATGCAGACGAATCAGGGTCCGATGTTCTTCGCCGATACGACGGTGAATGTGAACCCAACTGCAGAGGAAATTGTGGACATAACCTTGCTTGTGGCTGAGGCCGTGAAGAGGCTTAGAATTGTACCTCGCATTGCGCTCCTGAGCTATTCTAATTTTGGTTCATCCAAAGGTGAAGATGCAGAAAAGATGTCAAGGGCAGCCTATCTACTTCACAGAGATCATCCAGATTTAATTGTGGATGGCGAAATTCAGGCAAATTTTGCGATCAATCAAGACATGCTGGCTGAGAGCTTTCCTTTCTCAGAACTTCACCAAAGAAAAGTAAACACCCTCATTTTCCCCAACCTTTCTGCGGGAAATATTTCGTATAAACTCCTTAAAGAAATGGGGGATATCGAAGCTCAAGGTCCTGTTCTTTTAGGCATGAAAAAGTCAGTACATATTTTGCAAATGGGATCCTCGGCAAAAGAAATCGTAGATATGGTACGACTCGCTGTTGTGGATGCTCAAAACAAGTCTCAGTCATGATCTATCATTTAAACGGAAGACTTATTGAAAAACACCCAACCCATGTTGTCATTGAATGTGGAGGTGTCGGATATATTGTGTCAATTAGTCTGACAACATTTGAAGCTTTGCCAAGCGATGAGTCAATTTTCCTCAACATTCACATGGTCGTTAGAGAAGATGCTCAAACGCTTTATGGATTTGCAACTACAGAGGAGCGAAGGATGTTTCTTCTTCTGATTAGCGTGAGTGGAGTAGGTGCAAATACCGCCAGGTTAATCTTGTCCGCCATGGATTCTGCTACTGCTTCCGAGGTGATTGCTTCTGGAGATTCTGACGTCATGAAGAAAGTGAAAGGCATTGGTGCAAAAACAGCCCAAAGAATCATCATTGACTTGCGAGACAAAGTTGGAGCCTCAACTGGAGCGGGTGGCGTAAAATCAGAAATTTCTACGCAACACAATACTGTGAAGAATGAAGCGTTAATGGCACTAACTACTTTGGGCTTTGACAAGTCTCGTGTGGAGAAAACACTCGAGCAAATTTTAAACAAGTCAGACAGCGATTTTTCACTGGAGGCATTGATTAAACAGGCGTTACAGAAGCTTTGAATTGGACTGAATATAAGGACTGAAAACGTGAGTATAAAGGTGATATCTATTTGGTGTGTGTTTGCTGCATTTGTTTGCAGCTCTTCAGCCCACGCTCAAACGACAGATCCAGGAACTGACTCTACAGAAGTCGACTTGCCGTTCCCACATGGAGGAGAAGACGCCTACAATCCAGTAGAGTTTCCAGGAGGAATTTCACTTGATTGGCCAGAAAACTTCCAATACGATGTCGTTTACGACCCCGTTTCAGGACAATATATCGTAGAACAAACCATTGGAGATACCCTAGAGTTTCGTCCGGGTTCACTTTTCACTCTGGATGAATTCTTGGATTATGACATGTCGGGAAATTTATCAGAGTTCTGGAATCAATTGCAAGAAGAAGAAGATGATGCGAACAGAGGCTTTGCACCTAAACTTGAGATAGATAGCGAGCTTTTTGAAATGCTTTTCGGCACAAATGAAATCGAGATTATTCCTCAAGGTACAGCAGAGATTACATTTGGAGTGAATAGCTCGAACACTGAAAACCCGAGAATTCCAGAGAAACAGAGAAGGGTGACAACGTTCGATTTTGACCAAAGAATACAATTGAATATTTCTGGTAAAATTGGAGATAAAATTGAGCTTGGAACACAATACAATACGGAGTCTTTGTTTGAATTCGAGAATCAAATGAACATTGGTTTTCAAGGAGAAGAAGATGATATTCTTAAAAACATAGAGGCAGGAAACATCTCTCTGCCACTTCAGGGTACATTGATTACAGGATCACAGAGCCTTTTTGGATTAAAGCTAGACACGCAGTGGGGACGCCTCTACAATTCCACCATTCTCTCTCAGCAGAAAGGAGAGCGAAAGGAGATTGAGGTTGAGGGTGGTGCACAAACACAAGAATTCGACATTCGAGCGGATGATTATGAAGCGAACCGCCACTATTTCTTGTCTCAGTATTTTCGAAATCGCTACGACAATGCTATGAAGTCCTTGCCTGTTCCAAGCTCAGGAGCGAATATCAATAGAATTGAGGTTTGGGTTGTCAATACTCAAGCCAACACAATGGACGTTAGAAACATCATCGCGGTGACCGATTTGGGAGAACACCCTGATTATATGTCCTCTAACTTGCCCATTTCTCAACTTGTAGATGGTCCAGAAACACTCCCCACCTCTAACCGAGCATCGAATAACGACAACAACGACCTTTTCGAGGATCTTGTGAGCAACGAGGCTATTATGGGCTTTTCTGGCGCGAACGCTGCCATCGTTTCGATGAACATGGGCTTTGAGCAAGGAGTTCACTACGAGAGGGTCGGTAATGCCAGAAAACTGACGCCATCTGAGTTTTCATACAACTCAAAACTCGGATTTATTTCTTTGCGTCAATCACTCAACAATGCTGAGGTTCTAGCAGTTGCTTATGAATATACCTTAGAAGGAAACACCTATCAAGTCGGTACTCTTGCCCAGGATGGTTACACAACAGGTTCTGGTGAAAATGAAGCGATGGGAGCCCTCGTTCTAAAAATGCTCAAATCCAGTATTACTCAATTGGACCTTAGCAATGGAGATCCTTCCCCTCTTTGGGAAGGAATGATGAAGAATGTCTATTCGATGAAGGCCTTTGGAGTCAGTGAGGAGGAATTCAGATTGGACATTTGGTACAATGACCCATCTACCGGAGTGGACCTCAATTATATCCCCAGAGACCCTTTAGATGGAACTCTTTTGCTTCAGTTGTTGGGACTGGACAGAATGGACATCAATACAATGCCTAACCCCGATGGAGTATTTGATTACATTGACAATGCAGCAACTGAAGGTGGTACGATCAATGCTCAAAATGGTCGGATATTTTTCCCTTCAATTGAGCCTTTTGGAGACAATTTACGAGAAATAATCTTAGACAGAGTGAGCGACCCAAACCTCGCTCAATCACTGATTCAAACATTGGTTTTCGACCCTCTTTATGATTCGACAAAAACGGCGGCCCAACAAATACCAGCTCTCAACAGATATCACATTAAAGGAAATTTTCAATCCCAGAGTAGTTCGGAAATTGCACTAAATGCCTACAATGTGCCTGAAGGTTCAGTGACTGTAACTGCAGGAGGGGTTCGCCTTGTGGAAAACAGAGACTATACCGTTGATTACAGTTTGGGCAGAGTACGAATTATTAATGATGGTCTTCTTGAATCAGGCCAAACCATTCGCGTATCTCTCGAAAGCAATTCCATGTTCAACATTCAAACAAAAACACTTGTTGGAACTCGGTTTGATTATGTGGCAAGCGATGATTTCACGATTGGTGCTACTTTTTTAAATATGCGTGAGAGACCTTTAACTCAGAAGGTGAATATTGGAGATGAGCCAGTAAACAATACCATTTTAGGCGCGGACTTTACATGGCAAACAGATAGCAGATTTCTGACGGAGCTGGTTGACAAGCTTCCGTTTTATGAGACAAAAGCAACTTCAACTCTAGATATTAGTGCAGAGGGAGCTTATTTAATTCCTGGTCACAGTAGAGCGATAGGTGAGGAAGGGAATGCATACATTGACGACTTTGAAGGCTCTCAATCGACCATTGATATTCGATCTGTGTCCAGGTGGTTTCTCGCGTCTACTCCTAAGCTTCAAAACGACCTCTTTCCAGAAGCTGCTTTTGAAGATACAGTTTTATATGGATACAATAGAGCGGCAATGTCTTGGTATACAATAGACCCATCGTTTTATTCAGGCAATGGATTGCAAGACGGACAAGTGTCAAATGAGGTCAGACAGGATCACAACATGCGTCAAATTCTCGAGCGGGAGATTTTCCCCAACAGAGACTATCAGCCAGGGACCCCTAGAAACATCCCCACGTTTGATTTGAGCTTTTGGCCTTCTGAAAGAGGCCCTTATAATTACGAAACAGCCAATGGAACTGCAGGATATTCTGCAGGTCTAAGTGAAAACGGAGAATTGGTTGAACCATCATCTCGCTGGGGGGGGATTCAAAGGTCCTTGACAACGACTGATTTTGAGAGTGCAAATATTGAGTACATTCAGTTTTGGGTCATGGATCCTTTTAATGAAGATTCGGAAAACTCAACCGGAGGGGATATCTATTTTAACTTGGGAAATGTGAGTGAAGATGTTCTCAATGATAGCCAACTGGAGTTTGAGAACGGACTTCCTTCAGCCACGAGCCCAGATCTGCCTACTGATACAAGCTCTTGGGCCATTTATCCAGATCCATCGACATTCAATGTTGTGAATGCGTTTGACAACGCTTCAGGAAATTACTCACAACAGGACGTGGGGTTAGATGGCATGAACTCGACTGCAGAAAGAGAATATTTTTCAGATTGGCTAGGTGATTTAGAAGGTTCTGGAGTGTTAAGTCCCGAAGCTTACGCAACGATTGAAAATGATCCTTCCGGAGATGATTTCAGGTATTTTAGGAATCCGACGTCTCAGGCATTAGAAGAGGATATTATTCAGAGGTACAAGTATTTCAGTTTGTATGAAGGCAACTCAAATACAGAATCTCCTGATGGATATCCGATTACATCGACCACAATTCCTAACAGTGAGGACATCAACGAGGACATTACTCTGAGTACAATTGAGAGTTACTATCAGTATAAAATTTCGTTAAAGCCTTCAGACCTTGGTGAGGAAAATGTGGGAAACAATTACATCACCGATGTGTTCGAAACCCTGTCTCAAAGTGCGTCTTCGGATGAGCAGAAACCCATTAAATGGTACCAGTTTAAAATCCCTGTTCGCGAATACCAAAAACGCATTGGCAGTATCTCAGATTTTCGTTCGATTCGCTTTATGAGAGTGTTTATGAAAGGATGGAACCAACCCGTCACTGTGCGTTTTGCAAGAATGGAACTTGTTCGAGGTGAATGGCGTAAATATGATGGGTCTTTGGCCGGAGAGCAAGAAATTGAGCCAGAGGATCCTTCTTCTACAAGTTTTAATATCTCTGCTGTAAACATTGAGGAAAATGGAAATCGTGAACCTGTTGCTTACGTAACTCCTCCTGGTATTATTAGGGAGATTGACGTAGCAACAGCGAATCAAAGAAGGCTGAATGAGCAGTCTTTAGCAATGGAGGTCTGCAACCTCATCGATGGTGATGCACGTGCGGCATATAGGAATATCAATTATGATATGAGAATGTACAAGCGTCTGCGTATGTATTTTCACGCTGAGCCGGGTCCTGACGGTACCATTTTAAACGATGGAGATATCACGGCATTCATTAGATTGGGATCGGATTTTGACAACAACTATTACGAGTACGAAATCCCACTTTCTGTGACGCCTTGGTATACAGTGGACGAGGACGCGATTTGGCCGCTCACAAACAACATGGATATAGAGTTGCAAAAACTGCAGAATCTAAAGATCAATAGGCCAGTTGGTTTTCCAATATTTCAAGAATATTCAGAGCAAGATGTCGCTGGGAATGCAAGAATGTCAGTGAAAGGAAATCCCAATTTAGCGAACGTTGTTACTGTAATGATCGGGATTCGAAATCCTGACAAGGACACAAACACACTTTCAGATTCAGATGACGGTTTAAACAAGTGTGCTGTTATCTGGGCAAATGAATTGAGGCTGTCTGATTTTAATGAAGAAGGAGGTTGGGCCGCAGTAGCTAGAGTTAACGCCAATTTAGCAGACTTAGGTAACGTGAGTGTAGCAGCTAACATGTCAACGCCAGGTTGGGGAGGTTTAGAGCAAAGGGTTCAAGAAAGAGCTCGTGAAACTGTACGTGGAATTGATGCAAATGGAACCATCCAGCTTGGTAAACTACTCCCTCAAAAACTTGGTATATCCCTGCCGATGTACTTGGGGTATTCGGAACAAGTAAGTACACCACAATATGACCCACTTTCTCCAGACATCGAGCTTGAAGATTTAGAATTATCGCCTGAAAGATTAGATAAAACCCAAGAGGTTAATCGTCTAAGAAGCATTAATTTTTCGAGCATAAAAATCGATCCGCAATTTAACACCGATGGAGGGAGCGGTGGGAGTCAAGACCGCAATGCAAGATCGAATAACAAAAGCGGCAATGACAAAGGGAGTATGTCCGGTGCGGGTTCTTCGATGAATGGCAGGGGTGGTTCAGGTGGGACAGGAGGCAGGGGTGGATCCACTTCTACAGGACCTTTCTCTTTCTTAAAAATTAGTAATTTCACTGGGAACTATAGTTTCAACGAAGTGTATCGACGAGATATTAATACAGAGTTTCAGTTAAATACTGAGCACAGAGGAGGACTGGCATACAATTGGCAAAACAGACCCAAGCAGTATAAGCCATTTTCAAACATCAAGTTTATTCGTGAAACTGACATCCTGAAGTTCCTCAAAGATTTTAATTTTTACCTTTTGCCGAAGCAGGTATCCATGAACACACAAATGGAGAGGGTTTATCAGACCCGTCGGGTAAGAAATAACACAGAAGATTTGTTGGGAGTAGAAACAAACCTTCTGATACAAACGCAAGTTCTTAAATCTTGGAATTGGGACAGAAACTATGCCGTTAAATACGATCTGACCCAATCGCTTAAGTTCGATTATACGGGTCAAGCTTCTGCCTTGATCGGAGAGCCTGCAGGATTAATTCCTACCCAAGAGGAAGACCCCGATGGATACAACCTTTACCTAGATACTGTCAGATTAAATCTTAGAAGCGCAGGAGATGTTACCGCATACAACCACAATGTGAATGGTTCCTATAAACTTCCTTTTGACAAGATTCCATTGATGCAATTTGTAACGGGAGACGTTAGATACCAAAGTTCATTCCGTTGGGATAGAGCTCCTTTTGCTCAAGACACACTCGGCGCTACCATTCAAAACTCAAGGAATTTAAGTCTCAACAGCCAGGCTAATTTCCTCAAACTTTACAACAAAGTTCCTTTCCTCAAAGAGATTAACAACAAACGCCCTAAAAGACCAACCTCACGAAATGTAAGCAACCAAAGTAGAGATGGGTTTGGTGAAATTGAGGATGAAGAAGAAAAGGAGAAGATAGATCTGAATATCATTGAGCACATTCTAAGGTTCGCGATGGGTGTTCAAAGTATCAGTGGGTCATTTTCTCGCAACGAGGGTATTATGCTTCCTGGATTTGCACAAACAAGCAGATATGGAGGGTTCGATGAAAATCTAGACTCTCCAGGATTGCTTTTTCTTGTAGGTCATCAAAACACAGATGTTTTTGGCAACAAGACATCAGACTTTGCTGTAGATGCCGCAGAAAATGGTTGGTTGGTTCAGCAGCCTTATCTTAATCAGCAGTATACAGAGTCATTTACGGAGAACTTTAATGTGAGAATGAATTTAGAGCCCATCAAGCATTTTAAGATCGAACTTACTGCTAACAGAAGTACTTCTCGGAACAACCAAAGTTTTTTCAGGTATGATGAAGACGTTGACGATTGGATTTATGAATCGCCCAACGAAACAGGGAATTTCACTGCAACAGTGATGTCTTGGCCTACGGCATTTATGGATGACGATGAGGAATACAACTCCGAAATTTGGGATGATTTGCTTTTAAATAGATTGGTTATTTCATCTCGGTTAAATGACGACACTTACAATTTAGATGAATCCAATCCAACGGGGTATTATCAAGGTTGGGGTCCTACTTCACAAGAGGTAGCCATCCCTGCTTTCATGAGTGCTTATTTAGGGATAGACCCAAGTAAAGTCGCTTTGGATGTCTTTAAAGCTCCAGTAGCACCCAATTGGAGAATTACCTACGATGGTCTCAGTAAAATCCCGTCTTTGAAAAAGACATTCAGAAGGTTTAATCTGTCGCATACATACCGATCAACGATGAGTACATCGTACACCACAAATCTTCAGTACACAGAAGATGGCAGTGGGTTGCCTACAGCGATGGACAATGGAGATTACTCAAACTGGGTATCTCAACGTCAATTTAATACCGTAAGCATCACAGAGCAACTGTCTCCGCTGATTGGTTTAGACATGACCATCAAGACCGCTTCAGACAATGAGCCTCAGGTAAAGGTCGAGATTACACGAGATAGAAACGTAAGTTTTGGGCTTGCCAATTATCAAATCACAGAGACCAAAAGCAAAGGCGTAGTAATCGGTGTAGGCTACAAGTTCGCAGATGTGCGAAATCCGTTTATGAAGACCTATGGAAAGCTACCGATAAAAATGTTTAAGGAAACAGACTTGTTGATTCGATGTGACATAAACATTCGCGATAACAGTACTGTGATCCGAAAAATGGTCGAGAGACAAAATCAAGTTACAGCGGGTCAAACACTTATTTCCATTAAGCTTTCTGGAGATCTTGAGATTAGTGATAAAGTTACTTTGCGTGCTTTTTATGATCAACAAATCACAAAGGCGAAGATTTCAACGTCATTTAACACTTCGAATATTAATTCAGGCGTTGCAATTCGATTTAATCTTACACAATAGTATATTTTTGCGAAAAACTTAGTAAAATGAAAGTTCCTTCAGATTTAAGATACACAGCCGATCACGAATGGGCTAAGCTAGATGGCGACATTGCTACTGTCGGTGTGACAGATTTCGCGCAAGGAGAGCTTGGGGATATTGTGTTTGTTGAGGTGGAAACAGAAGGCGAGAATCTGGATGCTGATGAAGTATTCGGAACCATTGAAGCCGTGAAGACTGTGAGTGATTTGATTTTACCTATGTCGGGCGAAGTGATTGAATTTAACCCCGCATTGGAAGACGACCCCGCTTTGATCAATTCAGATCCATTTGGAGATGGCTGGATTGTGAAAATCAAAGTCTCAAATGTTGCAGATTTTGATTCCCTCATGGACGCTGATGCATACAAGGGTGCCATCGGTGAGTAGAAATTTCTTCAGGTTGAAATTATAATAGTTGTCACAAAGGAAATACAAAGTGAAGAAGAGTGGAATATTGAGAGTCTTGTGTCCACTGCTTTCTGTTTTGTTTATTCTCACTTTTTTGTTGCTTTTGCCAGGAAATGATTTAAAGGGGTCATCATCATCATGGTGGTCGACTTACCACATCGACAAGGTTATTCATGTACTCGCTTTTGCCATGTTAGCTCTGTCAACGTCAATATCTCTTTCAAAACTCCGTGTATTCATCGGTTTAAACTACCGATTAATGACATTAATCTTTGTTGTGGGTTCTGTTTTTGGCACAATACTTGAATTCTTACAGCAAGAATTAAGAGTGGGAAGATCGGCTGAACTCCTTGATATAGTTGCAGATAGCGTTGGGTTGTTGTTGGGATTTTTAATTTTCCGAACAGTGTATGGGGTTTTCCCCGGTGTAATCCCCCCTGATTCCGTAATTTCGAACCGTAGAACATCACAAAAATGATTAGCAGGAAAACACCCAAAGCAGACCTAGAAAACAAGCGATCAACTTGGCGTGCACTTGGATTTATTGCCTCTTTGGCATTAATCTTAGTAGCCATTTCATGGACGAACTATGAAGTACTCGTTAGGCAGGCAATTAATTTTGAAGCGGATCTTCTTGAAGATGAAGAGATCCCGGTCAATGTGGTGACGCCTCCACCTCCACCTCCACCCCCACAACAAACAACTGTTATTGAGATCGTAGATGATGAAGAGGAGATAGAAATCGAACTTGAAATCGAAGATATTGAGTTAGATGACGACACTGACATAGAAATCATTGAAGATGACGATGATGTTGATGATGACACGCCATTTATGATTGTTGAAAACATGCCTGCGCTTCCAGCTTGCAAGGATCTGCGTGGAGATGAACGTCACCAGTGTACGCAAATGGAGATTATTCGGTATGTTTCTAAAAACACGAAGTATCCACACATCGCTAAAGACGCAGGAATTCAAGGGACTGTATTCGTCTATTTTGTTGTCGGTAGAGACGGCTATGTGAAGGATGTAAAAGTCTTGCGAGAAGTGGATCAACGTCTAGACAAAGAAGCACAGAGGGTTGTAGAAACACTTCCGCGATTTGATCCAGGGCAACAG
>DDJR01000071.1:0-26913 GCA_002339135.1 Flavobacteriales bacterium UBA2619 | reverse complement strand
TAGACGGAACTGTTAGAAGATCGAAATGGCTTCGAAATAACCATCGAGAGCTAACAGAAGATACAATACAAAGAGGACCGAGCTTAGCTTGAGTCCTCTTTTTGCATACAGATAGATCGATACGGTGTCAATTACAATCCAGTACAACCAGTTTTCGTGAACCATGTTTACCATCAGCCACGTAGCCACTAAACTAAACACCGTGGTAAATGCATCTAAGAGTGGCAACTTTGCATCGGTGGTTCTTGCAAGTACTGCAGCAAGTGTAAGTGTTCCGACTGCAGCACCTGATATCAAAACAAGGTGAAACAAACCGGAAACGGGCGCGTTATTTCCATACCCGAACAGTCCTAGACCTGCAAGTCCAATATAGAAAACCTGGAGAACGCTTTCCGCGTAGATCTTCTTATTCCAGCAGATATACGCAAATAATGCAGCTCCCATTGCGGCTGGTATGAATGCCCAAGGGAGGTGCCCTTTTAAATACATCCAAGTGTATGCCACGGAGAAAGTAACAGCGGCGATCTCAATGACTTGAGCTTTGGTTTTAAACATGTAGAATCTCCTTTATTTTTTGTTCTGCAAATTCAACTCTTTCTTTTAAAGGCATTACAGGAATGTAGATGTAAGGAGCTTTTTCTTGATCTAAACGAGTTCTAAATTCATTGTTTTTTTCTATTCGATCCTTGTGGTTTGGGAGAAGTCGTATGGGGTCTTCTTCCCATTTTTCGATGGTTTCACAAAGCAAGTATAAATCTATTTTTTTTGAAGATGTCTCTGTCGTGACCCGTTTCCCAAAAACAGACTCTGACCAAAAGTCAAGAACGATGCCAGCAGTATCACAGAAGATTCCTTTTGCAGAGGTAGTTTCTGTCAATTCTTTGCATCTTTTTTCTTCCAATCGATGCAAGTCTTGTAAAGTTTCAAATGTTTCAGTTCCATTCAGAACATCTGTGTTTTCACGACACAATTCAAGGACGAAGGGCCAATTAAATTTTTCAGCAAGTGGTCCAATTAAGGTGGATTTACCTGAGTTCTCTACTCCAGTAATTACAATTCTGAACTTTTTATTATTCGTCATCTAACGTGCAATGACATGGTTCGGAGAGCTCAACATTGATGCTGGGAAGGAGCTCTAGAAGCCATGTTTGTTCTAAATAAGTCATGTCGTTGTAAAGAATATCTAAAGTTTTAAGCTTGGGCATGTCGCTTAGTGAACTCGGAAAGATTCTGATCAGATTTGACCAAAGGCCTAGCCACTCAAGGTTTTTCATGGCATCAATGTCGATCGGGATGACGGTGATAAGGTTGTCTCCAAGGTAAAGTTCCTTTAAATTTTTCAACTCTAAAATGACACTTGGGATTTCGACAAGCCGGTTTCTTTCTGCAGAGAAAATCTCGAGATGGGTCAAATCGCTAAGCCACTCAGGCAGATTTTGAATTCGATTTTTATCGAGGCGCAACTCAATCAGCTCGGTAAAGCTCTTAATTTCATTGGGCACGCTGGTTAGCTTCTGCTTTTTTAAATCTAACACAAGAATGATTTCTCCAGAATTCTGAGCTTGTATTGCAGATTCTATGGATGTGTATTCTGTTTGAGTATGGTAGTGTGTTAAAGCAAAGTGCATGACCATCGCGAGTGTTATTCCAATTTTTTTATAGGAACTCATAGTGCGGGAGGGGCTTGATGTTGTAAAAGTGATATCGTCTCTTCTCTGTCTTTACTTAACGCTGCTTTCAGTTCATGCAGCCCATGAAACACCATCTCATTTCTAAGCCTCTTCACCAAACGAACTTCAATCGGCTTTCCATAGCAGTCGCCTGAGTATCCGATAATGTTAACTTCAATGGTGGTTTTTATGGGGGTTGTTTTCGTAACGGAAGGTCTGCATCCGATATTCATCATGCCATGCATCCAGCAATCACCGTTAATTCTTGTCCAAACAGCATAGACGCCATTCATAGGGACAATTTTTAGCGGGTCAGTAATTTCGATGTTGGCTGTAGGGAAGTCGATTGTTTGTCCAAGTTGATCACCTTCAACGACTGTTCCTGACAAAGGAAAAGGTTGTCCCAACAATTCAGTTGCATGCTCCACCTTACCTTCAGAAATCGCCGCTCTTACTTTGGTGCTGCTCACACGTATTTCTTGAACTCTTTCAGCGTTCAAAGCAGTGACACGAAAGTTAAACATCAGGCCCATTTCTTTCAGACTGGTGAACGAACCTTCACGATTCCTGCCAAACCTGTGATCATCACCGATGACAATCTCCGTGGGTCGGATGCTCTCAGCTAATAATTTACGCACGTAATTCAGTGGCTTGAGGCGGGATAATTCTGTATCGAAGTGAGCTACGATAAGATGGTCAAGCCCCGCGTTTTCAAGCAGAGATACCTTCTCCTTCATGGTGTTAATCAGTCTTAGATTGTGGTTGTCTGGATGAAGGACAACTCTTGGGTGTGGTGAAAAAGTCAACAACGCCGTTTCGCCATGAATCTTATCTGCTTTTTCTTTCAACACATCAATTACGGCACGGTGACCAGCATGAACCCCGTCAAAAGTGCCAATGGTCAAAACGATGGGTTTTTTCGCGTAAAAACTTTCTATTTTTAGGTGAACTTCCAAGCGTGTAAAGTTATGCTCAAATTGGGTGTTAATTTCACAACTCGTGTTGTACTTTTGCACTCGATTATACAAGCATAAACGCGTTCAACATGTCAACAAAACAAGGAGTCGTATCACAGGTTATTGGACCTGTCGTAGACGTTCGTTTTCCAGAAGGAGTCGAGTTACCTAATATTTTAGATGCCCTAGTCATTGATGCAGGGGATTCAAAAGTCATTTTGGAAACACAGAAACACATTGGTGAACATACCATTCGTGCTATTTCAATGGATGCCACAGAAGGTTTAAGTCGCGGAATGAATGTAAGCGCTACTGGAACAGGTATTCAAATGCCAACAGGTGATGAAATCAAAGGTCGTCTCTTCAACGTTGTGGGTGATGCTATTGACGGTATCGGTGATGTGAGCAAAGAACATGGTCGCAACATTCACCAATTGCCTCCTAAGTTTGAAGATCTCTCTACATCTTCTGAAGTGCTTTTCACAGGAATTAAAGTGATTGATTTGATTGAGCCATACTCAAAGGGTGGAAAAATCGGTCTATTTGGAGGAGCTGGAGTAGGTAAGACGGTTCTGATCATGGAGCTCATTAACAACATCGCTAAGGGATACGAAGGTATCTCAGTGTTTGCTGGAGTAGGTGAGCGCACACGTGAGGGTAACGATCTTCTTCGTGAGATGATTGAATCAGGAGTCATCAAGTACGGTGATGCTTTCGTTGAAAGTATGGAAGCTGGAGGATGGGATTTAAGTAAAGTTGATAAAACAGAATTGGTTAAGTCGCAAGCGACTCTTGTATTCGGTCAAATGAATGAGCCTCCAGGTGCTCGTGCTCGTGTTGCACTTTCAGGTTTGACTGTTGCAGAATATTTCCGTGATGGAGACGAGGAGACAGGAGGACGTGACATTCTGTTTTTCATAGACAACATCTTCCGTTTTACACAGGCTGGATCTGAGGTTTCTGCGCTGTTAGGACGTATGCCATCAGCTGTAGGATACCAACCAACTCTTGCTACGGAGATGGGAGTGATGCAAGAACGTATCTCTTCAACCAAGCGTGGTTCTATTACGTCTGTGCAGGCTGTTTACGTCCCTGCAGATGACCTTACTGACCCGGCCCCTGCGACTACTTTCGCCCACCTTGATGCGACGACAGTGCTTTCTCGTAAGATTGCAAGTCTTGGCATTTATCCCGCGGTAGACCCACTTGACTCCACCTCTAGAATTTTGAATCCCGAGGTGATCGGAGAGGAGCATTACAAATGTGCTGAGGATGTGAAAGAGATACTTCAGCGTTACAAGGAACTTCAAGATATTATCGCGATTCTAGGTATGGATGAGCTGTCTGAAGAAGACAAGCAAGCTGTAAATAGAGCAAGACGTATTAGTCGTTTCTTGTCACAGCCATTCCACGTAGCTACACAGTTTACAGGTATCGAGGGTGTTCTTGTTCCAATTGAGGATACAATCAAAGGGTTTAAAATGATTCTTAACGGTGACCTAGACAAGTATCCAGAAGCAGCTTTTAACCTGAAAGGTACCATTGAAGAGGTGATTGCTGACGGAGAAAGAATGCTTGCAGAGGCAGAAGCTTAATCGCGATGACAGTTGATATTCTTACACCGGACAAGCATCTTTATGAAGGAGAAGCTACTTATTTAGGTTTGCCTGGCACGGATGGAAGTTTAGGGATACTGAGTCATCACGCTCCCTTAGTAACAACTTTGAGAAAAGGTGAGATTACTTTAAAAACAGGCAGTGAAGAATTGACCTTCGAGGTTAATGGAGGCACAGTGGAAGTTCTTAACAACCACGTTACCATCTTAGCTCAGTAAAAAACGCAACATATACTGTTTAAAAAGTCAACTTCGGTTGGCTTTTTTTTGTGCAAGCTTTTATGGATGGTGGTAAGGTTCTCCTTTGATAATCGTATGGGCGCGGTAGATTTGTTCTACAGCAAAAATCCGAATGAGTTGATGAGGAAACGTTAACGGCCCCAATGCCCAAAGTTCGTTGGCTCTTGATTTGATGGAAGGGTCGAATCCGTAAGGTCCACCAATCAGGAATGCCACATGTTTAAGTCCCCTAACCTGAAGTTTTTGTATTTGAGTGGACAAGCCGACAGAGGTGTATTGTTTTCCGTGTTCATCTAGCAAAACAAGGTAATCGACACTTTCTAGTGCTTTCGATTGAAGTATCGCCTCTTCCTTCATGACACGTTTAGAATCGGCCTTTGCAAATTTATTTTTCAAGTTGGGTGTTTCTACAAGAACAAATCGCCCATAGCGTTTCATTCGTTTTGCGTACTCCTCAATCCCGGCTTTAATCCAAACCGCATTCGTTTTCCCTGTTGCTATTATTGAAATCTGCACTGTGTGAAGTTACGGTTTCTAGGGTAGTATCTTTACACTATGCTTAATGATGATATGAAGAGTTTTATTTCTCTTGCACTACAAGAAGATGTGGGGTCAGGTGACGTTACATCTGAGTCGAGTGTTCCAGCCGACTTGTCCCAAAAAGGATACATTTTAGCTAAAGAAAACGGTGTTTTAGCTGGGATTGAAGTAGCAAGGGAGGTGTTCTTTCAGGTGAATCCCCTCATTCGTTTTACATCGAATATTGAAGACGGTGGTCCTGTAAAATTTGGTGATGTAGTCATTGAATTAGAGGGGCCCGCTAGAGACATTTTAACGGGGGAGCGTTTGGCTTTAAATTTCATGCAACGAATGAGTGGGATTGCCACACGAACCGCGGAAGTGGTGAAGACTTTAGAGGGAACTCCAACACAGGTTTTAGATACAAGAAAAACAACGCCTGGTCTTCGTGCGTTTGAGAAACAGGCCGTTGTCCTGGGTGGGGGTGTAAATCACAGAATGGGGTTATACGACATGATCCTTTTAAAGGACAATCATGTTGATTTTGCAGGCAGCATGGAAGGAGCGATTCATCAGGTTGCCCAATACCTCAGAGAAAGAGCTCCTGATTTACCATCATTGCCTTTGGTTGTTGAAACGCGTTCTTTTACAGAAATTGAGGATGCCATCTCTGCATCAGTCAAATCTGGGGTATCCATCGAACGTATTTTACTGGACAATTTTAATCCTGAGAAAGTCAGTGAAGCCGTTGAAAAGTACGGTCACATTGTGTGTCTTGAAGCTTCCGGAGGAATCACACCTGCGAATGTAAGAGGGTACGGAGAAGCAGGAGTAGATTTTGTAAGTATGGGATATATGACGCATTCTGTCAAAAGCTTAGATTTAAGTTTGAAGAGTACAACACATGTCAAATAAGATTAAAAAGTGGGTTGATTCAAGCTTGAAGATACAGCAAGCCAAGTCGTTTTTACGGTCGATTAGTCCTTGGGGCGTCGAAGGCATGAACCTGTATGATGTATTTAGATTTTTTGGACTCGGTTTAATTAACGGTTCAGTTTCTATCAGAGCAGCCTCCATTTCTTATCGTCTTTTGCTCGCTTTTTTTCCAGCGATGATTCTTCTTTTGAGTGTATTGCCACACACTCCTCTCGAGACAAAAGATGTGATGGACGCACTTCTTTTATTCTTCCCAGGTGAGACCGTGTCTTTGTTTGAGTTAACCGTAAATGACCTCCTTGATAAAAGCCATGTTTCAATTTTATCTGTTGGGTTTGTCTTAACGGTCGTCTATGCTTCTAGTAGTGTGAATGCGATTTTAGCAGGGTTCAATGCTAGTTATTTGTTGGAAAAAAAGGGAAGTCCGTTGCTGTACTATGTAATTTCACTGTTGCTTTTAGTCACCTTGGTTGTTATGCTTGGCATCGCAGTGCTGCTTATCGGATTCAGCGGCCAAGGCTTGACATGGCTCTCCGACAATGATTTGCTACCGGGTAAACTTGTGCCTTGGCTCAATATAGCAAGATGGACAATGTCCCTAATTCTTGTGTATTTCTCAGTTTCTATCTTGTATCACTTTGGAAACCCTGAGCGTGACAAATGGCGGACAATTACTCCTGGAGCTACAATGACTACAATGCTAACTGTACTGCTTTCATTGGGATTTGGAGCTTTCATTACTTATTTAGACAGTTACAACAGGTTGTACGGTTCATTGGGAACGTTTTTACTTCTTCTTGTTTGGGTCAATGCGAATAGCTCTATCCTCCTGTTGGGGTTTGAATTTAATGTGAGTATCCACAAAGCGCGAAATGAAGCGAAGAGCAACTTGCTATAATGTGTAAAAAGCACGTAATTCGCTTTATGATTCAATTTAAACATGTTACTCTTCTTGGATGTTTCTTTTTAACATCACTAATATCTTTTGCCCAAACTTCAATTGAAGGTCGATGGAAAACCATTGATGACGAAACAGGTCGTATTAAAAGTGTGGTTGACATCGTCGAACGTGACGGTCAATTTTTCGGTACTGTAGTCGAGTTGTTTCGCCTTCCAGACGAAGATCAAACCCCGCATTGTGACAAGTGTGATGATGACAGAAAAGACCAGCCTGCCTTAGGAATGGAAATCGTCAGAAACATGGTTGTCTCAGAAGACAATACTCAGGAGTGGAAGGATGGGACAATCTGTGATCCCAAGAAAGGGTCTATTTACGATTGTGAAATGTGGTTAGAAGACGGAGAGCCGGATGTTCTCAAAGTCCGAGGATACATTTGGTTCGTATTCAGAACACAGGATTGGCTGAGGGAAGTTGACTAGGCGTGTCGGTTTAACGATCCTTGGTTAGAATATTAAGTTCCGTAGCAAGTTTTTGAGTTAATGCCTTTCTCTCATAAAGAGTAGGATCTACTTTGTGTTGCCCCTCTTTTTTGGTAATCAGTTTCAGTATTTCATAGACGGCGTCCTCATCTTCATGACCACAAAATGGCAAGCCCCAATTTTCTAGCTGCGATGCAAGATCGCTGGGTTCATTGCAAATGCTTAGAAGAGGTTTTTCACAAGCGATATATTCAAAGACTTTGCCGGGAGTGCATTTTCGCGCTGCATCTGTTGCGTTTTGGACCAAAAGAAGGGCATCGCAATTCATCATTTTAATGACAGCTTGTTTGTGACCTAGTGAAGGTGTGAACTTCACGTATTTCTCTTTGTTTACTTCTAACTTGATCTCGTCACCAACAGAACCTACGAGGTGAATTTCGATCTTCATGCGTTCAGCTTGATTCCATTTTTTAACAGCTCGCCACAAACCGGGGGCATTGCGCGAGCCATAGAGAGATCCAAAATGTCCTATTATAAATACAGTGGAGTCTTGCACGGAAGCTGGAATATTCTGAAAGTCTTTTAGATCCCATCCATTAGGTATCAAAGTTGCCTTTTCCTTGTCGCTGTGATCTAACAGTGTATTTACGACAGAAGGAGAAGTGACTATGATTTTATCAGAATACTGCACCACCATTTTCTCCATTGCGATCAGTTTGTTTTTTGCTCGCTTCCCCATGTGAAAGTCATCCAAGTAGTCCATATCAGACCATGGGTCTCTAAAGTCAGAGAGCCACACCAGATCTGGATTGGCTTTTTTGATACCCAGTCCGATGAGGTGCATGCTGTGAGGGGGTCCTGTTGTTATGATTGCATCAATTGGGTTTTCACTTAGCCATGTGTTTGCGAACTTAACTGCTGGCTTAACCCAAGTTATTCTTGCATCAGGAATAAAAACATTCCCTCTTACCCAACGAACAAATCTATTCAGAAATGAGGTTTTATTTCTCGACTTTGTAGATGCTCCCATTCGTGTGGTAGAGCTTTTTCCACCTAAAAAGGAGATGACCCTTGAAGGCTCAAAAATAGGTATTTTCAGAACTTGAACCGATTCATGGACTTCTTCTGTTAAGGAGACGTCCTCCACGGGGACATCTGGATTTCCAGGTGTGAAAACCACGGGATCCCATCCAAATTTGTGTAAATATTTTGAGAATTTTAACCAGCGTTGTACACCAGCTCCTCCTGAAGGGGGCCAGTAGTAGGTGATGATTAACACCTTTTTATTTTTCTGAATAGGCTTCAATTTAATATGCAACAATTGGTGGATCAAGGACGACACAGTATTCACAATAATGAGATTCTTCGTTGTGGATCATTTCTCGACCTTCTTCTTTGAAATCAGAAAGCCTAGATGACAACCAATCAATGAGCATCTCGACATCTTCCCGATTTATTTCTGTTCGTTTTCCAATTTTTAAGTTCAGTAATCCTGAATGTGCGTTGCGTCCTGACCGAATGGATGCCTTCACTTCTTTGAGCGATTCATCATTCAGAAGTATAGCACAATACACTAATAGTTGAAGCGCTTTTGAAGCTTTCCCTTTGTCGAGCTTTCCATCTCGAAGATCCCAATCGGCCTTTAAATTTAAATCTGTTTGGGTTGTGATTCCGGTCTTGTAATCAACAACTCGGGTGACTCCAGCCACCTTTTCTAGCCGGTCTGCATACCCGAAAAACTTAACTTCCCCTCCATCATCCAAGTGGTATGTGGCTTGAAACTCATCTTCTAGCCCTGTAATGGTAATGGATTCAGCATTGCTCTTTTTTAATTCCAGCAGTTCTTGGTTTACAATCTTCTTAATCGTTGACTTTGCCGACCGTATTAACAATAAATTTTCACCACTGTCAGCAACTCCATGTTTATAGCAGTGTTCAACGGCTTTGTTTAGAAAATCATCTACATTCTCTAGAATGGATTTGAGATGGTGAGGTTGTAGTGTTTGATGGAGAGCGTCTTCTAATCCATGTTCGAATACATGGTGCACAATTGAGCCTAGAGTGCTGCTCTCAATACTTTCTTCCAGTTCATTTGGTTCTAGGAGTCTGAGTAAATATCTGTAAATAAAGTTTCTTTCACAAGAGAGTAGTTTGTTGAGCGCCGAGGGTGAGATTCCTTCTTTTGCCCAAAGATCAATTCTTCCTTTCATTTTTTCAGTCAGCTTCATTGCGGGTATTTCAGGTCTTGCTTGAGGGCTCGGCATACTGAAAGTGGACTCCACAAGTTTTCCCATTGTGGGTTTATATGAATGTTGAAACTGTAGAATATATCTACTCACTTCATCGGAATCTTTCCCGTTTGTTCGGGTTAGAAGTTGAATTTTTTTGGAGCGATTTAAAAGTCGGTACACGCTGTAAGCATATGCAGCCTCTCTTTCATGTCTCCCGGGCATGTTGATTGAATGCTTTAAATCTGCAGGTAAATAGCTGTCAACCATTTCATTCTTAGGAAGAATTCCTTCGTTGCAATCCATGATAATGACTCTGTCATAGTCTAACGCTCGTGTCTCTGTCAGGCCCATAATTTGCAATCCTCTTGCGGGTTCGCCGATCAGGTTAACTTTCTCACCTCCAAGAAGTTTGTGCATCAAAGCCCGAACATCACTCGCGCTGTTGCAGGGATTAAGGTCAGATTGGAGGCGCAGCATGATGCTCACCACTTTTCTAACACTCGTCCACCCGGCTCTAACCCAAGGGTTCTTACTTTGCTGAAGGTTTTTTTCTATTTTCCGTGAGAAATCATCCAGTCCTTGAAGAAATTCTTTTGCTCCTGGTGCTTTTAAGGGTTCAAGATCTAGTAAAAGAGAATAAAAAGCTCCCTCAGAAACCTCTTCGATCGTCTTCATGTTTACCCAACCTGAATTCCTTTTTGCTAACTGGTGTAACGAATTTGTGGAGTCAGATTTAAATAAATTGATCTTTGCAGTATATTCTAAAACAACTTGTTGGCTTGACAGAGAAACAAGCTCTTCGAATCTCCATCCACTGTCAGGCCTTGAGGTCATTCTTTGAATAAGATTTAAGAATGGTGAGATAGGTGTTTCTCGAATACTTACCCCCATGGTCACATTGTATCCCACGTCATTGTTTGGGAGTGCTTGTAACAACACAGGAAGAGTTCCGGCATCGGGCAACACAATGACAGTTTTGTTTTTCTCATCTTCACTGAGCTCGAGTACAATTTGGCGAACAAGTTGACAAGAACTCATTACAGAACTGCATCTTGTGATTTCAAGCTCTGGAGGTGATTGAGCGATTTTATCTGGAATGTTGCAAGGAAATTCACTTAAATCTCGAATAAAATATCCGGCTTCAATATGAGCGTCATGGACATATGAGATATCAGCATCTGGAAGGTAATGAAGCTTTCCAGCCTCGTGCCATTTTGTGAGATACAATTTTTCGCTTGGTGTAATCGCTGCAAGTCCTGCGGCATAAACGTTCATGTATTTTTGAACATCTCCTTTTTTAGCAACCTCCCAGCTTAGCATGGCCTTTGTCGTCATGCCGTCTTTCTTCAATCTATCATGGAGATCTTTGTAGAGGTGAGGGAGTCGATCCCACTGATGCATAAAAGAGATTTGGGCTTCAGTCAGTTCGTTCGCATTGTCAAAACTCCACTCCTCAATTTCTTTAATGTCTCTAAGATTTTTAAAAACCTGATGAGCATCTTTCATGTGATGGTCTATCTGGTGGAAGTCCGCAAGTGCTACTGAACCCCAATTCAAAAACAACCCAAAATCTTTTTTTTCTAAACTAGACGCTAACTGCACCTGATACAATCTCGCTAAAACCTCAAGATTGTCAGCTATTTGAAAATCCCCGCTTCCTTCCATAAAAGCCCCTAAAGTCATGACTTGAGGCATCCGACACGCTTTTGTGGCCTGTCGTGTAATTATTCTTTTGAATGTAGTAACAGCTCTGAAGCTGGGCAGAACTACAGCACATGAACCCATGGTCTCATTTTTTAGAACAGTACTGGCTAAATCTTCTAAAAATGAAGACGCGCTTAGTGTAGGTAAATGTTTTTGAGACACGATGAAAGGTTAATTTAATCCTTTAAGGTAAACCCTTTTAGGATAAATTTCACCAAATCTTTTCGTGATTCGCGACTCATAAACACATGTTTCATTTCGCTAAAAATCGATTTTGGAGCAGGTGCCTCAGGTTTAGGAATAATTTTCTTTGTTGAGTTGTCAGCAATTTTAAATCGTTTTTTAGCTTGAGTTTTATAGCCTTGTGACTCCTCTAGCATCCCGAGGTTGTTTTGTGCCATGGCATCATCTGGCTCAAGCTCTATCGCAATTTTATAATCGGAGATTGCCCCATCGGTGTCGCCATTGGCTTGTTTCATCCAAGCGCGAGAAGAGAAGCGATATCCGTAGTCAGGTTGTAATTGAGCAGCGGCATCTAGATCTTTGATCGCGGAATCTTTGTCCGAAAGGTGAAATTTACAGATTGCTCTATCGTGTAAAGCATCTGAGTCAGTGTGAGATGTTTCAGCTTCTGCAAACCAAACTTCCCATTCTTTTAGTGCATTTGCCCAATTTTGGGTCTCCATGAAAGCTAGTGCACGCTCTTTTGATTTCATGTTGGATTTTTCTAAAGTCACACTGCTAAGGTATAATTTTTATTATTTGTATTGTAGATTTAGGCAACCTTTAGATATAAAAAAATGACTTTTGCTGAACCATCTCTCACAGATTTTTTATTGATGTTTAACGCCTTAATCATTCTAGGCGCTTTTCTCTTTTGGACAAAATTAATACCCAGGGCTTTCCAAGCACGCATGGAGTTTTCCAATATGGTGAGAAAAGGCTGGTTGATGATGGAGAATGACAATCAAAGGATTGCTTTTACTCGTCTGATGGTTGAGGCGATGAAGTCAGACGGAAAAGTCACCGAAGATGAAGGCGCAGAGATGTATGAGGAAATGACAAAGGAGGTGAAAGTAAAAGCGAGTCAGATGAAAAATTCAGAAATGATTTCGATTTTATTGGAGATGAAACCAGAATCAAAGGTTGTCATTTTCAAAGCGATCGAACAGGTTTTAAAATCAGATGGTATCATTGACCCTGTGGAACACATTTGGTTTGCAGATATCATGAATAAAATCAATTGATTGAAAGTAGAAACTCACGTAGACTTAAGCTCTTCCCTCAGCTTTCATGTCCCTGCTTTAGCGACTCACTATGTTCAAGTTGATACAGATGAAGATGTAAGAGATGCCCTGCTCTACGCACAACGCAATCGTTTAGAAATTTTAATTTTGGGAGGCGGCAGCAACATGCTTTTTCACAATGATTTTCAAGGACTCGTCATTCAGATTAACAGCAAAGGAATTCATGTATTAATCGATGATGGTAGAAGGCTAGAAGTAGCAGTAGAGGCAGGAGAAGATTGGCATGAATTCGTGTTAAAATCTTTAGAAAACGGATGGGGAGGACTTGAAAACTTAGCTTTGATACCTGGATGTGTTGGAGCTACTCCTATGCAGAACATTGGAGCTTATGGTGTTGAAATTAAAGATGTTTTCTCTTGGCTTGAGGCCATCGAAGTGAGCACGGGATTGCTCAAACGATTTAACCTCAAAGAGTGTAAACTTGGCTACAGAGAATCGGTGTTTAAACGAGAGTTGAAAGGAGAGTGGGTCATTGTTAGGGTTGCTTATCGTCTCGATCGTGAATCCACTCTCAAAACCAGTTATGGGTCCATCGAGAATGAAATTTCTGATATCAACAAGAATGAGTTAACCCATCTTGATGTTGCGAATGCCGTTATTAAGATACGAAATCAAAAGCTGCCAAATCCAAATGTGTTAGGGAATGCAGGCTCTTTCTTTAAAAATCCGATTGTAAAAGAAGCGGATTTTAACAGCCTTAAAGAGGGATATCCGGACATGCCTCACTATATCCTTGAAGGCGGGTTAGTAAAGCTAGCGGCTGGATGGCTTATTGAAACCTCCGGTTGGAAAGGGCACCATCGAGGCACCCATGGCGTGCACGAACACCAAGCACTTGTTTTGGTTAATCACGGTGGAGCGACTGGACAAGAAATTTGGTCTTTGGCACAAGATATTATGTTGTCCGTGAAAGAAAAATACAGCATTCAACTAGAGCCAGAAGTGAATCAAATTTCGATGTCTACGACTTGAAAACCCTAATCTAATAGTGAACGCAAGGAGGGGATGATTTGGGGGATGATTTTCTTGCAATGTTCCACATGTATTTTAGAGACAATTCATGAGATCCACCAGATGACATAAGCCCTAATTTGCTGAGAGTTATATCATAGCTGTAGCCGATATGCCAAATGTTGTCACCAAACCCAAAGATGAAACTCAAGGCATCGACATCTATAGATTCATCAGCGGCTTTCTGCATCAAAGGAATTCCTCGATACCAAACACCAATGGTCATTAAATCCAAATCATAATAGGTGCCTATGTCGAATTGGTCAATGTTTCCTTGCTTTGTGTAGTTGAATGCAACAACGATGTCTTTTGCATACTTGGATTTGGGTCCACGTATTAGAGGGATTCGACCGCCACCATGCGCGCAAAATCTAACATCTAACCTTTCGATGTAGTCATAACTCAGACTTGAGTTAGGTTTGTTTAAATGATCAGCGGAAGCACCAAACCAAAATCCACGACTCACGACAAGCACTCCAGTCCCCAAATCTTGGTATTGTTTTCCAGTCATCATACCACTTTCAAGAGTTGTAGTTGCATCTTGTCGAAGAAGTTGATCCATGAATGTCAGGTCTGACAAGTTTACAGACCTACTCACAAACCCAGCCTGTAAAGCCGGACGCACGAAGGTGCGCGGGCCAATTTTAAATTCATATGCGTATTGCAAAGCGATGCGGGACGACCGGAGAGCTCCTGCCCCCGCTTCTTCATGACTCACAAGAACACCGATTCCACCGCTTTTATTAAACAGTGGTCTGTCAAAAGCGAAGTGGAAGCCGGTGTAGGCTTGTGGTAAATTGGCCCATTGGGATCGGTAAAGGCTCACAGCCCTTGCTTGCTCAGCAGCTCCAGCATACCCCGGATTGATAGATGTTGGTGCTGCATTGAATTGCGTGAAATGCAGATCTTGTGCAGATGCAGTTGATGAGTATAACGCAAATTGCAATACTGTGACAGTCGTTAACAACGCTTTTACAGATCGGGAGTTAATGTACAGATTCATAACTTCTTTTACGGTTGCGGACTCTCAAAGGTTACGTCATGATTCGATTATTTAGAGATGAGCGTCACAGTACCTGCATTTTCTAATATCGTGCCATCACTGAGATTTGCCATCGCCTTGTATGCATAGACATCTTGAGAAGCGAGTTCTCCAAAGACATACCCATCCCAACCAACATTGATGTCAGAAGAGTGAAAAATTTGTTCGCCATACTTGTTGAAAACAAAGATTTCAAACTCGACAACTCCTCCATGCAATGGCCTGAAGACATCGTTGTTGTGAGCTTGTAAATCATAGGACCCTCCATTTCCCCCTCCAGGTACAGGAGTAAATGCGGTTGGGAAAACGAGTAAGCCTCCATCTTTAGCTGTTACTGCATTTTCAAACGAGAATGTGCTTGCGCATCCCCACTCATTGTTGGCTGTTAATGTAACATTGTAGTTTCCAGGGACCGTGTACTCATACGTAGGGTGCTCTTCAACAGAGGTTTCGCCATTCCCGAAGTACCAAACAAACTCATCTGCATCCGCAGACAAATTGTAAAAATCAATAGGCTCACCTGGGGCAAACACTTCTGTAGGGAAGAGACTGAAGTTAGATTGAGCGCGTGGGAAAACAGTGACCGCTGCATAGTGTGTCTCATTGATGAGAACACCATCATAACTCATCGCTTCGAGGGTAATGTCATAGGTTCCCGCTTGGGTAAATGTATGTGTTGCATGTTCAGACAATGAAGATGTTCCATCTCCAAAATTCCATTTAAAATTATGTGCGTACTGAGACAGGTTTGTAAAGTCTAAAGTGTAGGGAGCACATCCTTCACCATTTCCAGCAAAGCTGAGCACAGGCGTTGGTGTGATAATTGTAATCATTTCTTCGGCAGTGTCAGCACAATAGTCATTGCTAAGAGCCACTGAGATAGAGAATACTCCCCAAGTTTCATAGGTGTGTGTCCCCGGACTTTCATTTGTGCTGATGTTTCCATCACCAAAATTCCACAGGGTTGTGCTAGAGGATCCAGAAGTAGAAATTTCTTCTATTTCTATTGTTGCATTGGGAAATGTTTGTGTGATTGGTGTTGCACTGAAGTCGATAACAGGTGAGACATACACGGCGATTTCACTTGTTGTGCTGTTGCTACATCCATGTTCAGAGGTGATGGTTAGCTCAACATCAAACGTGGTGTCATCTCCTGTGATGTCAGTAGAAAAGATGTGAGAGGGATTTAATTCAGTGCTCATGATTCCATCTCCAAAGGACCATGCGCATGTTGTATTTGGCGAGCTTTCATTTGTAAACCCAACTTCAAATGGAGAACAATCAGCTTGAGGCGAAAAGAATTGCGCGAACATTTCAGGATAAACCATGGTCTCAACTGATGTCGTGTCATTGCATCCATTTTCCGCAATTGCGATCAGTTCTACTGCAAAAGTTTGTGGGTCATCAGATGTGTTTTCAAAGGTGTGAATAGGCTCAAAGTCATTGCTGAAACTTTCTTCAGAAAAAGTCCAGGCATATTCAGAAGCATTTTCTGAGTTGTTTGTGAAAATTGTGTTTAATGGAGCGCATCCTTCGCCTGACGAGGTCGCAGATGCCAAGGCGCTTCTCAACACGGATATTTCTAAACTGTCTGATGCAAGACAACCTAGAGGGCTTGTTGCGGTTGCTGAAACTGAAAACACGATGGTATTGGCTTCCCCATTCTCGTTGTAGTATGTATGATCATTATTTAAGTCGTGAGAGATTTGGGCATCCCCGAAATCCCACAAAACAGAAGCGTCATCATTCGTTTGGGCTTCAAAATGAATAAGAGAGGGAGAACACCCTTCTGTATTGTCAGCAAATGCAGTCATCTCAGGAATTGACTCAACATATGTAGTCGAGTTGAAAATTGAGCTACAAAATTCAGTACTGATGATGAGGCCCACATGATGCACTCCAGCAGAATTGTATGTGTAATTGGGGTTTTGTTCGAATGTGATGTCCTCATTTCCAAAAGTCCAAACCCATTCCACAATTTCATCTTCACCGAATGTTTCAGATTCATCGGTAAATTCACTCGTTGTCCCATAACAAACATCTTCAACAGAGAAGTTCACTTGGGGGATTTCATACACATTAACGGAATCGGATATTTCTGTGGAACACCCATTGGCAGAGCTCACTTCCAATTGTAGTTCGTGAGTTCCAGGTATGTTAAACAAAAGCTCTGGAGTCGTGCTGCCATTGTGTGAATATGGTGCCATGTTAAAAGTCCATTGGTAATTTTCACCGTCACCATGTACCTCAACAGCGGTGGCATAAAAACTTCCACACCCTTCAGATTGGCTGAAAGACATATTTGCATTGGGAGTTGCAAGTGCAGTGACTACTTCTGTAGAGATATTGCTACAACCCATTGCTGATGTTACGGTGAGAGTCACATCTAAATAAGCATCTTGATTGGAGCTGGGGTTAGTGAAAACATGTGTTGGGTTTTCATCCTCACTGACTTCACCATCTCCAAAGTTCCAGTTATACAATTCATTTTCAGACCCTTCATTTGTGAATGTGGCACTAAAAGGCGAGCATGTAGCTGGGGGTGCGCTAAACTGAGAATGTACTTCTGGAAAAACATTGATGTCTAGGACCTGAACATCGAGACATCCACCATCTCCAATCACTGTTAAGCTGATTTCGTGTGTGTTTGTTTCTTCTCCATGATTTTCATACGAATACTGAAAAGTTTCATCAGTCGCTTCTGATGAGCTGTTGCCATCCCCATAGTTCCAGATGAGATCTACGGCATGTGAGCTGTTTTCCAGAACATTGACAACCAATGGGGAACAACCTTCAGAAATATCTGTCATAAAATGAGCTACAGGCTGGGGATTGACAGTGATTGGTAACGAAAAAACTCCAATACATCCATACCCAGATACGCCCTGTGCGATGAGTGTATAAGTTTCCGTGTTGCTGCTCTCGTTGGCATAAACATGTGTCGCCATTTGGGAATTGGAGTCGTTCGATTCGTCTCCAAAACTCCAGGTAATTTGAGAAGCATTTTCTATTTCAGGAGTTTGAACCATCAAGGGAGAACAACCTTCATTCTGAGCAAGTGTAACGTCAAAGATGAATTCAGGGAAAGCATGAATGACATATGTAATGCTGTCATTGCATCCATTTTCAGAAAGGGCAATCATTTCAACCGGAAAAGATGAGAGGCTATCTGAAGTGTTTTCAAAGGTGTGAAAGGGCTCAAATTCATTGCTAACTTGGCCATCAGAAAAATTCCATGAAAATGATGTTGCATTTTCTGATTCGTTTGTAAACGATGTGTTCAAAGGGGCACAACCATCAGCGAATGAACTAAAAGCTGCAACGGAACTTTTCATAGCTGAGATTTCTAGAGTTTGTAACGCGTTACAACCTGACATGTTGGTTGCTGTTGCTGTTGCAAAAAACTGAGTCACATTGGCTTCGATACTTTCGTTGCTGTATGTGTGATTTATGTTGGAGTTGAGGGTGCTTTGATTGTCGCCAAAATCCCATTCGATGGTTGAATTTTCATCACTTGCAGCTTCAAAGCTTACGGTGAGTGGTGCGCATCCTGAAGTGATGTCTGAAGAAGCAGAAATGGCAGGATTTTCGTTAACGGTTGCTACATGAGAGGTAGAGTTCGTGCAGTGGGGCGTGCTCATTTCTAACATAACGACATATTCCCCCGGTGTGGCGAAGGTGTGCTGCGGATTGTTTTCCTCAGAAATCTCACCATCTCCGAAAGACCACATCACATCAATTTGCGTGCTGTTTTGAGAGTTGAATGTTGTGTTCGTAAATGAACTCGTGTTTCCTTCGCATACGGAGTCTACAGTGAAATCTGCATTTGGACTATCAAAAACAGTGACGATTTCGCTAGAAGTGTTGACGCAACCGAATGCTCCAGTTGCTTCTAGTTGAATTGTATGTATTCCTGGGCTGTCGAAAACAATTTCAGGTGTGGTTGGTCCAGAGAATGTAAAAGGTGGTGCGCTAAACGTCCATTCGTATTCGATGGCTTCCCCGATTAACTCTTCCGCTATGGTAACAAGTGTTCCGCAAGCTTCTTCCTCGGACAAAGAAACAATAGCGTCTGGAGTAGGTGCGACAGAGACGTCAAACCTTGCTGTATCGCTACAAGACTCAGGCATTCCCTCCATGGATACGATTCCGAATACTTCATAAGATCCAGGGTCGTTAAATGTTAAAGTTAAATTCGGTGAAGCCCCGGGATACCAAGTTCCCTGTCCACCGTTAAAGTTCCACAAGTATTCGTCGCCCTGTGTCTCATCATGTGTTAATGTAGCAGGGAAGCCTTGACATACATGGTCGGGGCCATTTAACGTACTTGAAAGTGGCGCTCGTTTTATCAACTCTCCATAAACGGAACACCCTTCAGTACTCGTAAAAACAATGGAATATTCCGTGTAATTGTCCGAGTAAATATGTGAAATCGTTTCATCAGTGAACCACGATACAAAGGACTCGTTTGCCGATCCATCACCCCAATCGACAGTTAAGCCTGTCCAATTGTGTGAAGTTTCGATGTCCAGCGTGAATTCCCCGTTGCTACAGTTGTACCAAACGGGAGTAGATGTTGCAATCTCATTGGATCCGATAAGGTCGTAGCATTGAGCGTTAACGTCTGTTAATGAAGATGTTAAAGCCAACGTCAACATGAAGAGAGAAGCCGAGAAGTTAAATATTTTAGAGCTATTCATGCTCTTTGGTACGGATTTAACGAACTGTAGGTTACGTTTTATCTCAAAAAAACCTTTCAGGTGAGAAACAAGTTAGTGTGGATTTCTAAATTTCGGGTTTTGAATAAACGTGGTGTCTGTAAGTGTATGTAAGAATGCGACAAGCGCTTCTTTTTGTTGGGGAGCTAGCTGGAGTCCCCCTGTTGTGTATTTCATAAAAGTGTCAATCGTAGAAGAGCTCACACCTCCACTGTTGTAATGTTCAACAACTTCGTCTAAAGAGTTAAACCTGCCATCATGCATGTATGGTGCGCTTAAAGCAACATTTCTTAGTGTTGGAGTTTTAAAAAGCCCAGAGTCGAGAGCAAATCCAGTTACGTTCACCCTTCCAGGGTCTGTCTCAAAGCTCGGGTCTAAGCCATTGTTATGAAACAGGTAGTCAGAGAACTGAAGTCCTGCTTCACCATGGCAATGAAAACAATCAGCACCAAACTCACCCCCCGGGCTTACCTCAGGGTCTCCTCCTTCTTTGCGAAACAACTGATATCCAAGGTATTCTAAATCACTTAAATCTGTTTCACCACGTCTCCACTTGTCAAACTTGCTGTCTGCGCTAATCATAGTTCTTACAAATTGAGCAATTGCCTTTACAGCCAAATCTTCAGAAATGATTTCTGTTCCAAAGGCATCAAAAAACATTTGAGGGTAATCAAGGGTGCCAAAATCATCATTCAATAACCGATCTACGACCACTTCCCAAGCGACATTCATTTCAAGAGGGTGCTCAATGGGTTCTCGGATTTGCTCTTCTAAAGTCATTGCTCTGCCATCCCAAAAGAAGGATGAAGACCAGCCAAGGTTAACAATTACAGAGGCATTTCGATTTCCTGTCAAGCCATTCACGCCAACGCTGAATTGGTTGGGGTCTGAAAAATTAGAGGATGGAGCATGGCAGCTTCCACATGAGATAGAATGATCTAGTGAAAGTGATGTTTCCCAGAACAGCAGACGGCCTAATTGAATCCCTTCTTCTGTCATTTGATTGTCAGCAGGGATGTCCATGGGAGGGAAGAAGGCTGGGATTTCGATTGTGTATGAAGTTGGTTCCCAAGCAGGGTTTTTCCCGCAATCACACCCTGAAGCAATGGCAATAAAAATCAACAATCCACTGAATGTTCTCACAGACAGTCTATTGGACATCATTGAGTTACTCTTTTAAAGTCCATGATGTCGTCAGGTTGTCCATAAACATAATCGCCATAGGCACTTCACCCATCGAATGGCCCACTTGACTTAAGTCAATATCCCCCGAGCTCCCTTCAAGTGCGCGTCCAAGATCTAAATCTAAATCGAATTCAAGATCATCATTCTTGTGGAAGGTAAACTCATTGGTTTCTATCACGACTGTTCTGTACAGAGGGTCTGATGCGGGATGGAGTGCGAAAGGAACCGTGATAGGACCATCTTCTTCCGCAGCCAGCTTACCTTCAAACTTCACAAAAAAGTAGCTGTTGTGCATGTCCCATCGCATTCCAGCAGAACCTGTAAAACTGAGAGGATGATTGTTCGCATAAGATGTGGGGTCAATGCCTTGATTTAATTCAGAAGGTACACCTACGTTAAATTTAAGAGCGTCAAACGAATCGGAACCACGTAATTTTTTTGCGCAAAAATCTCCAACAGCACTTGATGAAAATGGGAGAAAGTCGAGTCTTGAGATTGAAGATGAGTTGATCCATTCACCCTGGATTGTTCTCAGTGAAATGTTGCTCACGTAACAATAAAGTTTTTCCGGTCTTACTTGTCGATTTAAAAAATCAGGTACCGTATCACCCATCGACAATTCTACGCCATGCCAAGTTAGTCTCGTGTTCAGGTTCAGTGTTCCCTTTTCCTCTTGTTCTTTACAACCCGAAGTAAGAAAAAAGGTAAAAACGGTGAATGTGCCTAATGCGATGTTTGTAAGTGTCCTCATGTTCATATAACGACAAATATCAAAAGAAGTTGCACTATTTAATGCGATTAATCTCAGAAAAAGTTGTAAATTAAAGAGCTGAATATGGAATCATCATCTAAAAACTTTGAAGTAGTTAGGGCTTCGGCAGGCTCAGGAAAAACCTATCGCCTCGTTTTAAGGTATTTAGAATGTGCTTTAGCGTATGGAGATCAAAAAGCATTCAGTCGGATTCTTGCGCTCACCTTCACGAACAAAGCTGCGGCTGAAATGAAGGACAGGATATTAGAAGATCTAAAAAACTTAGCCGATGGTGGGGGAGATAAGTTGTCAGAACTTACAACGAACTTAAAACTTAGCGAGGAAGTGTTGATTTCTAGAGCGAAATCCCTGCACAAGGAGATGCTTCACAGATACAGTGATATTTCCGTGATGACGATTGATAGCTTTGTCAATCGTTTGGTGAGAACATTCGCTAGGGATTTAGCACTAGAACAAGATTTCAGGATAGAGTTAAATTCTGACCAAGTGATTGACGATGCGGTGACTGGCCTTTTGGAAAGGGTCGGAGTCAAAGGAAACGAAGCCATATCTGAACTTTTAGAAGGGTTCGCTAATCTTCAGATTGAAGAGGACAAGGACTACCGTGTGCGAAGACCTCTCAATGAATTGGGAGCTGCTGCAGTGAAAGAGAACATGAGAGATGTCGTCGAATCGTTCAAAGACTTGTCACCAGAAAAGTTTAAAGAGATTTCAAAACAACTCAAGAAAAGCACCTCTTTTGCAGAGAAGGTATTAAAAGAGAAAGCGACTGCTGCATTGGATAAAATAAATGAACTCTCTATGGAAGACTCAGATTTTTCAGGCGGAAGAGTTCCTAAAAGTTTAAGAATCCTTAGATCGGGTCGCGTTAAAGAGCTGAAAGCGACAATCCGTGAACACCTAACTCATCCAGAATCGATGGTTAGAAAGAACTCTCCGAATGATTTGGTGTTAAAAGCCCAAGAATTGGGAACATATTTAACGCCTGTATTTAATGCGGCCATGGAGATGTTGCCCGAAACGGAAAATGGCAAAAGATACCTTCTGGCAAAAAAATTGGGGAAGCGATTGGATTTAATGGGGACTCTTTCAGAGCTTCACAAAGAAATTTTAAAAGTCCAAACAGAAAACAACATCCGGACTTTTGATTCGATGCACAATATGATTGCTCAAATTGTCCGCAACAATCCTGCTCCTTTTATTTACGAAAGACTAGGGAATAGATACGCCCACATCTTTATGGACGAATTTCAGGACACCTCAGTCACACAGTGGCAAAACCTGGTCGTGCTCTACGATCACGCTTTGGGGACGAACCACAAGACACTTGTTGTAGGCGATGGTAAACAGGCGATTTATAGGTGGAGAAATGGGGATTATAAACAACTGATGGATCTTCCTAAGTTGCAAGGAGCAGATTTGGGAATGGCCTTGGAAGATGCTCAGAGATCCTTGTCCAATCACTATTACAAAGACAATTTAGGAAAAAACTACAGGTCGGGTTTTGAAATTGTAAAGTGGAACAACAGTTTGTTTCAAGAATTGACAAATCATTTACCTGAAGAGTTAAAGGAGGTTTATGCGAAGCAACAGCAAGTGCCCGTCAAAGAGTTTGCAGGAGCTGTAAACTTAGAGTTGGTTGTTGAAGCAACTGTCAAGGAGAGAAGAGACAAGCATGTTGAGGTGATCATTCGAAGGTTAAGGGAGTACGTCCGTCAAGGTTTTAATCCGGGAGATATTACGATTCTAGTCAGGACAAATCGAGAGGGTGCTATCATTGCACAAGAACTCTTGAAGACTGAGTTTAAGCCCATGACAGAAGAGTCTTTGCACTTGGGAAGACATCCAGGGCCTTTGGCAGTGGTAGCATTGATAAGGTGGTTGTTAAGGCCCAAAGACAATAGCTTAGGTGCGACTATTCTTCAATGTGCGGCAGCTCTTTCGGGAGATGATAACAAGCATAGCCGCAAAAAAGTGGATGAGGCATATTTCTTAGAAAAATATGTTGTCATCAAACAAGTAGAATCTCTAAAAGAGGGTGGACGCAAAGTTTCAATTGGCGATTTTGATACAGAGGGAATGTTGCTTGAACTGTTCCCTCAATTACGTGCAATTGAAAAGTCCTCAGAACCATTGGTCGCATTTGTAGGTCATGTTTGTGAGCAGATGGGGATTACGTCTCATTACCCTGCATATGCTGAAGGTGTTTTAGAGCTTGCAAGAGAAGTGTCAGGTTCAGAAGAGAGTGGAATACATGGATTTTTGAGAATGTGGGACTCGAAAGGGAAAGAAAGAAGTGTCATTACGACCTCTCATTCAGATTCCGTCAATATTATGACGGTCCACAAGGCCAAGGGTCTTGCCTTTAAAGTTACCATGGTTCTTTTAACTGTCAAAGACTTTACAAAGTTCAGAGGTGTTATCCCAGTTGCTCTTGATAAAAGCACGAAAATGCCTTTGCATGCTGCCATGCTTGAAAATTATGACATGAGAGATACTGCTGTAGAAGATCAACGCGTTGCAGAGGTTAATCGTGTTATTTTAGATTCTGTGAATGTTGCTTATGTCGCTTTTACAAGACCTGTCGAACGATTAGATGTTGTTGTTGAATTAGAGAAAGAGGATTTCGATAGAAACAAAGTTAAAACTGTCGGTGAATTGATTGTTAAATCCTTAGAGGAGATATCTGGAGGAAAATTCACAGGTGGAAAGCTAACAGAAAGTGATCCTGGAAAGGCTCTTTTAGGCAATGTAAAGGTGGACGTCACTCACCAAATCACGCCAAGTGATTTGACTACGGGGGAGACAGTCAATCACCTTGTGACGGTTCCGCCGAGCGAAGGCGAGGAGGTAATTCCAGACGGTTTGGATGCATTGGGTCTAGGTATTCAAGTTCATAAAACACTTGAGAAAATAGTCCATGTAGAACATTGGAAAAAGATCAAAGACTCCCTTGAATCTGGCTTGAGGTTTTCAGATAAGGATAAAAATAAAATTATTGAAAGAGTACAAGGGGTGATGGATTTAGCTGCTGCAAACATGTTTTTCCAACCCGAGAATCACGTAGAGGTTGAAGTTGATTTCGTGGATAAATCAGGTCGTATGTTCAGGCCTGACAGGATTGTGAGGATAGATGATGTATGGCATGTGATCGATTATAAAACCACGGACTCAGGAAAGCTATCTCATGAAAAGCAAGTTCGAGAGTATGTGCACGTACTTGAAGAGATTGAAAGAACACAGGTGAAAGGTTGGATAATTTACACCGACCCCACTCAACTAATTGCTGTTGTATGATTTATACATTGGGATAACTAAGTTGTATATTCACAAACTGAAGATCTACAAAATGCGAACGTTTTATACCCTGCCTTTTTTTACTATTTTTCTTTTCTTTTTATTTGTGGAATCGCCATTGGCTCAAGTTGCCGAAACACCTCCCACGATTAAAATGCAAAAAGGTTTGCCCATTCCAGTCAACCCCGATGCAGACAGAGCCTTTGCCAAAGCGGAAGCATGCGCTCCGGCAACCGCACTAAGAGATTTAGAGTGGAACAATGTGCGGGCTTTAATCGAAAACGGTGGGACTCTTTGGTATGACAGAGCGATTGACAAGGGAGCTCATTTTGTCCCAAAAGATGAAGGTGTTTCTGTTGTTTATGGAGGTGCCCTATGGCTTGGAGGGATTTCTCCAGATCAACAGCTTAAGCTAGCAGCGGTAAAATATCGAAACTCCGGAAATGACTTTTGGCCCGGCCCCTTGACGAATACAGGAGAAGCTGAGGTTTCAGAATCAACCTGTCAACAATACGATCAGTTTACGATTACTTACAGAGCAGACGCGATGAGTCATCGTCAATATTTCGAAGCAGAGGCAGCGGGAACACTCGACACAGATTTTCCAGAAGGCTATGCTATCCCACCCTATTTTTATGACTATCCAGCTCATGGAAATGCTGCACTAGGACAAGACTTCTACTTAAGCCCATTCTTAGATTATGATGAAAACGGAATCTATGATCCCGCAAGTGGTGATTATCCTTGGTATGATTTTCTTCAACAAATTAATTGTTCAGAGCGCCGACGTGAGGATGTCGTTCCTCTTTATGGAGACCAAACCTATTACTGGATTTTCAATGACAAGGGGAACATTCACTCAGAATCCCAGGGAGAACCAATAGGGATGGAGATTCGTGCCCAAGCATTTGTGTTCTCAACGAATGATGAGGTGAACAACATGACCTTCTACAACTATGTTCTGATTAACCAAGGGACCCAAACACTTACTGAGACCTATTTCGCCCAATGGGTGGATTCAGATTTGGGAGGTCACGTTGATGATTATGTCGGATGCGATGTGAGAAGAGGACTTGGATATTCATACAACGGTGATCAATTCGATGAGGCCACTGGTTATTCAATTGGTTATGGTTTAAATCCTCCAGCAATGGGGGTAGACTTTTTCGAAGGACCATACCAAGATGCTGATGGCGTAGACAACCCGCTCACGGATGTTTTCACCGATGCTATAGATTCTCTAGGTATTCCATACGAAGGCATCGGAATCGGTTACGGTGATGGTATCGTTGACAACGAGCGCTACGGAATGCGTAAATTCCTTTATTACAATTGGAATTATGGAAACAATGGTCAGCCGACAACGTCGACCCATTACTACAACTACATGAGGGGTTTTTGGAAAAATGGCCAAAGAATGGCTTACGGAGGAGATGGGATCAGCGCTTCGACCGGCGCACAATTAGATATTTCAGCTGATTATATGTTCCCAAGTGACACGGATCCATACAATTGGGGAACTGGAGGTGTAGATGTTGACGATTGGTCAGAGTATGAAACGGGAAACCCAGCAGGCGATCGGCTTTTTCTTCAATCTGCTGGACCTTTCACTCTGGAACCAGGGGATTACAACAACATCACAGTTGGAATGTTATACGCCCGAGCAAGTGGAGGTGAACCCTTCGAAAGTGTAAAGCTTTTGCGCCTTGCGGACGACAAAGCCCAGTCCCTCTTCGACAACTGCTTCGAAATTGTAAGTGGACCTGACGCACCCGATGTTGCCATTCAGGAACTCGAGAATGAGTTGATTTTATATTTGACAAATGAGAATGCGATTTCCAACAATTTCCATGAAGAATATACAGCTATAGACCCATCGATTCCTAAGGAATTAGAGGATGGTTCTCAGCTTTCAGACTTGAATAGATCTTATGTTTTTGAGGGTTACCAAATCTATCAACTTGTTGATGGTGCTGTATCTCCTTCAGATTTAGGCAACGTGACTAAAGCCCGACTTATTTTTCAATGTGACCTTTCAAATGAAGTTGACAATGTTGTGAATTACACCTATGATGAGACCATGGGTGTTTCTGTTCCTTATTTAATGGCAAACGGAGAAAACGAAGGTGTTGCTCACAGCTTTAGAGTGACTACAGATGTTTTTGCACAAGGCGATAACAAGCTTGTAAATCACAGCACTTATCACTTTATGGCACTCGCATATGGATATAACAATTATCGATATTTTAATTCTGCAGATGGCACCGGCCAAGACATTCCATACAAAGCTTCTCGAAAAGGAGCTGTAGGTTCAATCCGTGTCTACTCTG
>DDJR01000034.1:6994-17791 GCA_002339135.1 Flavobacteriales bacterium UBA2619 | reverse complement strand
TTGTACATGCCATCAAAATAGTGATTATTTGGATAACTAAAGGAAAATCACTGTATGTAAATGATACAATCCATCATTTGTGGGTTGAAATTAAAAAATAAACGATAGATTCGCTTCACATTAATCAAATTATACAACATGAAATATTTAGTATTGTCACTCGCAGTGATGTTAACGGCATGTAGCCAGCCAGATGACTTGGCTTTGTACAAAACAAATGTAGAAATCGCTAAAAAAGTGATCACTTGCTACGAAACTCCAGACTTCGAAACTTTCAAATCTTTAGTTCACAAGGATGTCGAACATCAATCGCCTATGTATGGCCAAGGAAAAGTTGATTATGAAAGTGTGATGGGACAAGCGAAATTTTACATGGAAGGGTTTACAAATGTTTCTTTTGAGAATCCAGTTTGGTTGCCCGGAGTTGATGAAAAAACACTTGTTGCAGATGGAAGTGTTAGGGTTTACGGAACTTGGAAAGGAGAAAGCCGTGAAACCGGAAAATCTTTTTCAGTAGATGCCTACCATTATTTTGCTGTTCAAGACGGTCAAATTTCCATGTCAGGAGATTATTTTGATGCAACGGGTATGGTGTTAGCTGTTTCAGCAGACCCAGTGACTCCAGCTGAGGAAGAATAGTCTCACAAATTATTCAGAATTTTTTTTTAGTAGCCTTGGTTCTTTGTGATCAAGGCTACTTTTTTTTATGTACAATATCCAATTCTCATTTATCCATTTGTTTTGCTTCTTTGCTGCTTCAAGTAAAAACTCAGCTTTTTCGATGGAAGGTTCCATTTCGGGAGCTATACTCAGATGGCTATCTATGTTTTGATAATGAGCACATATTTGTAAATTTGATAGAACAAATAAGGTTAATATTCTTAAGATTTTCATTGGAAATAGTTTGAATATAAACGAAGATATTTCTTTTTAATTCCTAGTTAAGGGGTCCTTCATTCCATAGACTAGATCCTAGAAACATCTATATATTAAGTTGTAGACTCATTTTAAAGATGACAAGAATTGCGAACTTTGTTCTGTGTTAATGGTTTACTTTTGCTGGAAATCTTAAAAATCACAACCAAATCATGAACAAGATTATCTTATCAATAGCGCTCGTTTTAATGGCTTTTACCACACAAGCCCAAGTAGTTAAGCTTTCAGGACCCAGAATCGGTGGTACAATTATCACTTCGGGCGCAGCAACAGAATTTATTCAAAACAGTCTTTTTCCTGGAGACGATGGATGGGATCCAAATGGTGCTCCAACGGCTGTCGTATCACAGTATGGATGGCAGCTTGAGACACGATTTATCGATGGAGATGAGATATCTGGCCTCGTAGAATGGGTGTTTCTTGTAGGTGGAATGGAAAGAGGTCTGTTTTTACCTTCTATCTCTTCGCTCTTTGGTATGAGGGCTAAGGGTGGATTTGAAGCTGCGTTGGGACCCAATTTATCATTGAGTGGAATAGGTATGGTTCTCGCTGTTGGATATACAATCCAAACAGAAACCCTTAACATCCCATTAAATTTATCGTTTGTTCCAGGGAAGTCGATGACGTATGAACAACGTGCGGAATATGGGTGGGACAATGAGACTGGTGTTGAAACTTTCATTCCATCTTCGGAGATAGATTACAACACGGGTAGCCGAATTTCTTTAACCATGGGATTTAATTTGGCACAGTGATGAGTCGCGTTATTTAATACACAGATTTCAGTTTGAAGTTTATATTGGGCGAGAGCCAATCGAAAGATTGGCTCTCGCCTTTTTCATTCCATTGCTTTCGTATTTAAGTTCTCAGCCAGGTTGACTCTTCATACAGCTGAAAATGTTTTCATCAAGGGTTGTATGACGGTTTATTTTTAAATTCACCCATCTGTTAATCAATATTTTGAAGTTTTATTTTTGCAAAGTTGTCACATTTTAGCCCTTTAAGCGGTATTCCATTTTGGCAACTAGATCTAAGTCATATTAAATTTGATCAAGTAATCAAATCAAATAAATTATTCAGTTAGATATCACAAGGCTGTTTTCATAACAGTATTGTAATTTGAAATCAAATCAAGAATTAATAAACCTATAAAAAATGAACAATTGTTTTATCCTTGCCTTTTCGTTCCTGATTACAACATTCAGCTTCGCACAAACCTCTACGATTTTAAATCTAGAGATCACCAATACGAGCACGATGTCAGACTTCCCTTTAATGGAAGTTTACATTGAAACAAGCCCTGCGTTTATCGTGGGAGATGAGGGACCAAACCCAAACATTCCAATTCCATTATTTGCAGGAACAACGATGACAACCAGCTTGTCTTTCGTTGCCAACGTCGACGTCATTGACCTTTTTATTACAAAGGTTTGCTTAGATAGCATGGGGGCATTCGAAACAACAATTCTATCGCCAGTAACACTTTATTACAACGGTGAATTAGATTCCTCAGGATTTATCACAATGGACTTTGCTATGGAACTTTCTTGCGGAGAAGGAGGAGAACCACTATGGGACTGCCCCAATTTAAACGCAAACATTGGATCCTCATGTCAAGGCGGTTGGGGCGTTGTTGATGAAAATTGCGACTGTGCTCAAGTTGAGATTGATTGCTTAGGTGCAGCGGGTATAGATATCACCTTACTTATGGCATCCTTTGCGAATGCATGTGCAAACCAAAACAACATAGACTCTTGGCTGTATTGTGGACTTATGGAAACATTAGTTGCTGCAGAAATGGGTGATGGAGAAGCATGCGCAACGATTGTTGAGTGGGTAGAAGTGAATAATTGGGATGGTACATGGACCCCTGACGGAGGAAATACGGGAGATTGGGATTGTGCAGAATTGGGATACAATGTTGGAGACTCATGTGTCACGGCTTTTGGAAATTTAGGTGAAATCGATTTTTACTGCGACTGTGTTGATTCCAACATGTGTGATTTGACTGTCATGACAATCCTACTAGCAAACGATGATGGTTCAGGCAATGGCTCTGTGGAAGCCATAGCTGAAGGAGGAACACTTCCATATGTTTATGAGTGGCAAGGATGGCAGACATGGGACCCAATTGGAACGACTTCCATACTTGACAATTGTGAAGCAGGAACTTATTTTATACAGGTGACAGATGACGCAGGTTGTACGGTTTTTGGAACGGAACAAGTTGGTTTAAGTATCGACACTCTTGACTGGGATTGTCCTAATTTAAACATGAACATAGGTGAACCGTGTCAAGGAGGTTGGGGTATGATTGATGAAAATTGCGATTGTACAGAGGTTGTTTTTTCTGAAGGATGTGAAGTCGACTTTAGTGTTGTACAAGCCTACGAAGACAACAATATCATTCCGTTTGAACTTTTTATCTATCTCTGGGATTACAATGAATCAAATGAATACTCTTGGAATTTCGGTGATGAAGGATCGATTGATGAACCTTTTCCAACTTGGACGTATGAAACAAACGGTCCTTATGTTCTTTGTTTGACTGTGTCAAATGATGATTTAGGTTGCTCTACAACATATTGTCAAAACATTGAAGTAGACTCATTGGGTTGGATTAGTGGAATACGAGATGGATTTTCAATCAATGTCATCAATGGAGATGAAAATCCCATAAGTGGATCTGATGAGTTTTCAGATGATAGCTTCTCATGCTCGGTGTTTCCCAACCCGATGGTGGGATCAGAGTTGCATGTTCATTGGCTTAGTAGCTCGATAGACCAAGTAGAGTGTACGCTGATGTCTTTAGATGGTAAAGTTGTAGCGCGAAATGCAAGTCTCAATTCCACCAGAGATCAAACGATGACAATGAATGTAGGAGCATTATCTTCAGGTTTGTATTTACTTAAAATACGTCAGGGACTAAGAGTTCAGACGCAGAAAGTCTCAATTCGTTAGTGCATTATTAAATACCGCAAGACTACAATCTCGAGATAGACACCATGTCTCGAGATTGTTATTTCCAGCATTCATGTATCTAATTGATTCACTATGAATTTTAAAATATTTTCTATTTGGTTATTTGTGTTTGTTGTTTCTTTCTTAACTGCCTGTGTTAAAGAAGATGTGGATGAAACAATTTTAGATTTGTCGGGTGACAACAACCTAGAAACAACTTTTGTATACGATTGTGAATTTCTTGAATTAAATTTTTCGGATTCATGTATTGCAGAAATTAACGGTCTTTTGTCTGGTGGTGTTGTGAGTGACTCATGCGGATGTGTAGTCACCACTCCTTGTGATGTTGCTGCATCCATCGTGTCAGAAGAAGACAATGGAACTGGTGTAGGGTCGTTAACTGCGATGGGTTATGGAGGGACGTCAGTCTATACTTATTTGTGGTTCCTTGATGGAGATCTGGTTGGCTCGGGCCCGGAACTAGAAGATTTGTTTTCAGACAATTATCAATTGATCATTGAAGACTCTGACGGATGTTCGATTTCTTATATGGCTTGGGTTGGTGTTAATCTGTCAAGTTGGGATTGTCCAGATTTGATAGGAGACATAGGTGACCCGTGTGAAATAGGGTTGGGAGTGGTAGATGTTAATTGCAATTGTGTTTTAAATGCAGATTGCAACATCTCCATTCAGTTGTTAGAAACGACTGTAGATAATGGAACAGGAAACGGCACCTATCAACTCTTTATTGGCGGTGGTCAAGCTCCCTACGAATGGGTGCTTTTTAACAGTACTTATATTCCAGTGCAAGAAGGGTCTTTGAATGTGAACAGCATCTTATTTTCAATTCAAGAAATGAGTACAGGTTTCTATACTGTTCAATTTGTAGACGAGGCAGGTTGCTTGAGTTCAGTTATGTTTGTCATACAATAGTGAGGCAGAGCAGAGACACACATGCATAACATTTCAAACAAATTACTCGATGATTGCCTCAAGGGAGACCGTGTTGCCCAAATGAGGCTATACGATATCACACTGCCTTATCTAAGAGGTGTCGTTAGGCGGTATGTTTTTAATTCATCGGATTGGAATGATGTTCTTCAAGAAGCCTATTTGAAAATTTTCAGACATCTACATCATTTCGATGCGGAAAAAGGAACCTTTATCTCATGGGGGGCTAGAATAGCGATTAACTCTGCGATAGATTATACATCTAAAAGTTCACTCAAATGGGTCTCCTTTGAGGAGCTATCGGATTCAGATGTTTTCACTTTACCTACAGCGATTGAAACACTTACGGCAGAAGAGATGACGTTAGAATTAAAAAAAATGCCTACAGATTTTTACCTTGTTTTTATGCTTTATATCGTGGATGGTTTCAGTCACAAAGAGATTGCTTCAATGTTAGGTATCTCAACGGAAGCTTCTCGTCAAAGACATAGCAGGGCTAAGAAGTGGGCTCAAGCTAATCTGTCTTTCCTTCCTGATGTTGTCACTAAACGACACGAAAAATAAACCGCTCATGATTGATTTCAAAAAAATATTTAAGCAAAAGCTTACAGATTATAAGGTTTACTCAAGCAAAGAAGAGAACAACAGTCTTTGGGATTCTGTTTCAGATGAGCTTGACAATTCATCTTCCCAGTCTCTCAACCCAGAAACAATTTCAACTACAAGCAGAAAAAAAAGGAGAGTCTTCGTCTTCTGTTTGTTTTTAGCTTCCCTTGTTGCAATGATTTCGTCTTATTTGATGGTAAGTGCTCAGCCATCTGTTGAGAAAGAAGGCGCGAGGTCAGAAATGGACACGACTCCTTCATTGAAATTGGAAGATTTCAATGAAGACAGCATATTAGCTGAGTCATCTCCAGTGGAAGAGATTGAATCAACGAGCAGTGAAAACAACCAGAGTGTCCAAAAGAGTGAGATTGTCGCGACAACGAAACATGGGGTATCGGAACTTGTTCAAGTCGATGAAATAAAACAGGTCCATTTGAATTCTAACAGCCGCAACAACAATATAGGTAATTCACGCTCTGAACTCATTCAACATGAGGCGCCCAAATTTCCGAATGACTCGAACTTTCTCCTCGATTGCAAAGACAATGTCACCAATTTATTTCTTCAAGTGAATGGATTGTTGATGTTGCCTCCATCCACTTTTGTAAGTGATCTAGAGCATTTTCTTCAAGTTACAAACGAGGTCTTAAGTGAAAGACAAAACATTTTTCATGTGAGAGTTTACACAGGTCCAACTTGGAGTCATTTTAATTACCGGTCTTCGGATGTAGAAGGTTTATCAATGCAGGCCTACAATCAAAATTTTCAGACTGATTGGTCATGGGGCAGTGGTGTGTTGGTTGAATTTGATAAACTGAATCAAACTTGGGGAGTCGGGATAGAAGCCAATCAATTTGTACATCGGTTAGAATATCAAGATGCTTTTGTGGTGCCAATGTTGATGCCCAATCAGTTGGTGTTCTTGGAAGTCAATGCAATAACAGGGGACACGCTGCAAACGGCGTATGGGCCTCTTGAGGTGAGCGTCAATGCAGAACGAAATGTAATCCATCACAACAGGTTGCGAACGATATCAATCCCTCTTGAATGGCAAAAATCGTGGGAGATTTCTAGATGGACTTTGGGTGTTGGGTCTGGGTTAATTCTCCAATGGAGAGCTTCTGTAACAGGTCGATCTTTTTCGAATCAAGAAGGCAGTATCCCTGAATATACTCATGCTGATTTCACCTCTTCGCAGTTTCAAATACTACCTGGAGCAAGAATATTCTCAAGTTATCATTTGTCTCCTACCTGGAGCATCGACCTTTCCACAAGGTTCTATTTTCAAGACTATTCAAGTGAAAGTTGGAAGGGTCGTTTGTGGATGGGCAACGTTCAATTGGGTTTGAAACACGAATTGCGATGGTAAATGTTACTCAAACGTTATAAATAAAAATCATGAAAAATAAAACATCTACCACTCTGCTTTTGTTGGCAACGACAGTTATCTATTCTTGCAATATGGAATACAATTGTGCTTGTGGAATAGATGGGGATGAACCCTATATCTATACCATCTGCGCTTCCAGTATTGATAAAGCTATAGATGAATGCTCCCCTCCAGGCTCAGATTGCGTTCTTCTTGAGCGTTGATTTAAGAGGGCAGAGGAAGCTCAACTGTTTCTTTTGAAATCCTTCACAAACAAGAAATATACTAAGCCTTGGGCTTCTAAATTCGGCTTCGTGTATCGCCTATTGAGTTGAAGCAGAAGTTCGTGCGTGAAGTAGAGAAAGATGCATGTGCGATGACATTCCAAAAGATGATATATAAACAAGGCCCAGTCAAATGCTGGGCCTTGTTGTTGTATTCTTAAAGTATGCCAATCGTGACTGGGCTTTGCCAGACTAAAGTTCCAAGATCACGGTCAATTCAAATTCATCATCAATCATGTTGTCTCCAAGTCCGTCAAAGAAACTGCCAGAACCATATTTGACATCGAACTGAGTGCGGTTTATTTGGATATTTGATGCAAACTTGTTTTTCTCAGAATTCGCTTCAAATGTAATTGACTTTGTGATTCCTTTGATCGTTAAGTCTGCAGTGATGTTGTGCTTTTTAGAGTTGACTTTCTCTACGTTGGTAATCACCAACCCGGCAGTGCTGTAAGTATTGACACTGAAAAAATCATCGGATTTTAAATGCCCTTCTAATTTCCCTTTATATTCTCCAGACAAGTCGGTACAAATTAAGCTGGTCATATCCATGATGAAGTTTCCGCCGACTAAATTCCCATCCTCATAAATAAGTTCTCCAGATTGAAGTGAGATATCACCTTCATGAGATCCAACCACTTTTTTAGCTTTCCATTGAATGCTGCTGGTTTTCACCTCGACTGTATTCTTGTTTAAAAGTGTAAAGTTTTGAAAAGACATTCCAAGGAACAAAACGACCAAGCTAAATGCAATGTTTTTTAATGATTTGAACTTGTTGGCATGCAATCCATCAAAATTTGTATGTTTTGTATCGTCACATTTGTGTCTTAGGGCTGTTGAAGTCTTCATGTTGTAAATTTTTTTTGTTTAGCGTAAAAGTAAGTCAGATATTAAATTTGAGCATTAATCTAGATTAAGAAATGAAGCTATAACCTTCTCATTTTATCTCCTTTAGCTTTGCTCAGTGCTTCAGGTGTAATTCCTAAATAGGATGCTATCATTCTTTGAGGCACTCTTTGAGCGATGTCCGCATATGTTGTAACGAAGTGTTCGTAACGCTCAATTGCAGAAGAACTCATTAACATAATCACTCTTTTTTGTAGCACTCTCATGCGGTTAAATAACATTTGGGAGCTGGGGTAGTTCTCAGTCTGTTTTTCTTGCACAAGCACAACAGAATCCTCTAATGTATCGATGAATAAGTCACAAGAATCATCAGAATTCGGAACTTCGCCAATCGTCCAATGTTCGGGAGCAAACATAAAAATATGTTCTTTGCCTTTTTCATCGATGCTGTAACTTCTTAAAAGTCCCGAGATCACCAAATAGACTTTGCTGTTTAAATCGCCGCTCTTTTGGAGGACTTCTCCTTTTTTGACGTTAATCTGTTTCAATTTCTACAGTTTGATTCAATTTCCTTACGCCAAGAACTGGTGATAAAGGACAAGGCCTCAAGTGCCAAATGAACAGTTTTTTACTCACCAACAAATACTTTTTTTGCAGAACCATCGTCATAGATATAGAAAACAATCTGGCCCAGAACCTCATTGACTTCTCTTCCAAGCTGGTCGACGATTTTCACTAAAGTCCTGTTCCTGTTCTCATCGATATTTCCAATGTTATCGGTTGGGTCCAGAACAACGTTGAACTCAACTCTTTCAGAGATGCATGGGTCCGCAGAATGCATGCGCCAGTTGTAAAAGAAATAGTAGTAGTTGAATTGATTGTTGCTTGTAATGGTGGTGCTCACGATACTAGCTAGGGATCCTATCTCATAAGGATAATTAAGGTCTGCGTCCGGGGCGTCTCTCCAGAGAAAAGGGGACTCATTTCCCGCATTCAATCCATATCCTTCACCAGCAGGAAGCTCCACACTCAAGATGAACTCATTCCAACCTTCATCTAAATCTTGAAGCACTTCAGCAAATAGATTTCCATCAGTGTCTAGTATTTGTATTGCTTGCATGCCAGCTTGCTGGGCATAGACTTCTACAGATTCGAAGATGACGGGTTCAAATACATCAAATTCTAACCAGTACCCATTGTTATCGTGGTATTGTCCATTGTTGAAGTCAGGCTCAGTTTCTCCCCCTAACGCATTCCATTCTCCGTTGCTGTTGGCCACCCATACGGTTTGAGGAAACAGATCATAGGGCATTTCCAGGGAGTCACTTGTGGTGATGGGATCGAGAGAAAATTCGCTTTCGTACCAAAATGTTCCAGGTCCATTTTGAAACACAACCCCTTCATCTTCTTGAACAATAATCTGGGGTAATGGGGGTGCAACAACAAAGCAAGTGCTGTCATCAATCGTCGCTTCCATCATGTAATTACAAGCTTCAATATCAGTACACCCAAGGCAAAATAGATCCTCGTTTTCACATCCTCCACAGATGTTAAACCCGACACATGACCCATCGTCTACACTGGCACTTGAATCAAAGTTGCATGCCTCAGAATCTGTACAGCCTACGCAGAATAACTCTTCACCTTCACATCCACCACAAATATTAAAACCCACACATGATCCATCGTCTTCAAGAGCGCTGGGATCAAAGTTGCATGCTTCAGAATCCATGCACCCCAAATCATTTAAATTAACAGATACTCCCAGCAAAAACAATCCTTCTTCGATGTGAGAAACTGCAATGACTCCAGAAGGAAAATAAGGGTAATTTGACCATGTGCCGTTAAATTGCGCAGCATCGTTAGAGGGGTATACGTCGAAATAGGCTACTTCTTCTAAGGTTGCATTTGCAATATTTTCTGTGTCTAATATGCGCAATCCAGCTCGGTAATTGGATTGATAAACAAACCCGTTGTGCGTATACAAGTTGTGGTCAATCGCTGCTTTACTTGAAACGAAGGTCCCTATGATTTCGGGTGAGCTAAGGTCTAGCATATCCCAAATAAATGTGGTCGTATTGACCCCGCTATTCTGTTCATCAAGCTCGTCATTGCTTAGGAAGTATCTGTGGTCTTCTGTAAGCCATCCTTGGTGAGTGTATGATGAACCAGGATATCCTGTTCTGCTGATTAATCCAGTGTTGCTCGCATCTGTTACATCTGCGACTGTAACAGTGTTTTCGTTGCATGCAAATGCAATCTCTTTTCCCTGGAAATTCGAGTCAGGTCCTATGTAATTGACAACTTGAGCGTCGTGAGTATAGCCGTCCTCCGAGAAGTCGCCGATTAAAGTGGGGTTTAAAGGGTCACTGATATCTACGATGTGAAGTCCACCACTGAAAGTGTTGGTTCCGACTCCATACGCTCTGCCAGTACTTTCATTAATCACAATGTTGTGTGCATTGCCCCATCCACTGTAAAGGGCATCTTCCTCAAACAAGAGAGGGGGTGAGTCGATGTCACGCAAATTTGTTAAATCGAATATCTGCATCCCATGTCCTCCAGCTTCAGACACGATGAAAGCGTAGTTGTTGTAGACCTTAACATCACGCCATGTCGAGTTCAGAGTCGCTGTAGGTAAATCACCTAAATATATAGGGTTGATTGGATCAGTGATGTCAATAAAAGCTGTTCCATTGGTTTTGCCGAGTAGGACATACTCGGCACTGTCAAGCGGATCGACCCATCCCCACATGTCATTCATAGATCCACCTCCCAATTCTCCACTCTCGACAAAAGAAAGCAGGTCGATGTTTTCACATGGATAGGGACCCGCCATACCAT
>DDJR01000034.1:0-6680 GCA_002339135.1 Flavobacteriales bacterium UBA2619 | reverse complement strand
CCCGCCATACCATCAATACAAGGAGTTTGGGCTGAGGTTCCTAGAGAATAGGACAATAGAAAAGAGGAGATAATAAGACGTGCGTACATGATTCAAAAGTTGTGGTCTGTAAAAGTACATCAGTGAAATTCACAGACTAAGATTCATGTGGATTAAATAGTCTTTAATTTTGTTAAACATCACAATTTCTCAACTGTTTGTTTATGAGCTAACTATTAAAACATTGTAAAACGATTTAGTTCGTAATCGAAATAAACCAGCTAAAATTTGGTTTATTTCGATGATTTGTCAAGTAACTTTCAAGTATGAATACATCAAGGTTTTTAACGGTTGCAATTGTCATTGGATTTCTTTTTCAACTGATCAATTGTACGACGAATGAAGCAAATCACACTCAACCAACTTCTGCAACCATCTCAGGAGTTGTTTCAAATCACATTGGTGATACGGTCAAGTTTTACGCTCCAGATACGACCTACATCACAGTTCTGGATACTGTTACAGGTAGCTTTTCAGTTCAGTTTGATTGGGACTCTGCGGCCAATGTGAGTTTTTTCCACGGTATGGAAAGCACGACGATGCATCTCCAGCCTGGTGACGACATCAAATTAACGATTGACACTGAAAAATTCGACGAATCTATCTCATATGAAGGCAGTGATGAGAGTTCTTACATCGCTTGGCAATACATCACTTCAGAGAACAATGAGTTTCCTGATATTTCTCAGTCGGCTGATGAAGAGATTGATGAATTGTTCGAAGAATACTTCACGCCATTCCTCGAGAAGGCTGCATCTTTCAAGTTAACGAACGAAGAGTTTTACAATTCAATCATAGATGGATTTGAAGTCCAAAAAGCCTACGTTGTTCAGCGCAGGTCAGAACTTGCAGCGCTTCCACAACCAGGAATGCCTGCAATTGAATTCACATATCCCGATAAAGACGGCAAAGAAGTTTCACTTTCAGACTTCTTAGGTTCTGTTGTATATGTTGATGTTTGGGCTACATGGTGTGGCCCTTGTCGCGCTGAAATGCCGTTCTTACATGAACTTGAAGCGGAGTACAGCGACAAGAATGTTACATTCCTTGGCGTAAGTGTTGATGTAGCGAAAAACAAACAAGCATGGTTAGATATGATGGCTGACAAGGATTTAAAAGGAGTTCAAATCTTTGCTGACGGCTGGAGCCAAATCACAGAGGACTATGCGATCAATGGCATTCCGCGCTTTATGCTTTTTGATACTCAAGGAAATGTCTCAAATCTTGACGCCTATCGTCCTTCTTCGGATGAGATTCGTCCTGCACTTGATGCCCTGCTCGCAGAATAACGAACGACTGCATTGTTAAAAATTTATACCTGAAATCATGAGAAACGTATCCATTTGTCTTTTTTTATTACTTGCCTATTCTGTGAATTTTGCTCAAGACTGGGTGCAGTTGGACTACTATCCAGGCCAAGGAAGAAACCACCCCATCACTTTTTCAATCGAATCAAATGGATATGTTCTTGCTGGACAAAATGAAGCAGGTTATTATATTAAAGATTTTTACAAGTACGACACCAACACGGACGTCTGGACGCAACTCCCTAACTTTCCTGGATATCCCAGAGGATATGCTTATGGCATAGAGCACAACGACAAAGGTTATGTGGGATTTGGTAGTTTTGATATGGGTCCCTTAGATGACCTGTGGGAGTATGATCCTACAACAGAACAGTGGACAGAACTGGCTTCATGTCCATGTGGAGGCAGGTTACACCCTGCAATGCTTGAAGCAGGAGGTAAGATTTATGTGGGGCTTGGAAGTTCCGATTTTGAAAATTTAGACGACTGGTGGGCTTACGACATTGCGACTGACACATGGGAGCAAAAATCTGATTTTATAGCCGAGCCACGACATCACCCATACTTTTTTTCCATAGATGACATTGCATATGTGGGATTTGGACACGGGGCTGATATTTACAACGATTTTTACAAGTATGAACCCAGCACAGATGTATGGACTCAAGTTGCGAGTTTACCAGCACAAGGAAGAGTTGCAGGCACACAGTTTGCTTACAATGGAAAAGGGTACGCTCTAAGTGGTGATGGTGAAAACCACTCGTATCTCAATACAGGTGAGTTCTGGCAATACACCCCTGAAACAGACTCATGGTTAAACCTTCCTCCTCATCCAGGATACAGCAAATGGGCTCCAGGATCTTTCGTCGTTGGGGATGTTTTGTATTTTACTTCAGGCCTGCAGTATGATGACGGCAACTCAGAAACCCTCAATGATCTTTGGAGATTTAATCTTGATGAAATTGACGGTTTGACAGCTGTGGAGTTCGAAACACTAGTTTACCCTAACCCCACTTCAAATCAGATACTTCTTTCATCACCTGTTGATTACCAACTCTACTCATTAAACGGCAAGCTGGTTCTAGATGGCAACTCTTCTTCGATTGAGGTCAGTCAGCTTTCAAAAGGAGTCTACATTCTCAATACCCCATCCAAGACTTTTAAGATTATTAAAGAATAGAATTTTTGCGTGAAATTGTATAGGGTTCCGTTTTTAGAATGTTGTTCGTTAGCTTGAAACGGAGTTTTAGCTATCTGTAGATGGTGGATGTTCTTTATCCCGCTTTTTAAATTCGATTGAGACGCTGTTGACGCAGTATCGCTTGCCTGTGTCCGATGGGCCATCGTTAAAGACATGCCCCATGTGTCCGTCACATTTTGAGCACGTGATTTCAGTACGTACCCTACCTCCCGAAGTGTCAAGAGTTTCTTCTAAAGATTCTTTTTCAGCAGGTTCTGAAAAGCTAGGCCACCCACATCCGCTGTCAAACTTACTCTCACCTTCAAAAAGTTTTTCGCCACATCCTTTGCATACATAATCACCTTTCTCATAAAAAGCGTCATACTTGCCAGAAAAAGCTCGTTCAGTTCCTTTTTCTCTGAGTATTTTATATTCTTCTGAAGTTAATTTAGAAGCCCAATCTTTTTCTGTTTTTTTCATTTTTTTGTATCTAGTTTGAACGATTCAATCGAGTTTTTTTTACTCAAAGAAATGATGCCACAGTTGTCTTTTTACAACCACGCTGCACAAATGTCTTTTGCCTGCCCTCAGGTTGTGAGTAAGGTGTCACTGTAAACATACTTTTCAATAGTCGGATCTGATCTGGTTGTGATTTTCTCCCTAGAAATTGTTTCAACTTCATGGAAGTGTGACAATGATGCTGCCAGCGCCTGTTGGGTTCGTAGCCATAGACATTGTCTTAACTTTTCTTCAAACAGGTTACTTAGGTAGGCGAATTTATAGAGGAACACGGTATCAATCAGTCAATCACTTCAACACTGAAGGTGTCACCTTGACTGATTTCGTTAATGGAATCTAGCCCCTCAACGACTTTGCCAAAACAAGTGTGATTGCGGTCTAAATGAGATGTATTTGTTCTAGAGTGAACGATGAAAAATTGAGACCCACCTGTATTTCTTCCTGCATGTGCCATCGACAAAACCCCCGTATCGTGGTGCTGATTTTCTCCATCTATTTCGCAATCAATCTCGTATCCAGGTCCGCCAACTCCCGACCCTTGAGGGCAACCACCCTGTACTACAAAGTCAGGAATTACTCGGTGAAAAGTAAGTCCTTCATAAAACCCTTCTTTCGCAAGTTTCACGAAATTTGCTACTGTATTGGGAGCATCTTTTTCAAAAAATTCAACTTTTAAATCTCCTTTTTCGGTGTGTATGATTGCATGCATGTTGGTGGGTGATTTTTTTTGTACAAAGCTATGTAATGACATGACTACTTAATACAATTGAGTCAGCTTTCATTTTTAGGGTGACTTTTAAAATCATCTGGAAGACAAAAGATGCAGCTCCTCTTTGGGTTTGCATCAAATGTTGTGCATTAAAAAAAGCCCCCCGTGTCATGGAGGGCTTTTCCTATTTTAATGCAATTTGTGTTCTAGTTGTATTCTAGTTGTATTCCAGTTGTGTCTTATTCACTGAGTACATCAACTGTGACAGATCCAGTATGGTTGTCACTTTTAATGTTTAAGATGTAGATCCCAGAGCTTACATCAAGATTGATACTCTGTCCTCTTCTTACATTTAGATATACTCCAACTGTTTTCCCTAACTGGTCGTAAGCCACAACATTAGCAACTTCATCCTCTCCTTCCCAGGCAAGTGTAATATCCCCGTAACAAGGGTTGGGGTAGAAACTCACATCAAGTGGTAGAATGTCGTTTGTGCTGCTAACATTTCCAGCGGAAGCTTGAAGACAAAACCCTCCATTTGCCGTCCATTCGTAGCCATTGTCAGTCCAATTAAAGCCATCGAATCTCACATAGTATGTAACTCCTTCTTCAGTATCTAAACCGATCTCAGGCCAAAACATTGTTTCATCAGTGTCAAAGTCTTCACTACATGCCACAGGCACCATTTCACCACAATCACCTGTATAAATTGCCATTTGACTGTCCCATCCCCAGTAGTAAACAAAGTCGTCATCGCTACAGTAAGTTGGATAAATGGTGTAAGGATTTCCATTTCCGGTGAAAGAAAACCAAACAGACCCATTTTCTGTTGGTCCATCTTCCCAACACGAGATTCCTATTGTTTCCGCATTTTCATCAGGCACGATGTTGCTTCCGAGCTCTGTGTTGTCAAACGGTCCAACAAATGCTGGATTGCCTACGGTTGCAGATAGAATTTCATCCACAGCCAAAGCATCAGTGCATGTGTTGTGATTCGTCAAGGGCTCTAGTTGCACTGAAGAGATGCAAAATGTCCCTTGTGCAATGCCTTGAAATGACTCTCCATCATTCCAATTAAAACCATCAATCATTAGCCAATACTCTACATCAAGTTCAGCTTTAAAGTTGAGAAAAGAGTAAAACCAACCCCAGTTGCTTGACCAGTATCCCATTTTATCATCATTTGCGCCTACAAATGACAGATCATCACAATCGCCACTGTAAAGTGCCAATTGTGTATCGTTGCTATAGAAAGCTGCTCCTGGACAATTTAATGTCATGAATTGATAGGTGTTGCCATCTCCTGTGAAGTGAAACCAAACCGTCTGGTCCACACTGGGCACTAAGCCTTCCGAATCAGCGTCAAACCAACTTTCTGCAAGGCCTTCAGTCAATTCCGGCTCGCCTGTTGCGTCTATGTTGGTGAAGGGTCCTGCTTGGGTAAAAACCCCCATGTCATTTCCAATCAATTCAGAGAGGTCTAATGCTCCAGAGCAAAGGTCATTGTCTGGTTGAGAGTAAGCCTGAATGTTTGTTAGAATTAGGAAAAGTGAAAGAATAGTTAAGTACTTGTATTTAATCATCATGTATAATTTAATTGGTTGTGGTGCAATAATACTGAGAATGTGAGGATATCAATATGTTGGACTGTTTTACTTATTAAGATCGAGTTTTTACTTATTTTATCTGTTCAAGTTTAACAAAAAACAAATCGCAATTTCAACGACTGCTGCTTATTCATCGATTAAATTTGGCCCTCAAATATTTAATGAATGGATTCGATATCACAATTGGTACTTGGAGCTGCAGTAGGTGAAGCTACATTAGGCAGGAAACTTGGAAATAGAGCAATACTTTGGGGTGCAATAGGAGGTACGATTCCAGATTTGGATGTTTTTTCAGGATTTTTTTTATCTGAGCTAGGTGAACTCACTTTTCACAGGGGCATTTCTCATTCACTCTTGTTTTCAGTTCTGTTTTCTCTTGTGTTAGGATGGCTCATCCAGAAGTTGAACAAACCGAATTCGTTAGTTTCAACAAGGGAGTGGCAAAAGATGTTGTTTCTGGCATTTTTCACTCACGTGATTCTGGATTGTTTTACGGTCTATGGAACTCAGGTTTTTGCACCATTTTCAAACTACAGAGTTAGTTGGGGTACGGTTTCAGTTGTAGACCCATTGTATACCATTCCATTAATACTAAGTCTTGTAATTGCGGGGTTTATGGTAAGGACCAAGAAAACAAGGAGGGTTGTCAATTACTTGGGTTTGGTATTAAGCACAAGTTATCTTTTATTTACGGTATACAATAAATCAAGAGTGCAGACAGTTTTTGAGAATGAACTGAAAGCTCAAAACATAGAGGTGAGCCGAATGATCACTTCACCAACGATATTCAACAATGTGCTCTGGTCGTGTACTGTGGATGCGAACGATGCCTATTATGTAGGGCTTTACTCATTTTACGATACCGTTCCTGTAAAATTCTCTAGAGTCGAGAAGCAGCATCACCTGATTAAAAACCTTGATTCAGATCCCACCATCACCTCGTTGCGCTGGTTCAGTGACAATTATTTCAGCATCAACAAAGTTGATGGCGAATTGTTGTTTAATGACTTGAGGTTTGGTGCCTATTTCGACAAAGAAGGTAACAAAACAGATTATATTTTCAGTTTTCTGCTTGAAGAAGAAGATGGGGCATATGAAATGGTTGAAACGCTTGTTGGTCCCCCAGAAGGTGAAAGTCAAGACTACATCGACGCTTTTTTTGCTCGTATTTGGGGGGTGCATAAGTAAAAAAATGGTGAGGCTAGCTTCACAGATCCATGGGGAAATTTGCAAAGTGAAGCATGCGCCAAACAATGTAATGGGTGTTGATGAATGACAGGTGAACAGTCAATCAGACGGTAAATCAAATCTTTTGTCTG